>DATCVA010000132.1:0-14624 GCA_036567205.1 Eoetvoesiella sp. | reverse complement strand
CTAAAGTATAGGCATTACCTCCGTTACCGCCATCATCAGCGATACGGGACAAACATGCGTCGGTCAAGGCACGGCTACTTGTACGGCCCGCGGCCAGATCGGCAGCCAGGGTAAAAAGTGTAGGTTCAGAACCAATCATCGAAAAACAATCTCCTTCCTCAGGCCCTTGCTCGATCCGGCATTATCGGAAGAGTCTTGGGCAGCGGCTTCTTTTTAGCACATCTTGTTACGACGAACCCTCGCTTTGATGCGAGGGTTCGTCAACGGTTTGAAGCGCCTTAACCAATCAAGGCGTTTTGGTAATTAAGTTAATGCTTCATCAGTCCACCAGACGTCTCATCCGCTACTTTCTTAGCGTTGGCCACCGATTCAGCCGCCAGACGTGCAACCTCTTCGTCGGATAAGGGAGTGGGCATATGCTGCAACGCAACCTCGAGAACCCGGTCAATCCAGCGTACCGGAATGATTTCCAGCTGATTCTTGACGTTATCTGGAATATCGGCCAGATCTTTAACGTTTTCTTCTGGAATCATGACAGTCTTGATGCCACCGCGATGAGCCGCCAGCAGTTTTTCCTTAAGACCGCCAATCGCTAAAATTTCGCCACGCAGGGTAATTTCACCGGTCATAGCCACGTCGGCACGTACTGGAATACCGGTTAACGCCGACACCATAGCCGTTGTAATAGCACCGCCGGCCGAAGGACCGTCTTTAGGAGTAGCTCCTTCAGGAAAGTGCACATGCAAATCACGTTTTTCGAAAGCAGTATTGGGTATACCCCACTTTTGTGCCCTTGAACGGACCACAGTACGGGCGGCCTCGACCGATTCTTTCATAACATCGCCCAGTGATCCGGTACGCGTCACAACGCCTTTGCCGGGCATATCGGCCACTTCGATGGTAAGCAACTCGCCGCCAACTTCAGTCCATGCCAAGCCGGTAACCTGCCCGATCTTATTTTCTTTTTCAGCCATGCCGAAGGTATAACGGCGCACACCCAAAAAGTCGCTAAGATTATCGGCATTAACGAGAACGTTGACCACCGCCCCTGACGTACCCGTTTTTCGCCCTCGGACCCGAGCTGAGTCGGGATTGGTTTCCAAGGTCTTCTTAACGACTTTGCGGCAAATTTTGCTAATTTCACGTTCGAGCGCGCGCACGCCGGCTTCTCGAGTGTAATAACGTACGATATCGCGGACAGCGGATTCATCGAGCGTCATTTCGCCCTCTTGAACACCGTTGTTCTTCATTAGCTTGGGCAATAGATGATCGAATGCAATATGCACTTTTTCATCTTCGGTATAGCCTGACAAGCGAATAACTTCCATACGATCCAGCAACGCCGGCGGAATATTCAGCGTATTGCTGGTAGCCACGAACATAACATCGGAAAGATCAAAGTCAACTTCGACATAATGATCCTGAAACGTATGGTTTTGTTCCGGGTCAAGCACCTCGAGCAGAGCCGAGGATGGGTCCCCACGAAAATCCGCCCCCATCTTGTCGATTTCATCGAGCAAGAAAAGCGGATTGCGCACGCTGACCTTAGTCATGTTCTGCAGAATTTTGCCCGGCATGGAACCGATATAGGTACGCCGATGCCCGCGAATCTCGGCCTCGTCGCGCACGCCACCCAGAGCCATGCGCACAAACTTGCGATTGGTGGCGCGGGCAATGGATTGCCCAAGAGAAGTTTTGCCCACGCCCGGAGGACCGACCAGACACAGGATGGGAGCCTTCAGCTTATCGACACGCTGCTGTACCGCCAGGTACTCGATAATGCGCTCTTTAACTTTCTCGAGCCCATAGTGATCCGTATCGAGTACGTTTTCCGCATTCGAAATTGAATTATTGATACGGCTCTTTTTGCGCCACGGCAGCCCAATCAGCGTATCGATGTAGTTACGCACCACAGTGGCTTCCGCCGACATGGGCGACATAAGCTTCAATTTCTTTAGCTCGGCATCGGCCTTTTTTTGCGCTTCTTTAGGCAACTGGGCAGACGCTATTTTTTTCTCGAGCTCTTCAATATCGGCGCCTTCCTCACCCTCGCCAAGCTCTTTTTGAATCGCCTTGACCTGCTCGTTTAAGTAATAATCGCGCTGGCTTTTCTCCATTTGCTTTTTAACGCGGCCACGAATGCGTTTTTCGACCTGAAGAATATCGATTTCGGCTTCAAGTTGAGACAGCAAATTTTCAAGACGCTCTGCGGTAACCGTTACTTCAAGCATTTTTTGTTTTTGCTCGAGCTTAAGCGGTAAATGTGCAGAAATAGTGTCGGCCAGGCGACCGGCGTCGTCGATACCGGTGAGCGAGGTTAGAATTTCCTGAGGTATTTTTTTATTGAGCTTAACGTATTGCTCGAATTGAGCCACTACGGTGCGGCGCAAAGCCTCGGACTCGGCGCCTTGCTCGGCCTCGGGCGCTACCGGGACAATATTTGCCGTAAAGTGAGTTTCAGCGTCGGTCACGCTTTGTATGCGGGCGCGTTGCAAGCCCTCGACCAGCACCTTAACCGTACCATCGGGCAATTTAAGCATTTGCAAAATACTGGCCGCACACCCTATCTCGTATAAATCGTCCGGGGTCGGGTCATCTTTGCTGGCAGACTTTTGTGCAACCAGCATAATATTGTTGCCGGCTTCCATGGCCAGTTCCAAAGCCTTGATGGAACGGGGCCGGCCGACGAACAGAGGAATCACCATGTGCGGAAATACCACCACATCACGCAAAGGCAAAAGGGGCAAGTCCATGGGTTCTGAAGAAAGAATCTGGCTCGCAGACATAGTAAGTTCCTTAAAAAACGCTACTTTAGAAACGAAAGGGAAGCATTAGCCTCCCTTTCGTAGTACTACATATAGGTGAATGTAGTGACGATAGCGAAATTTTCAAGTCGTCACGTCGATAAACCCACATTTCCTAAGGTTATTTAATAATTTCCTTAGGCTGCCGCATCCTTTAGCTTGGGCAGGCCCGTCTTTTTTTGCTCGGGGGACTGGGTGTCCTCGTCGGCGTAAATAAGCAAGGGCGCCCCTTCTCCGGTAACTGCTTTATCGTCCAACACCACTCGTTTGACGTTTTTAAGCGATGGAAGTTCATACATAGTACTGAGCAGAGCCTGCTCGACGATAGAACGCAAGCCACGTGCCCCGGTGCGGCGTTTAAGAGCGCGCTGAGCAATGGCCGTAAGCGCCTGCGGGCGTACGTCAAGTTCGACGTCTTCCATTTCAAACAGTTTTTGAAACTGCTTGATCAGCGAGTTTTTAGGTTCGGTAAGAATACGAACCAATGTATCTTCCTGAAGCTCTTCAAGTGTTGCAACAACAGGCAAACGGCCAACAAGTTCGGGAATCAAACCAAACTTGATCAGATCTTCGGGCTCGACTTCGGCAAAAAGCTCGCCGACCCCGCGCTCGGACTTGGCGCGCACTGAAGCCGAAAAACCAATACCGGATTTTTCGGTGCGGTTGCGAATGACCTTGTCCAGTCCATCAAAGGCGCCACCCACAATAAACAGGATATTGGTGGTATCAACCTGCACGAAATCCTGGTTGGGATGCTTGCGTCCGCCTTGAGGCGGCACCGAGGCTACAGTGCCCTCGATTAGCTTGAGCAATGCTTGCTGCACACCCTCGCCAGACACATCGCGTGTAATGGACGGATTGTCGGACTTACGTGAAATCTTGTCGATTTCATCGATATAAATAATGGCGCGCTGGGCCTTTTCAACATCGTAATTGCAATTTTGCAACAATTTTTGAACAATGTTTTCGACATCTTCACCAACATAACCCGCTTCAGTCAGCGTCGTTGCATCGGCCATGACGAAAGGTACGTCCAGCATACGAGCCAGGGTTTGAGCCAACAGGGTTTTGCCCGAACCCGTAGGGCCAATCAGCAAAATATTGCTTTTCGACAGTTCGACTTCGTCACCCTTGACTTCGCCGTAACGTATACGCTTGTAGTGGTTATAAACCGCCACAGCCAAATTGCGCTTGGGCGTATTTTGCCCAATCACATAACCATCAAGAAATGTTTTGATTTCCTGGGGCGTCGGCAATTCGTTACGCACCGCATCGCGGGCCGCTTCTTGTGTTTCTTCGATAATGATATCGTTGCAAAGATCGATACACTCATCACAAATAAACACCGAGGGCCCAGCAATAAGCTTGCGAACTTCGTGCTGGCTTTTGTTGCAAAACGAACAATGCAGCACCTTTTCGTCTGCCGATCCTTTTTTTTCAGGCATAAAACTCTTCGATTGTTCCAGTTGACAGGGCCAATGCAACCATTGCCCCGTCGGGTCATAACCGGCGAAAAAGCCGTGCCTTTTCGCCGACCGGCTGATTACTCTTCGTCGGAACGAGAAACCAGTACTTTATCTACTAAACCATACGATACCGCATCTTCGGCGGACATGAAATTGTCACGCTCGGTGTCTTCTTCTATACGCTCGATTGACTGTCCGGTATTTTTGGCCAAAATACCATTAAGCCGTTCGCGCAAACTAAGGATTTCGCGAGCCTGGATTTGAATGTCGGACGCCTGGCCTTGTGCACCGCCCGAGGGCTGGTGAATCATGATGCGCGAGTTGGGCAAGGTATAACGCTTGCCTTTCGCGCCTGCCGACAGCAAAAACGCCCCCATGCTGGCTGCAATGCCGGTACATAACGTAGATACGTCAGGCTTTACAAACTGCATGGTGTCGTAAATGGCCAAGCCTGCATACACTGACCCACCCGGCGAGTTGATGTAGAGCGAAATATCCTTGTCGGGATTTTCGGACTCGAGAAAAAGCAACTGCGCAACGACCAGGTTGGCAGACTGGTCATTAACCGGCCCAACAAAGAAAATAACCCGCTCACGCAGCAAGCGCGAGTAGATGTCGTACGAACGCTCGCCACGACCCGATTGCTCTATAACGATAGGGACATAACCCAATCCGGTAGGAGCAACCGAGTTTCCACCATACATTGCCGCGTAATAATCAGTGAATCGCTGCATTTATGCAGTCCCCATTAGTTCATCAAAGGCGACGTTTTCGTCGGAAACCTGCGCTTTGGACAAAACATAGTCCACAACGTTGTCCTCAAGGACTATAGCCTCGATTTCAGAACGGCGCTGACGATCGGCAAGGTAGTACGCCACGACCTGAGCCGGTTGCTCGTAGTTTTGCGCGAACTCTTCGATGCGCGCGCGCACTTGCTCGGGCTTGGCTTTGAGATCGGCGCTGCTAACAAGCTCGGAAACCAATAGCCCCAAGCGTACGCGCCGTTCGGATTCAGCCGAAAATGCATCCGCCGGAATGGGCATGGAGTCGGCATTGGGCACGCCACGCTGCTTGAGCTCTTCACGAGCTGCCACAACACGGCTTTGCGCATCGCTGTCAACGAGTGCCTTGGGCACATCGAACGAGCATGCTTCGACCAGAGCGTCCATAACGCTAGTCTTGGTACGTGCTTGCGAGCGGGTTTTTACTTCGCGTTCGATGTTGGCACGCACATCGGCCAACAGTTTTTCGACGTCGCCCTCGGGCTGCCCCAAGGATTTGGCAAACTCTTCGTTGACTTCTGGCAAGACAGCCTCGGCCACTTCGGTCACGGTAATGGCGAACTCGGCAGTTTTACCGGCAACTTCCTTGCCGCCGTAATCGGCCGGGAACTCGAGCGGGAAAGTTTTGCTTTCGCCTGCTTTCATGCCCCGCACGGCGGTTTCGAACTCGGGCAGCATGCGTCCCTGGCCCAGCACGAACGGGAATTTTTCGGCCGAGCCGCCGTCGAATGCGACACCGTCAATAGTGCCGGTAAAGTCAAGCGTAACGCGATCGTCGTCTTGTGCGGCACGGCCTTCACGCGCTTCGTAAGTAGCACGCTGCTTACGCAAAATGTCGATGGTGCGCTGAACTTCGGCATCGCCAACCTCAACACTGGCACGCTTGACTTTCAAGGCTGACAAATCAGGAGCGGTTACTTCAGGGTAAACCTCGAATGTTGCGGAAAAGGCCATGAAGCCTTCTTCGACGCCTTCCGTTTTAGGCTCTAGATTAGGCACGCCAGCGACGCGAAGCTTAGCAGTTTCGATGGCTTTATCGAGTGCACGGCCTACTTCGGCGTTAATCACGTCGTAGCGAATGCCGGGGCCATGGCTACGCTCGATCATAACCAGCGGGGCTTTACCTGGACGAAAGCCTTGGATTTTAGCGGTACGTGCGACGCGCTTTAGCTGCGACTGGACTTCTTTTTCGATGTCGGCCACCGAAACGACCAGATCGACACGGCGCTCCAGGCCGGACAGAGTTTCAACCACGGGCTGCATTAGAGACCTATATAAAAGAGTAATTAAACAAAAGAACAGAATATTTTACCGGAAACTAAGGAAGTCCGAAGTAAGTGGTATTTACTACCTTATTGTACGCATACCTGCCAATACGCAAAAACCGCCCTGCCCGGCCTGGCTCAACAGTATTCTTTGCCTGTAAACCGTTACCGCCGCCATGTTACGATCGCTGCTCGTCCCAGATCAATATCTTATCCATTAACACTCATACATATATACGGGCACTTTGAATCCTCGCCTCCAGAACATCCTTACTTCGAGCCTGTTACGCCTGCTGAGTCTCTTGCCATATGGGCTTGTTGCGCGCTTTGGTGAATCGGTCGGTGCACTGCTGTACAAGATTCCCAGTAAACGAAAGCGCGTAGTCCAGACTAACCTGCGCCTGTGCTTTCCTGAAAAATCCGACCTTGAACGTGAACGTTTGGCACAGTTGTCGTTTCAACATGTGATTCGAAGCTATTTCGAACGCGGCATACAATGGTATGGCAGCGCCAGGCGAATTAAAGCCCTGGTTGAATTGGACAGCGCCATTGAACTGGGCGATGTTTACGAACAACCAACCATTTTCCTGGGATTTCACTTCGCGGCCATTGAAGCTGGCTGCATGTATTACTCTATCTTCCACCCCGTTGCCTCGCTTTATACACCGATGTCGGATGAGGTCACGGACGACATCGCGCTGGAACAACGGGCGCGCTTTGGCACCCGAATGATACCGCGCGGCAGCAGCGCCCGGAACACGCTCAGAATCTTGAAATCGGGCACCCCCATCATGCTGGCTGCCGACATGGACTTTGGCTTGCGCGACTCCGTCTTTGTACCCTTCTTTGGAATTCAGGCCTGCACGCTGACTGCCGTATCAAGACTAGCCCAATTAAGCGGGGCTCGAGTCGTGCCGTTTATTACCGAAGTCAAGCCGGACTATCAGGGTTACAAGCTCCATATATTTGAAGCGCTTAAAGATTACCCATCGGGCGATGTAGAGGCTGACGCCAATACAATGAACCGCTTTCTGGAAGCGCAGATTCAGCGGATACCCGACCAATACTATTGGGTTCACAGACGCTTTAAGCGCCGCCCCGAGGGCGAACCCCCGGTCTATTAAATAGTACAACCCGCAGCTAAGCCGTTGCCGTGGACACATGCGTTGGATGTTGAGAGCGGGCACAACTTAACAACACCTGCAGACTTCCCGCCGCTAAGCCTCTTGCAGCGCAGAGCCCTTGAAAGCCTGCGCGATCTCTCCGCGCAATTCCTCTTCATCCCACGGCTTGGTCAGGAATTTATATATTGATCCGCGATTTATGGCTTCGGTGACAGACCTCAAGTCCGTATAACCTGACAGTATCAGACGCACTGTTCCCGGATAGATCTCTTTGACGCTGCTGAAAAACTCCGTGCCTGTCATTTCGGGCATACGCTGATCCGACACGACAACCTGAACATTATGAGTGGCCAGAATAGAAAACGCTTCCGATGGTGTTTTGGCAAGCAGTATGCGATAACCGTCGCGGCGCAATAGTCGGGTCAGCGCCTTTAAAATATTCTCTTCATCGTCCAGTAACAATAGTGTGCGATCGGACTCCCTTTTATATTTGGACCCCGGTAGAGTTTCGTTGCACCCTTGCTCCTTCAACCTTTGCTCAAGATCGCCGAACGACATAGGTTTCGCGAACAGATACCCCTGAAACTCGTCGCAAAAATTACGCTTTAAGAACCAATACTGAGATTCCGTCTCAACCCCTTCGGCAACCACTTTCAAATTCAAATGATGAGCCATATCGATAATGGCTTTGGTAATTGCCGCGTCATGTCGATCACTGATTACTTCTCTTACAAAAGAACGGTCTATCTTGATTTTATCGATAGGCAGGTTCTTTAAGTAATTAAGACTGGAATAACCCGTGCCAAAATCATCAAGAGATATCGCTACGCCCAGCTTTTTCAATTCGCCCAGTTTGGTAATAATATGCGCGGCGTTATCCAACAAAACACCTTCCGTAATTTCAATTTCCAGGCATTGTGAGGGAAGCGAATAGGTCTGTAACTTCTTTCTGATGCTGTCGATGAAGTCGGCGCGTTGAAAATGCAGCGGCGAGATATTCACCATGACGGGAAAATCAGATAAATTTCGGGTTCTTAGCGTCTTGATATGGCGGCAAGCGGTATTCAATACCCAGTCGCTTAACGGAATAATTTGTCCGGTCTCTTCAGCCAGGGGAATGAAGACCGCCGGCGAGATGTATCCCCGCGTTGGATGGGGCCAGCGCAGCAAGGCTTCTACCCCCACTATGCGGCCTGTATAACCATCCACCAAGGGCTGATAGAACAAGTCGAAACTATCTTCGTCCAGTGCTTTTTGAAGCTCTGTGCGCAAAGCCAGGCGCTCGGCAACGAACGAACTTAAATCGGAAGTATATTCATACCAGGTATTACGGCCATCGCGCTTGGCTCGTGTCATTGCCAGATCGGCCTCACGCACAAGCTCCATGGGCTGAACAACATCACCGCTGCTGACTGTAATACCCGCGCTGGCAGTTAATCGCAACTGCATATTGTCGATATAGTAAGGCTTGGCAATCGCGGCAACAATACGGCGTGTCGAGCTTAATACCTCTTCGCGTCCAACACGCACGAAAACAACGACAAACTCGTCCCCGCCCATACGGGCCAGACACCCTTTCTTACCAACCTCCCCACGCATTCGTTGCGCGACCTCGACAAGAATCCGGTCCCCGAAGCTATGCCCCATGGAATCATTGATAAGCTTCATTCCATCCAGGTCGAACAGTACAACCCACACAGCACTTTCGTCCGCTTTTGCCACCAGGCAGGCCTCTGTCAGCACACGTTCAAGCTGCAGCTTATTCGGAAGGCTGGTCAAAGGATCGTGTAGCGAACGATAATGCAATTGGATAGAACGATAACGAACACCCGACGCCAATTGCTTCGTCCTGATCAGAAAAAATGTAAATGCAAGACCAATAAATAAAACGATATCCGCCAATAGCGCGGGCAAGGTTGAGACCCACGGCTGTACGTGCCATGAGGATAGCGTCCGTACAGCATCCGGGTGCAAAGATATGGCTGTTTCGCTGACTTGAGAAGCGTGCCCGGTAACGGCATACCAGCCCAATGTCGACATCAATGCCCCCAGAATGCCGATAATGGCAATGGTTTTATGAGCGAATACACTTTCTGGCTTATGCCTGCTGCTTAATACTATAACGGCGAAGCCGGCCAAGAGGCTCAGCAAGGTGGCTATATTCGCCGTATCTGCGCTACTATCGACTTTAAAAAATAACCACGAGGGCGCAAATCGAAACACCATTGCGCACATAACGACCGCAATGCCCAGATAACGGGCAATGCGTCGGCCTGCCGGCCCGGCACTACAAAAGATCAGTCCCATAGACAGAGCGATAAACAACACCGTCCATATGCCACTAATGTGAAACGGCATGCCAAAGGCTGCAGGCTTATCGAACTCCAGCACGGGAAACAGATCAGAAAAAAAACAGGATGCGCTTGTAGCCAGTAAGATGGCAGCCAGAGTGCGCGAAAGATTCTTGCGGTTTTGCACGGTAAGCATGATGGCGCCGCACAATAAGAGCACTGCGGCGCACGGCGGCGAAATCAACGGGCCGGCCAATGCTGCCCCATCCGTCCAGAAATAATCGATATAGCCCAGCAGTCCCAGCCAGCCAAGAGTAAATGCAATCAGAAACACCAGTATGCATTTCAGCGATTCGAGCGAGGTCCCCTCGGTAACCTCATACGGTAAAGGAAGGGCCGGCGCCAATGCCGTCCCTGCCGGCGTAACTTGACTCATTCCTCGCTCTCATCCTGCTCGGGACGCCGTACATGCAAGGTGTATGTGATGTCGTCATTCTGCTCGAAGGCCTGCAATTTATTTATAACGTTTTCCGTAAGAACCTGGCCTTCTTTAAGCAATAGCATTCCGCTGGCGGCATGCAAATGCCGAACCATTATCATTCCAGGCTCCAGGGCCGGGATATTAAGAGCTATAACCGCCTCGTCGCCTGTAGCTTTCTCATCGCTGACTTTACTGGCGACTTCGACAAACTGAGGGCATAAAATAGGGTCATAGAGCCGCATTACATACTTGGGCATACTTGTCAGCACCTCTTCACGCGTCAGTTTTCGCGTAAGAACCACCCCTTCTTGCATCTCAACGAAATCCACAGCCAGCTTAAGGATTCTTGCGCCCAAAGGAATAGCATGTCCAGCCAGGCCATCAGGAAAACCCGCCCCGTCCCAGCGCTCCTGGTGATGCCGTATAAACGTCGCCGCCTCGTTGGCCGGATCCAGTGCTATTAACAGCGCTTCCCCATTCCTGGGGTAATCGCGGTAACGTTCCCGCTGATCCCTGTCCATTCGATCGGCAGGCAAGCCAATAAGTGCATCGGGCCAGGTCAGCTTTCCAACGTTATACAAAGCGGCAGCCGTTGCAAGGTCATCGCTGAGCTTTTGGGGAAGCTCCTGAGCCTTGCAAAACGCATCGACCAACGCCATAATTTGTTTGCTTATTGCTTCGGCTTGAGGTAATCGCTGATTAACCAGTGATGCCAACACCTCGGTCGTCGTGGCATAACCCCGTTGCAAATCGGCATGAGCGCAACGGAGCAACTCATTGGTGCGAGTCAATTCCGCCGTGCGTTCCTGCACATGGGTTTCTAAATTTTCGTTAAGCGCCTGAAGCACCTCGTTTTGTTCGCTGGTGAGCTCTTGAAGGCGTGCGCGCTCGCGATCCGACCCCTGCTGCGCTAGCGCGTCTTCTATGACTTCATAAAGTTCCGCATCGTTCCATGGCTTGCTGAGGTAACGGTAAATCCGGCCCTCGTTAATCGCCTTAATAGTCGCGCTAATGTCGGAATAGCCCGTCAGCATGATGCGTATTATGTCGGGCCATCGGCGCTGTACCTCGGCCAATAATGTAGCCCCGTCCATCCCAGGCATGCGGCCATCGGATATAACGAGATCCACACTTTTATTTTCAAGGATTTGAAGGGCTGCATCACCGTTCTGGGCGGTTAGCACATCGTAAGGCTTGCCTCGTAACGCCCGCTGCAAACTGTTTGTGATATTTTTGTCGTCGTCCACTAACAGCAACGTTACTGCGCCGTCGATAGGCCATGTACCAAGCATTATGTTGTCCTCCTATAAATCCAGTAACTCAGTATGGGTTATGGGTAACCAGACTCTAAAACGAGCCCCTTCGCCTGGTTCGCTGAATACTTCGATACGACCGTAATGCTTTTGCACGATGCTATAAGACAATGAAAGCCCCAGACCCGTGCCCGTCCCCAACGCCTTTGTCGTAAAAAACGGCTCAAAAATTCTGCCGACCGTCGGCGCATCCATTCCTCGGCCTGAGTCTTGTATTTCAACCCAAACCCACGGATCTTCGTGCCCGGTTCTGATGGTAATGGTTCCAAAACTGGTAATGGCTTGAGCAGCATTAACCAGTAGATTCATAACAACCTGATTAATCTGAGACGCATTGCAGTCAATTTTTGGCAGACGTGCATAGTCCTTGATTACTTTGGCTTTATATTTGATCTCGTTATTCACGATGCTAAGCGTTGTATCAATTCCCCTGTGCAAATCTGCCTTATGAAACCCTTCTTCATCAATGTGCGAAAAATCCTTAAGCGCAGTGATGATTTTCTTTACGCGATTGATGCCTTCTTCAGATTCGTCAATAAGCGCCTCTACATCGCCTCGGATGTAGTCGTACTCCAAGGTACGCTTCAATTGACGTAAATCGCCCACGGTGTCTGCGCTGTCTACAGCATCGATAATTTTGAGCATGTCCCGCATATAGCAGGCAAGTGTTTTAAGATTGGAAAATACATACCCAATTGGATTGTTGATTTCATGCGCAACGCCAGCGGCCAGCTGGCCTATGCCCGCCAGTTTTTCCGATTGCAGCAAGTGGCTGTTGGCACGCTCCAGTTTTCGCTGCAAACGGCGCTGGATGCTTTGCGCCGCATGCAAGCGATGCAAAGCCAGGCCAAACCCCCGATGAAACATTTTTGTTTCGTCGGGATCGTAAAACAATAACGCATGGCATGGTTTTCCAACGTCTTCAAAAAAAGAAAAACAGACCAGTTGATGCAATTGCCGGCTTCCAATTGAAAGCTGGCTTAAGCCAGCGTCGGCCCAATACAGATCCTCTTCCTTCTCGTACCTGTTCCCTTCGGCATCTTTATTGCGCGCCAGCCTGTCTGCCAACGCCGCGCTATTAATGCCAGGAAATACCAAGGACAACTGCCGACCGATCACGTCATCTGGCGCCGTTGCGGCCCACAGCCCCATCCAGCGATTCATATGCTTTATTACGCCATGTGGATCAACAACGACAAGACCCACGGGTATCTCATCGCTCAACTCATTGAGTATATTTTGCATAAATGAATATTCTGTAGTTCTTATTTTTATACTGACGCAGCTACAGACGGCTGCTGTGCAACTACCTGTAGACTGGGTTCCCAGACCACACAGCCAGCCAGACTCCTTTAGCCCCCGCCGCCCTTACCGTTAAAACACCTGGGGCACCATACGGCCGCCACGCGTTTAAAACGGCTCCCCGTAGCTCCTCGTACTACCATTGAACATGTTGTCCCGCCTTTGCCATAGATGCTTATAGCTCAGGTATTCACTTCCCAAAACAATCATGCAATATCAACATGCCACTCTTTCAACATGCCACTCTTCGCTTCAAGAGGCCTTATTTATTCGCGCAAGCCAAACCCTATTCTGAATGATATTGGCAGGCGCCATCGTCCACAGCCTCGTGCAGACGTAAACCATCGACCAAAGCGTGGGATTGAAAGCTTGAACCACTTGATGGGCTTGCCGGTCCTTTACGAACAGGATCGATTGCGGTTATGACATTCCAGCGAAGATTTGTTGCAAATATCATACCCACTGGATACCCCCACCACCAAGCAAAAGGCGCAGTATAGTCATAAAATGATACATTTTGTTTATTAAATGCAACAATTTACGTTGTTTTAAAGATTCGCTAAACCGCGTAAAGCACCTTGCTGCCATTAAAAAATTGAATTCTTCGCAAGCTGCTTTACGTTGAAAATTATTTATGAGGAAGAGTCAAGCAGCCAAGCGAAATGAAAAAGCCCCCTAAAGAAAATATATATTCTTTAGGGGGCTTTTAATATTTGGTGCGAACGGAGAGACTCGAACTCTCACACCTCTCGGCGCCAGAACCTAAATCTGGTGCGTCTACCAATTCCGCCACGTTCGCTAAGGTAAGCTCGCTAGTGTAGCGTGAATTTTTTTTGTGCGCAACATGCCCCGACTATATAAAAACGCCGATAAAGCTGCCGTCAATCGCCCCTTTGCAAAAAAAGTATGAACAGGATGATCGAGGCTTGCTAAAATTACCCGCTAACATCAACTCCCAGCCTTCATGAACCCACGACTCAGCGCGCTTCATCCTTATCCCTTTGCGAAATTACGAGCCCTGCTGGCTCAGGCAAAGACCCCGCCAGTCACCTTAGCACCCATCAATCTCTCGATTGGCGAACCCAAACACGCTACCGCCCCGCTCATCATCAAGGCGATGCAAGATGCCATGGATGGCTTGTCGGTGTATCCGCCGACCAAAGGCGATACGAACTTGCGCGGGACGATTGCCGATTGGATTGCATGCCGCTACAGCATTGAACGACCTGACCCCGAGACTCAAGTATTGCCGGCGCTGGGATCACGCGAAGCCTTGTTTGCGTTCGCTCAAACGGTTATAGATCCCAACGCCGGTGCGATTGTGGTTTGCCCTAATCCGTTTTATCAGATCTACGAAGGTGCGGCCGTGCTGGCCGGCGCACAGCCCTACTATATCAACGCACAAGCCGAACGAAATTTCGGTTATGACTGGGCGGCGATACCCGCGGACATTTGGCATAAAACCCAGCTACTGTTTGTTTGCTCGCCGGGCAATCCGGCCGGCAACGTCATGACGCTCGAAGAGTGGAAAACGCTATTTGCGCTGGCAGATAAATATAGTTTTGTCATTGCCGCCGATGAGTGCTATTCGGAAATCTACTTTGACGAATCAGACAAGCCCCTGGGCGCGCTACAAGCCGCCAATCTATTAGGACGTTCAGACTACCGCTCTCTGGTATGTTTTTCCAGCCTGTCTAAACGCTCGAACGTTCCAGGCCTGCGTTCCGGCTTTGTGGCCGGCGACGCAACACTGATCGAACAATTTTTGTTGTATCGCACCTACCACGGCAGCGCCA
>DATCVA010000131.1:0-13035 GCA_036567205.1 Eoetvoesiella sp. | reverse complement strand
ATTGGCTTCATGGTGGGCAATCGCGAACTGGTCAACGCGCTTGCGCGTATTAAAAGCTATCACGATTACGGTACGTTCACTCCTATCCAGGTTGCTGCAATTGCAGCCCTGGAAGGCCCGCAAGACGGCGTGGCTCACGTGGTCGAGCAATACCGTAACCGCCGCGATGTACTGGTCAAAGGATTGCACGAAGCGGGCTGGATGGTCGACATTCCCAAAGCCTCCATGTATATCTGGGCAAAGATTCCCGAGTTTTATCAAAAATTGGGTTCGCTGGAATTTGCGAAAAAAGTACTGGACGACGCCAAGGTTGCCGTATCGCCCGGCATTGGGTTTGGCGAGTACGGCGACGATTATGTACGGTTTGCCCTGATTGAAAACGAGCAGCGTATTCGGCAGGCGGTGCGTGGTATTAAAGAAATGTTCCGGAAGGACGGATTGGTTAAATAGAGTTTCTGCTTGCCTTTTTCTGACAAAAACCCGCAAGGCGTGATGTCTGGCGGGTTTTTTAAAATTGGGGTTCTGGGGGATAACTGTTGGCGCCATACATCGTCAATGGCTGTTGGCATTGATATATTTGCTATTTTTTGGGTTTTCTGGGATAAGAAGTTGGCGAAAATTGTTGCGTCCCTCTATACTCCGTAACAGAATGACAGTTTGGTGACCGCCGCTCTGATTTAGATTTATTTACTGTGGCGCAGCGTATGTATGGTTTTGTCTTGTCGATAATGTAAAAGCCGGCGCCGCCGAAAATAGAAGAATGAGGTGTATCCATGTTTAATGACTTAAATGAGTCGCTCCTGTTCATCCTTTTTGGAACACGAAGCCCTTTCTGGCAGCTTTCTGCAGATAGTGATGCCTTGCGTCTCGAGGGCGTTAAGGGAACAGCAAACATGGCGCTCGCGCTTCCGCCCGAGCAAGCCGATCAAATCCGGGCGTTTACCGGCGTAACATCGCACCTGGATGTTGACGTTACACTTTATGGCGAGCCCCAGAAGTTAAGCCTGGTAGGCAAGAAAAATGGTAGTGACTCCTGGTCTGGGACTGCATCCGATTACATGGATACGCCGGCAGTGGCCAAAGACCTTAACCACGGTCTGGAATTTGCCGAACAGGTCATATCAGAGGTCAACTCTTTAGTTGTCATTATCGACCATAACAGTAATATTTTGCGCTTTAACAAGCTGTGCGAGGAAGTTACCGGTTTGCGAGAGCAAGATGTCATCGGGAAAAATGCGCACTCCTTCATGACGCCAGCCGAACAGGGCCCTTCCCGGGCGAATATCAACAGTTTCTTCGAGTCTTCCTCTGCGTACGAGGTCGAGCGCGAAATCAATACCCTGAATGGGGTGCGCAAGATCCTCTGGCGCAACAAGTTCGTCCAAAGCGGCAGCGGCCCCGACGAGCGTTACCTGGTCTGTTCCGGTACTGATGTTACCGAAGAGCGCAAAGCGCAAGCGCGACTGCTGGAGCTTGCCACAATCGACATGCTGACGCGCCTGCCCAACCGTCATGCCATCTATGAAAAAATCGACGCATCTCTTAAAGAGCATAAGCGTTTTGGTATTTTGTTCCTTGATCTGGACAACTTCAAACAGGTCAACGACCACTATGGACATTTGGTCGGCGATCGTCTGATCCAGGCTGTAGCCCTGACCCTCAAGGATTGCTTGCGCGAAGAGGACACCGTCGGACGCCTGGGGGGCGACGAGTTCCTGATCCTGATTGAAAATACATCGGTTGCCCTGATGGAGGAAATGGCTCAGCGTATTACCGACCGTTTGAAGACACCCATTAATTTGGGCTTGATCGAAGTTTATAGCGGTTGTTCCATTGGCATCGCTCTTTGCCCCGAGCACGGCGAGACCCTCGAGCGCTTGATTCGTAGCGCCGATACTGCCATGTATGTCGCCAAAGATGCCGGTAAGCGCACATATCGCGTATTTTCATCCGACATGAACGACAAGGCTGCCGAGCAGATCTGGCTGGACAGCAACCTGCGCAAGGCCCTGGATGCCGACCAGCTTCTACTATATTTCCAACCCAAGGTATGTCTGAAAACCGGGGCGATACGTAGCGTTGAGGCCCTGCTGCGCTGGGATTCGCCGGAACGCGGCAGGGTGTCGCCGCTTGATTTCATTCCATACGCCGAAGAGTCCGGACTAATCGTTCCTTTAGGCAAATGGGTCATGCAGGCCGCAGCAAAACAATCAGCGCTTTGGCAGGCTCGTGGAATGGATATCCGTATTGCCGTTAACTTGTCGGCGCGTCAGTTGTGCGACTCGGCTATCGTTCAGGACTTCTCCAATGCGCTGCAACACGCGGGGCAGGCCCGATGCCTTATCGATCTGGAACTGACCGAAAGCTGCCTGATCGACGAGACCTTGGCACATACCCTTATTCGCCAATTCCGCCAAATGGGCGCTCAGGTGCATCTGGACGATTTCGGTACAGGGTATTCATCCTTATCCAAACTGGCGCGTTTGCCGCTGGATGCCATTAAGCTGGATCAAAGTTTTATCAGCTCTATCAACGAAGACCTTACTTCGCAGGCGATCGTGCGTTCAATGGTCGCCGTGGCGCAGCAACTTAATATCCAAGTGGTAGCCGAAGGCGTCGAAACAGAAGCTCAGGTCGATTTCCTGAAAAGTATCGAAGTCGATTCGGCGCAAGGTTATCTGTATGGCCGGCCCATGCCCGCCAATGAGTTCGAGGCATGGTTCGCTGACAGGAAGAAGCTGCGGCTCGTTGCCTAGCACCCCGCCTTATTGGTTTCCCCTTAAGTTCCCGATGTATGGGAACTTAAGGCAAGGGCCAATGACGAGTCATAGCATTGGCTATGATCGGGGGTTGCAACATCGTATCAACAGGTCTGGGCGCCGAAATTAAGCGGACGAATTAACCAGGCAGGGCGCTGCCAGGACTTGTACCTATAGCTCGGCCGCTACAAGGGGTTTGGTGGTGCGTCTGTTTTGAAGCATGACCAGGCGCTCCATGTAAACCAGATCTTTTTCTTCCAATGAAAAGGCGGCTTGCGCCCAGTCTTCGGCAATTTCCATTAACTCGGTTCGGCTAATAGGAAGAACGCGTGCGCGCGCTCGAAGCATGGCCCGAATGCCGTTCAGTTTCGGGCGAATAACGTCAACGAAAGTACGGGTTGCTCTGTAAGCGTTGCCCTGGTCGAAGACGCCGTCGATCAGCCCCTTGCCCAGATACCACTCGGCGGTATGGGATTCTCCGGTACTGATAAGTTCTTCGGCCAATCGCATGTGAGACTTGCGGGCGACTAAAGAATAAGCGCCCATTCCTGGGAAAAGATTAAAGGCGATTTCAGGAAAGCCCATTTTTACATCGTTTTGAGCCAGCACATACTGGTGCGCCAATGCCGCTTCGAATCCCCCGCCCAGTGCGGTCCCTTCAACCATTGCAATGGATATGGCGCCTGTTCCGAACCCTGTAACCGCTTCGTACACAGCGTCGATGCAAGCACGTGCGTAAGAGAGCAGTTCGTCTCTGTTGCCGGCGCGGATATGCGATGCGAAAAGCTGTAGGTCGCCGCCTACATTGTAGAACTGAGGGACAGTCGAACCCGTTACCCAGAAATCAATGGGCAATCCGCAGTTGCGCGCTGCCCGGCCGAGTTTTGCAATATCTTGCAAAAGCTCGGAGTTGAAGCAGGGGCGCGGGTACGCATGCAGCATCATCCACAGAATATTACGATCTTCTTCGTAATAAGCCGTTATTTGCGACAAGGTGCCAGCTTCGGTAAACGGTCGGCAGGCTGGGTGGCCTTTTAGATGCATGGATCAGCCCAAAGGAGTATTACTTTTGCATTGAGGGCGATGACCACGATGCGCGTAAAACTTAAGCCAATTGAAAGATGCCATTATATCCGGTAGATTCCTATAGGAAGTATGAATTTTTACAGAGTGGCGGGGCTTTTACTGTTGTTGAGTTACATCAGTAAGGAAATGTGAGTATAAGCATTGCTGGCCAAATTGGGAATGTGTGCGTATATACAACGGTTGTATAGGTTTTTGATAAAAAATATTCTAAACGGACGGAACATGCAAAAGGGATGGAGGTTACTCGGTGTCGCTTCGGCGATTTTTTTGGGCCTGGGCCCGGCAACGGCTGGCGCAGCGGGTTTTCAGCTTATAGAACAAAATGCAAGTGGGGTGGGTAATGCGTATGCGGGGTCGGCGGCAATTGCCGACAATGCAAGCACCATTTTTTATAATCCGGCCGGCATGACTCGTCTTCCCGGGGTCAACGTATCGGGCGGCCTTACACTGGTTAAGCCATCGTTCAAGTTTTCCAACGACGGTAGTACTGGCCCGAGGGGTTTTCCCGTGGGTTCCAATAATGGTGGTGATGCCGGTGTGATTGCAGCGCTGCCTAACTCTTATGCTTCCTGGCAAGTGAATCCTGAATTATTTGTCGGGCTGGGCATTGGCGCTCCGTTCGGTCTTAAGACCAAATACGACAATGATTGGGTCGGACGCTATCATTCGACCAAGTTCGGAATTAAAACCGTTAACATAAACCCGTCGGTTGCTTACCGGATTAGCGACAAGTTGTCTTTGGGTGCGGGGTTGAACTGGCAATACCTGGACGCCGACTATCGGCGTAATGTGTTTGCCGGAACTTTGCCCGACATGAACGCCAAAGTTAAGCTAAAAGGCGATGCGTGGGGCTGGAACCTGGGTATGCTCTACCAGATAACGCCTGACACCCGCGTGGGGCTCTCGTATCGCTCAACGATGCGCTTTCATGCCACAGGTACAACCACGCTCAGTAACCGTCCTACGGGGCTGCCGTCGCTCAGCGCCGATGCCCGTACTTCGGTTAAGCTTCCCGATACCGCCATTTTAAGTGTGGCGCACGACGTGAACAAACAATGGCAGCTTTTGGCCGATGTGTCATGGACAGGGTGGAGCAGTATTCCGTCGCTTGATATCGATAGCGGGTCGCTGGGCAGCGACAGCCTGAAACTTGATTTTCGCGATACCTGGCGCGTGGCCTTGGGCGCCCACTATAAATACAGTCAGAAATGGCTTTTTAAGGGCGGGATGGCTTACGACCAGACTCCTGTGGCGGGGGCGGCGTTGCGCCCCACTTCTTTGCCCGACAATGACCGCATCTGGTTAACGATGGGGGTTCAATACAATATTAATGAATCCTCTACTCTGGATGTTGGCTATGCTCATATATTCGTGCGCAATCCGTCGATCAACAACAGTAGTGCTGCGGCAAAAGGAACGATAGCCGGAAAGTACTCGGCAGCTATCGATCTGTTCGGCGTTCAGTTGTCGCATCGTTTCTAAGAGGGCCGGCGATGGCAGCTGGCGCGCCGATAGTTCTGTTTTTGTGAAGGAGTGGCGACGGGAGTGGTTGCGTTTCCTGGCCCGGATTCGGGTAGAGTGTAGGTACTTGTTATACGTTTTATAATGGCAAGCACGGGATACATCCTTTATACAGGCTGTAGTTCCTCTGCTGTCATTTTTTCCCATTGGATCTTTGCCTGCTTCCTGAAACCGTCGGTTGATCAGGCACGTGAGATATTGATTGAAATCGAGCAGCGTATCCGTCAGGCGGTACGCGGCATAAAAGAAATGTTCCGTAAGGACGGATTAGTTAAATGAGTCCTATAAAAGTTGGTTTGTTGGGTCTGGGTGTTGTGGGTGGTGGCACCTGGAAAGTATTGACGCGTAATGCCGAGGAAATTGCTCGCCGGGCCGGGCGCCGTATTGAAGTGGCTGCCGTCGCTGTGCGCGATGTCGAAAAAGCCAAACGTCTGGTGGGTGACCAGGTGCTGGTTACTCAGGATGGACTGGAAGTGGTGCGCCATCCGGATATCGACATTGTTGTTGAGTTGATTGGCGGCGATACTCTGGCGCTGGAGCTGGTCATGGAGGCCATTGCACAAGGCAAGCATGTAGTAACGGCTAATAAAGCCTTGTTGGCCAAGCACGGTAATGAAATTTTCGCCGCTGCGCATGCCAAGGGCCTGATGGTGGCCTTTGAGGCTGCCGTGGCTGGTGGCATACCTATTATCAAGGCTATACGCGAGGGCCTTACCGCTAATCGCATTCAGTGGGTGGCCGGCATTATCAATGGCACGACCAACTTCATTTTGTCGGAAATGCGCTCACGCGGCTTGCCGTTTAACGAAGTGCTGGCCGAGGCGCAGCGCTTGGGCTATGCCGAAACTGATCCTACTTTCGACATCGAGGGCGTAGACGCCGCTCATAAGTTGACGTTGCTGGCCTCGCTGGCCTTTGGTATTGCGGTCCAGTTCGACAAGGCCTATATTGAAGGAATCTCCACTTTGGCGGCCGAAGACATTGCGCACGCCGAACGTCTTGGTTACCGGATTAAATTATTGGGTATTACCAAGCGCCGTGACGAAGGCATTGAGTTGCGGGTCCATCCTACTCTTGTACCCACCGAGTGCCTGCTCGCCAATGTCGAGGGCGCGATGAATGCCGTACAGGTATACGGCGATATGGTGGGCGGTACTTTGTATTATGGGCAAGGCGCGGGCGAACTGCCCACCGCCTCGTCGGTTGTGGCAGATCTGGTCGATGTGACTCGTTTGCAGGCGGCCGACCCCGAGCATCGTGTTCCGCATTTGGCGTTCCAGCCGGACGCTATGGTCGATATTCCCATTTTGCCTGTGTCCGAGGTTGTGTCGTCGTATTATTTGCGATTGCGTGTTCAGGATCGTCCTGGCGTGCTGGCCGATATAGCTCGTATTTTGTCAGACGTTGGTATTTCGATTGGCTCGATGTTTCAAGAGCCTCATGGGTTGGCCGATGCCGATATTATTTTCTTGACGCACGCCGCCCGCGAAGGGGATGTGGACTGTGCATTGGAAAAAATCCAGACATTGCCTTTTGTTAAGTCTAACGTTACACGTTTGCGTGTGGAAAGCCTGACATGAAATATCGTTCAACACGCGGCGGCATGGCGCCTCTTTCGTTTTCCGAAATCTTGCTCGAAGGCCTGGCGCCGGACGGTGGTCTGGCTTTACCCGAGTCCTTGCCGAAAATCAGCCCTGAAACGCTTGAGGCATGGCGCAGCTTAAGCTATGCCGAGTTGGCCTGCGAAATCCTGGGGTTGTTTATCGATGATATTCCAAAAAAAGATTTGCGCAAGCTTACCCACGACGCCTACCAGCCAGGTGTTTTTAACAGCGATCAAATAGTACCGCTTAAACCGTTGTCCAACGGCCTGACACTGCTGGGTTTGTCAGAAGGGCCCACACTGGCTTTTAAAGACATGGCCATGCAGTTTTTGGGGCAGGTATTCGAGTATGTGCTCGATAAGCGTCATGCCACTTTGAATATTCTGGGGGCCACCTCGGGCGATACAGGCTCGGCGGCGGAATATGCATTGCGCGGCAAGCGCGGTGTGTCGGTTTTCATGCTTTCGCCCCATGGCCGCATGAGTGATTTTCAGCGCGCTCAAATGTACTCTTTGCAAGACGCCAATATCCATAACCTGGCGTTAAAGGGGGTTTTCGATGAGTGCCAGGATATCGTGAAAACACTGGCAGGCGATTTGCAATTTAAATCGGCCTATCACCTGGGCGCCGTTAACTCCATTAATTGGGCGCGTATCGCAGCCCAGGTGGTGTATTACTTTTGGGGATGGCTGCGGGCTACCTCTGAGGCAGGGCAGCAGGTTTCTTTCGCTGTGCCGTCAGGCAACTTTGGCAACATACTGTCAGGCCACCTTGCGCGGGAAATGGGTTTGCCTGTGCGCCGCCTCGTGTTGGCCACCAACGAGAACAATGTGCTTGAAGAGTTTTTCCGCACGGGCATCTACCATCCCCGTTCGGCAGAGCAAACCCATGCGACATCCAGTCCGTCCATGGACATTTCGCGCGCCTCGAATTTTGAGCGTTTTGTGTTCGACCTTGTCGGCCAGGAACCGGCCAAGGTACGCGAGCTGTGGCAGCAACTGGCCGAAAATGGCAAGTTCGATCTACGTCATTTAAAACCGCAGTTTGAAGCTCGTTACGGTTTCGTCAGCGGAGTCAGCACCCATGCCGACCGAGTGGAAACCATCAACTCGCTTTATCAAAGCACAGGAGTGCTGATTGATCCTCATACGGCCGACGGGGTCAAGGTAGCGGCGCAATATGTTGAAGAGGGCATCCCCATGCTGGTGCTTGAAACCGCCTTGCCTGCCAAGTTCGGCGCCATTATTGAAGAAGCAATTGGCCGGCCTGCTCCAGTGCCCGAGCATTTGCGTGAGTTGGCCAGCCTGGAGCAACGCGTGCAGGTCATGGATTGCAGCGCCGATCAGGTGCGTCAGTACATACAGCAGCACGCATTGCAATAAGCTGCAACTCGTTGGGCTATGCGGGGGCCTGAATGGCCCTGCAAGCCTTCTTGCCCTGTTATGTTTAATCGAAGGGGGGCGTGTCGTTAATGATCAATATTGCGAATAAGGTCAGCTTGATCGGCGTTCCCACTGACGTAGGGGCAGGTAGCCGGGGCGCGTGCATGGGGCCCGACGCATTGCGGGTAGCCGGCATTGCGCAGGCGCTCGAACGCTTTGGGGTTTCTGTTAAAGACTGCGGCAATATTGGCGGCCCGGCCAATCCCTGGTCCGCTTCCATTGATGGCTACCGGCATTTAACCCAGGTAACACGCTGGAGCCATCTTGTGCATAACGCGGTCTATGCGCAGTTGCGCGATGACCGGATACCCCTGATGATGGGGGGCGATCACAGCATGGCCATCGGTTCCATCAGCGCGGTCGCGCGTTACTGTCGCGAACAAGGCAAGACGTTGCGCGTTGTGTGGCTTGATGCTCATGCCGATTTTAATACAGCATCGCTTACTCCGACGGGCAATCTGCATGGCATGCCTGTCGCTTGTTTGTGCGGGCATGGACCAAAAGAGCTCATCGAGTTAAGCGGCCATGTGCCCGCTATCGATGCAAGCGAGATTCGCCAGATTGGTATCCGCAGTGTGGATCACGGCGAGCAGCAATTTGTTCACGAAGCCGGTATCGAAGTTTTCGATATGCGCTATATCGATGAAACCGGTATGCGCCACACCATGGAGATGGCACTGCGCGATATAACCCGGCAGACTCATTTGCATGTCAGCTTTGATGTGGATTTTCTAGACCCGGAAATCGCCCCGGGGGTGGCAACGACGGTACGCGGAGGGCCCAGCTACCGTGAAGCGCAGTTGTGCATGGAGATGCTGGCCGATACAGGTGCTTTGGGTTCGATGGACCTGGTTGAGCTTAATCCTGCTATGGATATACGTAACCAAACCGCCATTTTGGCGGTCGATTTAATCGAAAGCCTGTTTGGAAAAAGTACGCTAATGCGCAAGCGATAACGGTGTTGCCGATACGCAGGGGCAAGCGGGAGCAATCATGACTGATGGGTCTTAATGTCTTCTAATCTAATCGCAACGGGTCAAAAGGAAAAGCTGTTGCACGAACGCAACCGTCATCACGGACGCTATGATTTTGCGCAGCTAATTAAAGTGACGCCCGAGCTGGCGGATTTCGTTGTTGTTACTCCTTATGGCGATCACAGTATCGATTTTGCCAGGCCGGCTGCGGTCAAGGCATTGAATCGCGCATTATTAAGATCGTTTTACGGTATTGCGCAGTGGAATATTCCCGAGGGCTATTTGTGTCCCCCAATTCCGGGCCGCGCTGACTACATTCATTATCTGGCCGATTTGCTGGGGCAAAGCAACGAGGGTGTTATTCCGCAAGGAGCGGCAGTGCGCGTGCTGGATATTGGCGTGGGCGCTAATGGCATCTACCCGTTAATTGGTCATCGCGAATATGGCTGGCGCTTTTTGGGATCCGATATTGACACAAGAGCGCTTGCTTCGGTGCAAGCCATTGTTCAGACTGACGATGGCCTGTCCAAAGCCATTGAGTTACGTCATCAACCCCATCGTGAACACACGTTGAAAGGGTTGTTGCATGCCGATGAGCGCTTTGATCTGACACTATGCAATCCACCGTTTCATGCTTCGGCACACGAAGCGCAAAGTGGGTCTCAACGCAAATGGCGGGGGCTGGGCAGGTCCGCAGTACAACGGAAAGGGCCTGTATTGAATTTTGGCGGCCAAAATAACGAGCTATGGTGCGAGGGCGGCGAAGCGCGGTTTGTTTGCAATCTGATAGAAGAGAGCGTGCAGTTGCGGAGGCAGGTTTTTTGGTTTAGCAGCCTGGTTTCAAAGGAGTCCAACCTGGCACTGGTTTACCGCATGCTTAGAAAAGCGGGTGCTCTTGATGTACACACTGTTGAAATGGCTCAGGGGCAAAAGAAGAGCCGTTTTGTTGCGTGGACATTTTTGGACGCTCGGGCGCAGCTAGCCTGGCGCAAGGCGCGATGGGTCTGAAGTCGCCAGGAGTCAATCATCGGATGACATTGCCGTAGCGGGCATAGCGCCGGCTTTTGAAAGACTCGAATACCTGGACCAATCTGTGATGAAATAGCGTTTGCGTGCATAAAGAGCGGATAACCATGTTGACGTTTGGTCATTTTTTTGCAGTTGGAGTCGGAGCGGCACTGGGCGCGATCAGCCGCTGGCTATTAGGAATCTGGCTGAATCAGGCTCACGTAATATTGCCGTGGGGCACGCTGGCAGCCAATTTGATAGGCGGGTATTTAATAGGCGTTGCATTGGGTGCCTTAATTCTTTACCCCAGTACGCCAGAGTGGCTCAAGCTTCTGATAACTACCGGTTTTTTGGGCGGATTGACGACATTCTCTACATTTTCGGCGGAAACCGTTGGCTTGCTTGAACGGGGCGCTTACGTTAGTGCATTTGGCTATGCCGGTGTCAGCCTGATAGGCACATTTGCCTTGACCGCACTGGGCCTGGCTACGATGCACGCCCTGCGTTAGGGTGTCATTGCGCAGGCAGGCAAGCCGCTAGTTGAAGCAGAAGGTAAGCGAACATTGCGCAGCGCTGCGGGAATCCCCGCCCTAAAGGACGGGGAAGATGTCAATTTAATCGTTCAAGACAAATGTTACTTTCAGGATTACTTTGTATCCGCTTACTTTGCCGTCGTTGACCGTTATTTCTTGATCTTTCACCCAGGCGCCCTTGACGTTTTTCAGCGTTTTGTTGGCGCGTTTTACTCCTTGGGAAATGGCATCTTCAAAACTTTTTGAGCTGACGCTGCTGATTTCAGTAATGCGTGCGACTGTCATCGTTTTCTCCTTTAAGGCGTGGGCCGGCAGGCCTCACCTTAAACATTGTGCTCGTGGAAGAAGGTGGTCGCAATGGGCCAATTCCCCATTTTCAAGTCGAATGACAGCACTTATGTTTCTTCGCCCTGTTTACGCCTGACAGCGAATCGCAAAGCTACTTTTTGTAGCAGTACAATTCGAAAGGCATATAACGGGAGATGCGCGTGAAGACACAACCAGTATCAGTCCTGGATCTGTATACCCGTAAGGTGGGGGGCGAAACGTTTCAATACGAGGTTCAATATACGCCCGGCCACACCGTACCCTGGCAAGCCAAGGTCTATCTGGACGGCGAGCTCAAAGGCTCGCCCAGCGGATCTATTATTGACAATGTCATGAGCGGTGAGGCGTTAAAACAGTTCGTCATCAGTTATGTCGAGGGAATGATTGAACGTGGCATTGGCATCGACGAGTAGTCTTGCGCGAATAATTGAATGTCCTTAAGCGCTTAAGATGGCGATGCCGTCGGCGGCTTTTACTCCTTCACCGCAAGGCAATACGAATAAGGGATTGATCTCGGCTTCGATCAGGCGCTCTCCCATTTGATCCGCCATTCGCGAGAACGACACAATAGCTGCCGCCAGCGCTTCTACATCAGCCTTCGGCGTACCGCGGAAACCATTCAATAGTGGCCACGTTTTCAACTCCTGCATAAGCTCCATTGCCTCTTCGCGGCTCAGTCCTCCATGACTTGGCAGCAGCCGCATGCTTGTGTCGTTCAGCAATTCGGCGGTGATGCCGCCCATGCCAAGTAGAATCGCGCTTCCAAGCGGGTCGCGGTGGAAACCCAGAATCAGCTCGACTCCCCCTGAAACCATTTCCTGCACGAGAAATCGGTTGATGCTTATGCCTGTTTTGGCCTTGACCCTGGACTTCATTTCGGTAAGCCGGGCAGAAGCCTGTTCTGGCATGATATTGACGGCTACACCGCCAATATCGCTTTTATGAGCGATATTTTTTTCAAGTATTTTCAAGACTACCCGAGAACCTAGCGTACGTGCCGCCTCTAGCGCCTGTTCCGGAGCGCAGATAACGATTTCACGCACGCCGGGAACTCCAAAGCGTGTGAAGAGCTCTTTCGCTTGCGCCTCATCCAGCGCGCCGGCAGGCAGGTCGGACGTCGAGACCGGTTTGATCGAAGTGGGTAGAGCGGAGGGGCGGTTCAGACGAGCGACTTGAAGCATGCCCTCAAGCGCGACGGTGCAGCTTTCAGGTTCGGTATAGGCCGGCACGCCGCGCTGGTTCAGCAGTGCTGCCACATGAGGAGCGTGCGGGCTTACGTAAGCCAGCACCGGCTTGTCGGTCAGGGGAAGGCAGTCATTGATGGCGTCCGCCATAAGTCCGGGCGCAGCCAGGCTGGATGAGCCCACTATGATGGCCAGTGCATCGTAAGACGGGCTGTCCAGGACGGCGCGGATTGCGCCGCGAAGCAGGTCTGGCTGCAGCCCTGCCAGTGTGACGTCGATCGGGTTGCGGTCAAGGGCCGCATGGTCGCCGGACTGCAATGCGCGCAGGCGTTGAGCCGTCTGCGGGTCGGGTGACGGCGTTTCGAATCCGCAGACTCCCAGGCTGTCCGATACCAGAGTGCCAGCGCCGCCAGTGGATGTCAGGATGGCGACACGTTTACCGTGAAGCACGCGGCCGGTTGACAGAGCAACGGGAATATCCAGGAGGTCACTGAATTTTTGCGCCCGTATGACGCCCGTTTGTGTGAACAAGGCATCATACATACTATCGGCGCCAGCTAGCGCACCCGTGTGCGAGACAGCTGCTTTTGCGCCGGC
>DATCVA010000130.1:0-10304 GCA_036567205.1 Eoetvoesiella sp. | reverse complement strand
CTATACAGGCTGCGCCGGCCATGGCGTTCGGACTGCAACCAATCCTGTGCGACGAGACGAAAGACGCTGGTTCGCAGCAACCGTTCATTGATGCCCAGCGGCCCGACTAAGTCGATAAGATCGCTAAGCCAAATATTTCCCCCATGCGGGCCGATTGCATCGCCCAGTAATGTGACACATAGCGATTTTGCGCGAGGAGGGTCCCGTTCGATAAGAGCGTCGATATGGCGCGCCAGCGCACTTGACAACTTAGGCATGGGCAAAGGAGCTTTATCTTATTTAGAAATGTGCCATCTTATATGAAAGCACTTTTTTGTCTTATTTGATACTGAATTTTGATTGACATCAATATTTTTGTATTAAATAATAAGGTCATTGGTGTTAAGGAAGTTTTGAACAAGTCGAGCGGGAAGCAGGTGCCTGTGGCGGGGGACTTGTTCAGTGCTTCCTTAAATAATTATTCATCGGAGACCGCCATGTATGCCCAGCTTGTTGAGACGGGTGTAAAAAGCGTGCGCAATGTCGATCAACTGACAGGGCCTGAACGTGTTTTTCAGCAGCGTATTGACGACGGAGTGCGCATTGAGTCTAAAGACTGGATGCCCGATGCTTATCGCAAAACACTGGTTCGGCAGATTTCGCAGCATGCTCACTCTGAAATCGTAGGCATGTTGCCTGAAGGTAACTGGATCACCCGGGCGCCGACGCTTAAGCGTAAAGCCATTTTGTTGGCCAAGGTACAAGACGAGGCGGGGCATGGCTTGTATTTGTACAGCGCTGCTGAAACCTTGGGGGTTTCGCGTGACGATCTGGTTGATGATTTGCATTCCGGCAAAGCAAAGTACTCAAGTATCTTTAATTATCCGACCTTGACGTGGGCCGATATCGGGATGATAGGCTGGCTGGTCGATGGTTCGGCGATCATTAATCAAATTCCCCTTTGCCGGTGTTCATATGGGCCGTATGCGCGAGCCATGGTGCGTGTTTGTAAAGAAGAGTCCTTTCATCAGCGCCAGGGTTACGACTTGCTTATTCAAATGTGCAGGCATGGCACTCAAGCACAGAAAGACATGGCGCAAGAGGCCTTCAACCGGTGGTGGTGGCCTGCGCTGATGATGTTTGGCCCGTCCGATGCCGAGTCGCCCAATAGCGCGCAGTCCATGCAGTGGCGCATAAAACTGTTCTCTAACGACGAGCTGCGCCAGAAAATGGTGGATCAAACCGTACCCCAGGCTGATTACCTCGGTCTTAAAGTGCCTGATCCCGATCTTAAATGGAACCCGGAAACAGGGCATTACGATTTTGGCGAGATTGATTGGGATGAGTTTTATGCTGTTATCAAGGGTCATGGACCTTGTAATACCGATCGCTTAAATGCCCGCATTCAGGCGCACGAAGACGGTGCGTGGGTACGCGAAGCGCTATCAGCCCATGCCAATAAGGAACGCCGGCGCACTGCGCAGGCGTAACGCGAAACGACGAAACACTGCGGCCGGCGCCGCTTATGTTTAATGCCCTATTAATTGTTGATTGCCTGTCCGGGCGGTGATGTTAAGGAAAGCACGATGAGCCAGAATGAATGGCCGCTTTGGGAAGTTTTTATTCGTAGCCAGCATGGTCTTGCGCACAAACATGTGGGCAGCTTGCACGCCCCCGATGCTGAAATGGCAATCAATAATGCTCGGGATGTCTATACCCGCCGCAATGAAGGCCTGAGTATCTGGGTGGTAAAAGCGGCTGATGTGGTGGCCAGCAGTCCCGATGACAAAGGGCCTTTATTCGAACCTGCCAATAGCAAGGTTTATCGTCACCCCACCTTCTTTCCCATGCCGGAAGAAGTAAAGCATATGTGAAAGGAGGGCGTATGGATAACACCCTGTTTCAGTATCTTCTTCGCCTTGGCGATACTAATTTGATTCTTTCACAACGGTTGTCCGAGTGGTGCGGCCATGGGCCCGCTCTTGAAGAGGATCTTGCCCTTACCAATGTATCGCTTGATTTGCTGGGGCAGGCGCGTCTTTGGTTGACACTGGCCGCACAGGTCGAGGGCCAGTCGCGTGATGAAGATGCATTGGCATATTGGCGCGATGCCCCCGAGTTTCGCAACTACTTGTTGGTTGAGCGTGTTAATGGCCATTATGGGGACACGATGGTGCGTCAGTTTTTCTTTGATGTCTGGCACTACTTTTTGCTTGAAAAGCTTAGCTTGTCGTCAGATGAGCGCATAGCGGCCATTGCTGAAAAATCTCTTAAAGAGGTTGCTTACCATGTGCGCCGCTCATCCGACTTAATTGTCCGGCTGGGCGACGGTACACCCGAAAGTAATGTACGGATGCAGGCGGCGGTAAAGGCGGCGTGGCCTTATGTCGGCGAGCTTTTCGTCGATGACGAGATCACCCGGGCCATGGCAGAACGTAGGGTCTCGGCTCTGCATGCCGATTTGTGGCTGGCCTGGCTGGCGCACGTAAGCGAGATCCTGGCCGAGGCGACAATAGATCTGCCCGATCCTGCCGATGCACATCATCTGGCATATAGGGGGGGAATTGTAGGCCGTCATACTGAAGCGCTCGGATTTATTCTTGCCGAAATGCAGCACGTGCAACGTGCTTATCCAGGAGCAACGTGGTGAACTGCGCGCTGGCTGACAATCTTGTTTCTATAGAGCAGATTCGGCAATGGCTCATGGACGTGCCTGATCCGGAAATCCCGGTGCTGTCAGTAGTTGATCTCGGGTTGATTCGCGACATAGCCTGGGATGGGCAGACCTGTGTGGTTACCATTACTCCCACATATTCGGGCTGTCCGGCCATGCACGAAATTACGGTCGACATACAAGACACGTTACGCCGCCATGGTATGGCCCTGGTTCGTATCCGAACCCAGCTCTCGCCCGCCTGGACGACTGACTGGATGACTGAGAAAGGCCGGATCGCGCTGAAAAACTATGGTATTGCACCGCCTAAAGAAAAAGCGATTGATATTTCGGGCATTTCCCGCAGTACCAAGATGCTGATTGTCGACTGTCCTCACTGCGGTTCCGACAGAACTCGCTTGATCAGCCATTTTGGCTCGACGTCCTGCAAAGCACTGTATCGCTGCACTCTATGCGGCGAACCTTTCGATTACTTTAAGGCGCACTAGGTTATGAATCAGTTTTATTCATTGACTGTGGCGTCAGTGGCTAAAAATACACGCGATGCGGTGGTCGTTACCTTCGATGTGCCGGATGAGCTGGCGGAGCGATTTGCCTTTCGGCCCGGTCAGTACCTGACCCTGCGCGCCCGTATCGATGGCGAAGAGCTGCGGCGTTCCTATTCAATTTGTGCGGCGCCTCACGACAAGCAGCTGCGTGTCGCTATCAAGCGTCTCAACGATGGTTCATTCTCGACATGGGCAAACCAGCACCTGCTTGAGGGCGGATTGCTTGATGTCATGCCTCCCGACGGTCATTTCACTGTCGAGTTCTCGCCGCAGAACGCATGCAACTATGTGGCATTTGCCATAGGCAGCGGAATTACTCCTATTTTGTCTTTGATCAAGACGGCGCTGGCTACTGAGCCGGATAGCAGCTTTACTTTGTTTTATGGTAATCGCTCATCGTCTGCCGTTTTGTTTCGCGAAGAGATCGAAGACTTGAAGAATCGGTACATGGAACGATTTTCCCTGATCTACGTAATGAGTCGGGAAGTCCAGGACATCGAACTCTTCAATGGCAGGCTTGATGGCCCCAAGGTTGCGCAACTGCTTTCTGTGTGGCTCGATCCTACGCAAGTTGACCTTGCGTTCTTATGCGGTCCGCAAGACATGATCGAATCGGTTACCCAGGCGTTGATGGATAAGGGCATTAAAAAACCGCAGATCAAGTTTGAGCTGTTTGGTTCGCCTAAAGGGCCACGTGCTTTACGCACTGGGCACGAGGCACTGCCAGCGCCGGGCAACGATCTATGTGAAGTGACAGTTATTCAAGACGGCGTGACACGCACGCTTACGATTGCCAAGAATAAAGACAGTGTGCTCGATTCGGCTCTGGCCCAAGGCATCGAGCTGCCGTATTCCTGTAAAGGCGGGGTCTGTTCAACGTGCCGTTGCAAAGTCATCGAAGGCGAAGTCGACATGGATGCCAACTTTGCGCTTGAGGATTATGAGGTTGCCCGAGGTTTTATCTTGAGCTGCCAGAGCTTTCCCGTTACTGATCGCCTGGTGATTGATTTCGACCAGGAAACCTGATTCTTATCGATGGCAAGCTGAACGCAAGGGCGGCCTGCCATGACAGCAGTGATTTGCTGTGCCCGACACGCAGCGAGCCTGCACTAACCGGAGTAAGCGCAAGTGCCTACCGATTTCTTTAAGCCTCATCAGCAGGTTCTGGAGCAGGCCGTTGCAGCTGCGGCTTCGCGGGAATTCTGGAGTCCATTTTCCGAGAATCCCAGTCCACGTGTTTACGGCGAAACGGCGAACGACGATGGACGCGCCGCTTTCGATGCCTACCTGGGAAAAGAGTTTCCGCTTGAGCTTCATGAGGCGCACGGGGCGACCGGGGTTGAATCCTCTCCTTTCGGATTTCGTCTGGATATCAGCTACCCGCAGGTGCCCGTGCCGGCTTTGATCGAGCAATCGCAACACGCGCTGGATACCTGGCGCACAGGCGGACCGCGTGTCTGGGTGGGGGTCTGTCTCGAGATCCTGCACCGTCTCAACAAGCGCAGCTTCGAAATCGCGTACGCGGTCCAGCATACAACGGGGCAGGGGTTTATGATGGCGTTTCAGGCAGGCGGCCCGCATGCCCAGGACCGGGGCCTTGAGGCGGTGGCGTATGCATGGCAAGAAATGGCGCGGATACCCGGGCGGGTTTTATGGGAAAAGCCGCAAGGCAAACATGATCCCATCAAGATGGAAAAGAAATTCACTATCGTGCCTCGCGGCGTTGCGCTGGTAGTGGGGTGCTCGACATTTCCCACCTGGAATAGTTATCCGGGTTTGTTTGCCAGTCTGGCAACAGGCAATACCGTCATTGTCAAGCCGCATCCAGCTGCTATTTTGCCGCTGGCTATTTCGGTACAGGTGGCCCGCGAGGTTTTAACCGAGGCCGGTTTCGATCCAGACGTAGTGCAATTGGCGGCTCATGATGTTAATGACGATACCGCCCAAGCTCTTGCCTTGAGTCCAGCCGTGAAGATAATTGATTTCACCGGTAGTAGCGCCAACGGTGAATGGCTTGAAACGCATGCCAGGCAGGCTCAGGTCTACACTGAAAAGGCAGGCGTCAATCAAGTCATTATCGACTCAGCCGACGATTTCAGCAGTGTGGCGCGCAACCTTGCATTCTCATTCGCGTTGTATTCAGGGCAAATGTGCACCGCTCCGCAAAATATTTATATACCCCGGGATGGCATTAAAACCTCAGACGGCCATTTGAGTTTCGACGAGGCGGCTCAAGGCTTGGCGCGCGCTGTCGAAAAGTTGACCTCTGATCCGTCCAAGGCGGTCGAACTTACCGGCGCAATACAAAATGAGGATACGTTGCAGCGTATTCAGCGGGCCAGGGCGTTGGGGCTGACTGTACTGTCCGACAGCCGCCGCCTGACTCATCCGCAATTCGAGCAGGCCCGGGTGCAAACGCCTTTACTCTTAAGGGCGGATGCCGGCAACCCGGCTATCTCGCAAGAGTGGTTTGGACCGATCGTTTTTGTGGTGGCAACGGAATCAACCGCCGATAGCATCAAGCTGGCCGAACGATCTGTGATCGAGCACGGTGCGCTGTCGCTTTCAGCCTATACCACCAACGCTGCCGTGGCGGAACATGTGCAAGCCGCGGCCGAACGGGCCTGCGTTTCGGTATCGCTTAATTTGACGGGTACCGTGTTTGTCAATCAGACTGCTGCATTTAGTGATTTCCACGGCACGGGCGCAAACCCGTCTGCCAACGCGGCGTTATCCGATTCCGCGTATGTGGCGAATCGTTTCCGTGTTGTTCAAACACGCTGGCATGCTTAAAGGCTGAACATGACGTACGAAAATATTGAATTTGAACTGAATAATGGAATTGCGCGAGTTACGCTTAACCGTCCCGAGAAACTCAACAGTTTTACTGCGGCCATGCACGGCGAGCTTCGCGATGCTTTGACGCAAGTCGAAAACGGACCAGCACGCGTCTTGATTCTGACTGGCAATGGACGGGGGTTTTGTGCAGGTCAGGATCTTTCCGAGCGTGCTGTCAGCAAGGGGGCTGAACCAGTCGACTTAGGTGGGACTGTCGAGAAGTTTTACGCGCCGCTGGTCAGGCGTTTGCGTGCGTTGCCCATGCCGGTCGTAGTAGGGGTCAATGGTGTGGCCGCCGGGGCAGGCGCCAATATGGCGCTGGCTGGCGATATTGTCATTGCTAAACAGTCAGCCAGTTTTATCCAGCCATTTTGCCGGCTGGGGCTTTTGCCCGACACCGGAGGCACCTATGTGTTGCCTCGTCTGGTCGGACCTGCTCGAGCTATGGGTTTGTCGCTGTTAGGTGAGAAGCTAAGTGCCGAACAAGCGGCGCAATGGGGGTTGATCTGGCAGTGCGTACCCGACGATCAATTCGATGCTCGTTTGCTTGAGCTGGCCGAGCATTTTGCCAGCGCGCCGACCAAAGGGCTGGCAGCGACTAAACACGCTTTAAACCAAAGCTGGAATCACACACTCGATGAACAGCTTGATCTTGAGCGCGATTTGATGCGCGAACTGGGCCGCAGTGCCGACTATGCCGAGGGGGTGGCTGCTTTCATGGGAAAACGGCTCCCGGCTTTCAAAGGAAAATAATGACTTCGTTATCTGCTGGCGTCGATGCCGGTGGCACCGATATACCAATCGATCCTCAAGCGCTGGCAGAGCTTACTGGTCGCGCCATGTATGCGAAAGATGCCGCCAGCCAGGCTTTGGGCGCACGCCTGACCAGCATCGGTCCGGGGTGCGCCAGTATGGAAATGACAGTTCGTGTCGATATGCTTAACGGCCATCAAACCTGCCATGGCGGATTTATATTTGCCCTTGCCGACAGCACGTTTGCGTTCGCATGCAACGCACGCAATCAAACAACCGTGGCTGCGGGCTGTTCTATTGATTACCTGGCGCCAGCGTTTGGTGGCGATGTTTTAACGGCGCAGGCCATCGAGGTGTCGTTGGCGGGCCGCACGGGTGTTTATGATGTGCTGGTAAGTAATCAGGATGGGAAGCGTATCGCTTTATTTCGCGGCCGCTCGTATCGGATTAAAGGCCAGGTCGTAGGTGACTCAAAATTGTAGATGACTCAAAAAACCAATAATTATCAAACAGTGGCGGGAGCGAAAAATGTCCAATTCATCCAACGTAGGACGAGAAGCTATCGAACATGCCAGCCAGGACGAGCTGCGCACCCTGCAGCTTGAACGTTTAAGGTGGTCGTTAAAGCACGCTTACGATAATGTGCAGCACTACAAAAAAGCGTTTGACGATGCTGGTGTGGCGCCGGAAGATTTAAAACAGTTATCCGACTTGTCGCGTTTCCCATTTACAGCCAAGCAAGACTTGCGTGCCAACTATCCTTTCAATATGTTTGCCGTGCCGCGTGAAAAGGTTGTGCGCATCCATGCTTCCAGCGGCACAACCGGCAAGCCTACAGTAGTGGGCTATACGGCCAGGGATATTAGTGTTTGGGCCGATTTGGTGGCGCGATCCATCTGGGCCGGTGGCGGCCGTCCGGGCGATATAGTTCAGGTTGCCTATGGGTATGGGTTATTTACCGGCGGCCTGGGCGCCCATTATGGAGCTGAAAAATTGGGCTGTTCGGTGATTCCGATGTCGGGTGGGCAAACCGAGAAGCAGGTACAGCTGATTCAGGATTTTCAGCCGAAAATCATCATGGTGACGCCTTCTTATTTTTGCAACATACTCGAAGAGATGGAGCGCCAGGGGCTCCATCCGCGCGATAGCTCCTTGCGTATCGGTATTTTCGGAGCAGAGCCCTGGACAGCTCAGATGCGCCAGGATATTGAGCAGCACGCGGCTATCGACGCGGTCGATATTTACGGTCTGTCAGAGGTGATGGGGCCGGGGGTGGCAATGGAGTGCGTCGAGTCCAAGGACGGCCCGGTGGTTTGGGAGGATCATTTCTTTCCTGAAATAATCAATCCCGATACCGGAGAGGTGGTGGCCGATGGCGAGCCCGGTGAATTGGTTCTGACCTCGCTGACGAATGAGGCCATGCCGGTTATACGCTACCGCACACGGGATCTGACCCGCTTGTTGCCGCCTACCTCGCGTAGCATGCGCCGCATCGGCAAGATCACGGGTCGCAGCGACGACATGGTTATCGTGCGCGGCGTTAACCTCTTTCCGACGCAGGTCGAAGAGATTATCCTGAAAATGCCCGAGCTTGCCGCTCAATATCAGCTAGTACTGACTCGTAGCGGCAATCTTGATGAGCTTGAGGTGCTTACTGAGGTGCGTCCCGAGTTTGAGCACTTAAGCGGCGCCGAGCGCGACTCGCTGGGGGCCAGATTGCAGCATGCTGTTAAAACCTATATCGGGATAACGGCCCGGATTGCCATACAAAACTGCGGGTCGGTCGAGCGTACGATTACGGGTAAGGCCCGCCGAGTCGTCGATAAACGCCCCAAGTAATTTCTGCGCTAAAGATTAACGTTCTGTATTAATGATTAAAGCGGTGTCTGCGTTATATGCAGGCATCGTTTTTTTATGTACCCGGTCAAGGTATGATGCAGGCTTAACCTTCTGTCGGCTTTGCCGGGACAGGTTGGCATGTACAGAGCATAGGATGGGCAAATGAGTACGCGAGACCGAATAAGCAATGTTGCTGGAATAGGCACTGATTTATTGCGAGTGGACCGTATCGAACACGTCTACAGCCGCCATGGTCTTAAGTTTGTGAAACGCATTCTGGGTGAGCAGGAAATCGAAATATTCCAGCGTCGTTATCAACGCGATCCGAACCGCGGTATTCGGTTTTTAGCCACACGGTTCGCCGCCAAAGAAGCATTTTCCAAAGCCATCGGACTGGGTATGCATAGCCCCATGGCGTGGTCCCGGATGCAAACCTTGAATGACTCCAGCGGTAAACCGCAGGTCCGGCTTAGCGAGCCGCTGGCAAGCTGGTACGCCGGGCGATTTGGCGCTGCCCATATTTCCGTTACCGATGAAAGCGATATGGTGCTGGCTTTTGCATTGGTGGAGTCGCTGCCTGGAACACGCTAAAACAACATAGCACCCCGAACTGAACTACTGGATAGACAATAAACATATTATGACGGTACAGAACACGCGCGTGACCTTGGCGCCCGGCCCAGTGATGGTCGATGTGGCGGGCACCACACTAACCCAGCATGAAATACAGCGCTTGCGTCACCCGCTGGTGGGCGGGGTCATTTTATTTGCCCGCAACTTCGAAAACCGCGAACAACTCGCGGCTCTATGCCAGGCGATTCATGCCGAGCGCGACGAGCCTTTGCTGATCGCAGTCGATCACGAGGGGGGGCGGGTTCAACGCTTTCGTACAGACGGTTTTACTCCGATTCCGGCAATGAGCTTGTTTGGCGAAATCTGGATGGAAGATTCGCTGGCGGCCATGCGGCTGGCAACCGAATCAGGTTATGTATTGGGCGCCGAGTTGCGCGCTTGCGGTGTCGATTTAAGCTTTACCCCAGTGCTCGATCTGGATTATGGCGTTAGCAAGGTTATTGGAAATCGGGCGTTTCATCGTGATCCGAGGGTGGTGTCCATGCTGGCGCGGGCACTGATCCAGGGATTGATGCTGGCCGATATGGCCGCATGCGGCAAACACTTTCCAGGGCATGGCTGCGTCGAGGCCGATTCGCATCACGAGATCCCGGTCGATACGCGGCCCTTCGATGAAATCATGCAGGAAGATGCAGCGCCTTATGGCTGGCTGGGCGACATGGTGCTGCCCTCGGTCATGCCGGCCCACGTTATATATTCCAGCGTTGATCCCAATCCGGCAGGGTTTTCCAAGTATTGGATACAAACAGTTTTGCGAGAGCAGCTGGCGTACGATGGCGTTGTGTTTTCCGACGACCTGACCATGGAGGGCGCGACGGTAGCCGGAGATATTCTGGCACGTGCCCAGGCTGCATTGGGGGCGGGTTGCGATATGGTATTAGTGTGCAATCGGCCCGATCTGGCCGACGATTTATTAAGCCGGCTTCAGTTTGCGCCAAATCCCGCGTCCGTTGCGCGCATTCGGCGTTTAATGCCCAGGCAATCATTTTTTAATTGGGAGTCGTTGCAGGCTCACGAGCGTTATCAATATGCCAGACAGC
>DATCVA010000129.1:0-20225 GCA_036567205.1 Eoetvoesiella sp. | reverse complement strand
CAGGCCGTAGGCACCGCCATGGCCAATTTAAAACAGCTTACCCGCCACGACGTGGATACCGTCCTGGAAGAGTTTCGCCAAGAAGCCGATCAGTTCATGGCCGTTACCATTGGCTCCGATGAATACATACGATCGGTGCTGACCAAAGCGCTGGGTAATGATCGTGCCGCCGGCTTAATCGAAGACATTCTGGACGCCAGCGACGGCGGCAACGGAATCGACGCGCTTAACTGGCTTGATGCCACGAGTGTCACGGAATTAATTGCCGACGAGCACCCGCAAATTATCGCAACGATTCTGGTTCATCTGGAGCGAGACCGCGCATCGGACGTACTGGCGCTGCTAAACGAACGCCTGCGCAACGACGTCATGTTGCGCATTGCGACTTTTGGCGGCGTTCAACCTGCCGCGCTACATGAACTGACCGACGTGCTCAATGGCCTCTTGTCGGGCCAGGGCGCAAAGCGCAGCAAGATGGGCGGCGTACGCACCGCGGCGGAGCTGCTCAACTATATGAACTCGACGCAGGAAGAAGCTGTCGTTGCCAGCCTGCGCGAACTGGATAGTGATCTGGCCCAGCGCATCGTTGACGAAATGTTCGTCTTCGAAAACCTTGCCGACATCGAAAGCCAGGGCATCCAGCTGATACTTAAGGAAATCGACACCGAAACCCTGACCATAGCGCTAAAAGGAGCGCCGGAGGAACTACGCGACAAATTCCTGTCCAATATGTCGAATCGCGCGGCTCAAATGCTACGCGACGACCTCGAAGCTCAAGGTCCGGTCCGGATGTCCAAAGTCGAAGAAGCTCAAAAGAACATCCTTCTGGTGGTACGCAAACTTGCCGAATCGGGTCAATTACAGCTAGGGAACCTGGCAAACGATGAGTATGTCTGAACGGCGGCGCACGGCGTCCCCTTATGCCGACGAGTCATGGCAGCCCTGGGAAATGGCTGCTTTTGACGCGCCCGCCAAAGCGGAGCCTGCCGTTAAAACCGAACCCTCCAAACCCTTGGCCGATACCTTGAGCAGCCTGCAGCAATTGCGCCGTACTGTCCGCGAACGCGCACATGCCGAAGGCTACGCAAGCGGGCACGCCGAAGGGCTTGCCTCTGGCAAGGACGAGGGTTTTTTAGCCGGTAAAAAAGAAGGTTATGACACAGGATTTAGTTCCGGCCACAATGAAGGCCAAGCCAAAGCCGCGCAGGAAACCCGGCAACTTGAAATCATTGCGGCGGCCTGCGCCGACGCAATCGCTTCGATCGAATCGCAAACCGGCCAGGCCCTGATCTCGTTGGCGATCAGTATTGCGCAGCAGGTCATACGCACTACCCTCGAGGTCGATCCCGGGAAGATACTGGATATTGTGCGCGACATCGTTCATGTGGACGGCAACAGCGACGGCATCCTGCGTTTGCGCGTCAATCCCGCTGACCTGGCTCTTATCCGGGCCCAAATGGGCGACGACCCCGAGATGAAAAACTGGCGGCTGCTAAGCGATGACTCGATTGAGCGCGGCGGCTGCATCGCCGAGACCAGCCTGGGCGATATCGACGCAACGCTGCAAACCCGCTGGCAACGGGTTATTGCCAGCCTGGGCCGCGACATTCCCTGGACACGCGCCTCATGAGCTTACCCGCGCCACGCCTGTCCTCTGCCACGGCTCGCTGGCAAACCCAGCTAAATATCGGAGCAGCGCGCGTTGCAAGCACCGATTCCTGGCACGTTACCGGCCGAATCACACGGGCGACCGGACTCGTTCTAGAAGCAACGGGGCTACGTCTTCCTGTGGGAGCAGCCTGCAAAATTGAAATATCGCCAGGCCAGGACTACTGGGCCGATGCCGAAGTGGTTGGGTTCAACGGCAACACCTTGTACCTGATGCCGCAAAGCGACATTTCCGGTCTTCCCCCCGGCGCCCGGGTCGTCCCCGTTGAACCGGCGTTGCAAAGCACGATTGCCCTGCCTTTATACGAGGTCAGTGAAAACCCGATTGCAACGCGCACCCGCCATTTACCTGTGGGCAACGCGTTACTGGGCCGTGTCCTGGATGGAGCCGGTCGTCCTCTGGACGATCTCGGTCCGCTTACCGATGTTGTTCCCGCCCCGTTAAGCGCCAAAATCATCAATCCGCTGACGCGCGCGCCCATTGACACTGTACTGGATGTCGGCGTACGTGCGATTAATGGCTTGCTCACTGTAGGGCGGGGCCAGCGCATGGGACTTTTCGCCGGCTCTGGTGTGGGCAAGAGCGTTCTGCTGGGAATGATGGCGCGCTACACCAAAGCCGACGTGATTGTCGTAGGCCTGATCGGCGAGCGTGGGCGTGAAGTCAAAGAGTTCATCGAACACAACCTGGGGCCGGAAGGCCTGAAACGATCTGTCGTAGTGGCGGCTCCCGCCGATGTGTCGCCGCTGCTGCGGCTGCAAGGCGCTGTGTATGCGACCAAACTGGCCGAGTACTTTCGTGATCAGGGCAAACATGTTTTATTGATTATGGACTCGCTGACCCGGTACGCCATGGCGCAACGTGAAATTGCTCTGGCCATTGGCGAGCCCCCTGCCACCAAAGGCTATCCACCCTCTGTATTTGCCAAGCTTCCCGCACTGGTTGAACGAGCCGGCAACGGGGCTCCAATTGGCGACAACCCTGCCGGTTCGATTACCGCGTTTTATACCGTCCTGACGGAAGGCGATGATCAGCAAGATCCTATTGCCGATTCCGCCCGCGCCATTCTGGACGGTCACGTAGTGTTATCACGCAGCCTGGCGGAATCTGGCCATTACCCCGCCATCGATATCGAAGCATCCATTTCGCGGGTTATGTCGGCCATAGTTCCAAAAGAACAATTTACCCTGGTGCATCAGTTCAAGGGAATGTTGTCCCGCTATCAGCGCAATCGCGACCTGATCGCCGTTGGCGCTTATTCACGAGGCAATGACCCCCAGATCGACGAAGCTATCGACAAATATCCGTGGCTGGAAGCTTTCCTTCAGCAGGCAATGGACAGCCGCATTGACTATGCGCGGGCCACCAGCGAACTGGCCGCCATCCTGGGGCACGCAGCAACAAACCAAGAGGCTCGAAATGGCTAAACACTCGTCCCTTAACACCTTGATCGATCTGGCGAAAAACGACGCGGACGAGGCCGCCAAACAACTGCAGCGGTTGGCCGGCAGCCGCGACGATGCCCAACAACAGCTATCGACTCTGCAGGTTTACCGCCAGGACTATGCGGAAAGATTGCACAGAGCAACGGAAACTGGCTTGTCAGCCTCGAACTACCATAATTTTAGGCAGTTTATCGCCACATTGGATGAAGCCATTTCCCAGCAAAATAGGGTTGTGGCACAACTAGACCTTAAGCTTGAAAACGGCCGTAAACAATGGCATGCGGAAAAGCGTCGATTAAGCTCGTTCGAAACGCTGCTATCGCGCCAGGTGCAGCAACAAACGGTGCGCGATAACCGTAACGAACAACGCGCCAACGATGAGATCTCGGCTAATCAGTTCCGCCGGATCCATAACGCTCACTAATTTTGGTTTCTACATGAATACACCTTCGCTTTCCACCGTCCTGCCAAGTGCTCCAGCCAGCTCGGGTCCGGCTGCGTCCTTTGGCCAAAACGATGAAATCAATTCCGCTTCGCCCAGCTTCTCCGAAGTGCTGACACGTCAGCAACCCGCAGCTGGCCAGGAAGCCCGCGCAACGGCGCGGACGGATAAGCCAGTTGCCAAACCCGGCCAGCAAGGCGTGGCCGACAAGGAAAAAACCGAAGCAGTGTCCGGCGACGAACTCGCCCTGCTAGCCAGCGAACAGGGATTAACCCTGCCCCAACTGGCGCTGAACATTGCGGCGCAGGCCATTGCGCCTTCGGAAACAAAAACAACGATAAGCCCGGCCGCCGGTAATACTTCCGTCTCGTTCAACGCCCGCCTGGCGCCGAATATGGCCGTGCAATCAGGTCAGAACTTTCCCGCGGCTATTTCAGAGCAGGTCATTACCGGGCATGCCCGACCAATATCCGGCGCGCCCGTCGGCATTCCATTGGCAGACTTGAAACTCGTCCAAAATGCGCCGCTGCAACCTCATCAAACCCAGACCGGACCGGGCAAGACAACGGCATCGGCAAGCCACATGGAACTACGCGAATTGCCGCGAGGGCGTCTTGGTCAGCCCAGCGCCGGTTCCACCCTCAACAGCCTGGCTTCGAACGCCCAGAATCTTGAGGGACGGCTTGCGGGCACAATTGGCACCGAGGCCGGAGCAGGCATAACATCGGCAGACACAAACGCCAATATCGCGCAATTAAGCGCCGCCTCTGGCGCCGCTACGGCAGTGCTAAGCCAGCAAGGATTGCAAACCGCCGGTTTTTCGCAAGCCCTGCCGCAAACCATCAGTAACCTGGCCGTCAACACCCCGCTACAAAACCCTCAGTGGGCCGCTGACTTTGGGCGGCAACTGGTAAGCTTGACGCAAAATGGCCACGGTAAAACACAAACCGCCGAACTACGCCTTGATCCGCCTGAATTAGGGCCAATACGCATTTCAATCAACATAAACGATAACGTCGCCCAGGCTATCTTCGTTTCGCCACACGCCGCCGTGCGGCAGTCCGTTGAAAATGCGCTGCCCCAGCTTCAAGATCTGTTGGCTCAGGCCGGTATTTCCCTGGGTGAAACCAACGTAAGCGATCAGAACCAGTCTCAGGAAATGTTCGATCAATTCGCGGCAAGCGGCGCAAAGCGGTCGAAAGGTTCGGTAACCGTGGTTGATATCGGTAGCGGCGATGCCAGCGCCCATGCAGCCACACGCAGCAAAGCCCCCGATGCCTTGATCGATACCTTTGCCTGAACCGCAGCAGATTAAACGCCAAAGCTAACAAGGTTTCAGCCTGCTATTCCAAAGCATTGAGAAGACCCGGCTAAGGCACAATACCTTATCTTGAACGAAGTTGCGTGTCGGCACGTAATCGCTTTACTCGCCTGATGCCGATCGCAATTTATTTACCAACGCCCGCACCGCAATAACGCCATGGCCAAATCTAAAAACGACACAACCGCGACCGTACTCAAAACGCTCTTGCTGGCAATGATTATTGCCGCGGCCAGCGTCGGCGCAACCTTGTTCTACACAAGCAAAGCCGGCACTGTAGCAAGCAGCGCTGCTAACGCAGCCCCGCCTGCGCCGCCGCCTATTCCCAATCCGATCTTTGTGCCGCTTGAACCGTTTACCGTCACACTGGGCGATCAGCACGCCAGCCGGATCTTGTTCGTTGACATTACGCTACGCGTCATTGACGAACAGTCCCGTCAGCAAATAACCACTTACATGCCTGAAGTGCGCAATCGCGTTTTAACAGTACTTACCAAACAAACACCCGCCGACATCCAGACGCCCGACGGCCGCGCGCAATTGGCTCAAACCCTGTCCGAAACGCTGAAATCCCCTTATTCTCCACAGCCCTCTGGACCACAGATTTCCAAAGTTCTTTTCACTGCCTTTGTGGTTCAATAAATGGCGTCTCAAAACTTTCTCTCGCAAGACGAAGTCGATGCGCTACTGGCTGGCGTAACGGGTGAAAGCAACGACAAGCCGCTTGCCGAACAGGATACGGGAAACGGCATAAGGCCGTACGACCTAAGCTCTCCTGACCGTGTGGTACGCCACCGGATGCAAACTCTGGAACTTATCAACGAGCGCTTTGCACGCCAGCTGCGCTCGGTGTTATTAAGTTTTTTGCGCCGCAACGCCGACATTACCGTCGCGGCGATCAAGGTTCAAAAATACTCCGATTTCGAACGCAACCTGCCAGTACCCAGCAACCTGAACATGGTTGCCATGCGTCCTCTGCGAGGAACCTCGCTTTTCACGTTTGATCCCAATCTGGTTTTCCTGATTATTGACAGCCTTTTTGGGGGCCACGGCCGCTACAACACCCGAATCGAGGGGCGTGACTTTACCACCACCGAGCAGCGGATTATTCGCCGTCTGCTTAATTTGACGCTTGAAAGCTACGGCAGCGCCTGGCATAACGTATACCCCGTCGAATTCGATTACATTCGCTCCGAAATGCACACCAAGTTTGCAAGCATTACCAGCGGCAACGAAATCGTAGTAGTTTCCTCGTTCTACATCGAGCTGGGCGCTTCGGGCGGTAACCTTAATATTTGCCTGCCTTACTCCATGATCGAGCCGGTACGCGACCTGCTGATCAGGCCGCTGCAGGAAGCGACGATGGAAATCGATCAACGCTGGATGCATAAACTGTCCCGCGAAGTACGCAGCGCCGACGTCGAACTGGTTGCCGAACTGGCCCAGATTCCGTCCACCATCGGCGGCTTGCTGAAAATGCAAATCAACGACATTTTGCCGTTGGACATTTCACCCACCATTACTGCCCATGTCGGAGGCGTACCGGTCATGGAGTGCACGTATGGCACCTTTAATGATCAATACGCGCTGCGTGTAAAAAAATTATTGGCGAACTCTGAAACTGAACTAACGAAAGCGACCCAACATGACTGATCCAACCCAAGACCCCGCCAACGACAACAGTGCGCCTGACAACGCAGAGGCAGATTGGGCCGCGGCATTGTCCGAGCAGGCCGGACAAGCACGGCAACCAACCCAGGCCGATGGCCTGCAGCAAGACATTGACGACTGGGCCAGCGCCCTGGCAGAGCAAACCGCATCGGCTAGCGCTCCCGTTCAGCCACAACCCGCGCCCGAGCCGCCATCGTCCGTAACGCCCCACGTATTCCAGCCCCTGCTGGACAGCGCAGCCGAAGGCAATAGCGACATTGACATGATTATGGACATTCCGGTCCAGCTTTCAGTCGAGCTGGGCCGCACCAAGCTGACAATAAAAAACATACTGCAATTGGGACAGGGCTCCGTGGTCGAGCTGGACGGGCTGGCCGGAGAACCCATGGACATCTTCGTTAACGGGTATCTGATCGCACAGGGCGAAGTGGTAGTCGTGGACGACAAATACGGTATCCGCCTGACTGACATTATTACACCCTCGGACCGCCTCAGCCGCCTTAACGGCAGGCGTTAAGACCCTCATGAGCGAAGCCTCCCTCCTGCGCCTGATTATCAGTCTTGTATTTATCGTAGGCCTGATCCTTGCAGGAGCCTGGCTGACACGCCGGGCGGGCTGGCTACGCGCAGGTACCAGCCAGCCCATTAAGCTGGTCGGTTCACAAAGCCTGGGCTCGCGTGCCTATGTCGCCCTGGTCGAAGTCGAAAACGCCCGTTTGGTATTGGGTGTAACGGCAAATCAGATTTCCTTGCTGCATACCTTGCCCGCCAGCGAGCAGCAACTCAGCACATCTTCCATAGCCACGAGCGAACCCGACGCAAGCTTCGCGAAATCACTCCGGCAGATCATGTCCAGACGACGCGTATAAGTGTGGCTTTTTCTTCTATCATGAATGTATTCAACGCCCGCCGCGGCACGCGTCAAAAATCGCCGCTATCGATGTGTGCCCTGGTTCTGGGCCTGCTTTCCTTCGCCCTGTTGTATCCATCGGCTGGCCTGGCCCAGGCGACCCTGCCCGCCATCACGTCTACAACAGGCCCCAACGGGGCGCAAACCTATTCCCTAAGCATACAGACGTTATTATTATTAACCACGCTGTCGTTTTTACCCGCCATGCTGCTTATGATGACGGGTTTCACACGTATCATTATTGTGCTGGGTTTACTGCGCAATGCCATGGGAACAGGGGCCTCGCCACCGAACTCGGTCTTGATCGGCCTGGCCATGTTCCTGACCTTTTATGCAATGTCGCCGGTCTTCGACCAAATTTACGCGCAAGCCTATCAACCCCTTAGCGCGGGAAGTATTTCATTCGAAACCGCGCTCGAGCGCGGTATTAAACCGCTGCATACCTTTATGCTGCATCAGACACGTGAAACCGATCTTTCGCTGTTTGCCAATATGGCCAATATTCCCGAACTGGAAAGCCCCGAACAGGTTCCGCTTCGCGTACTGGTTCCGGCCTTTATAACGAGCGAACTTAAAACCGCCTTTCAAATCGGTTTCACAATTTTTATTCCGTTTTTAATTATCGACCTTGTAATTGCCAGTGTACTGATGGCGCTGGGGATGATGATGGTGCCACCGGTAACCATTTCATTGCCATTCAAGCTTATGCTGTTCGTACTGGCCGACGGGTGGCACTTATTGCTTGGCTCGCTGGCACGCAGCTTTTACCAATAGGAGACGCGACATGACCTCGGAAACCGTTATGTCCATGACCTACCTCGCCATGAAAGTAGCGCTGTCCATAGCGGGTCCGCTGCTGCTCGTAACACTGGGAGTCGGTTTATTCATCAGTATTTTTCAGGCAGCCACCCAAATCAATGAAATGACCTTGTCGTTCATTCCCAAGCTGCTGGCGGTGGGTGCGACACTGGTTTTACTGGGCCCCTGGCTTATCAGCACCATGGTCGATTATATTCAGCAGCTGTTCTCGCAAATTCCCGGACTTGTTTCGTAAACCATTACGGTTCTGAATAAAACGCATGGTTTCTGTTGAACTCGACCAACTCTATGCCTGGATAAATGCGTTCCTCTGGCCCTTCTTTCGTCTTCTTGCTCTTCTGGGCACTGCGCCTCTGCTGGGCGAGTCCGCTATTCCAATCAGAGTAAAAGTAGGGTTTGCAGCGCTGGTAACCATAGTTATCACTCCTGCCCTGCCCCCCCTTCCGCTTATCTCGCCCGCATCTTACGAGGGGCTGCTGATTGCGGTACAGCAGATACTCATTGGCACCGCCCTGGGCCTGACCATGCGCATCGTGTTCGCAGCCGTGCAAACCGCCGGGGAATTCATTGGCCTGCAAATGGGCTTATCGTTCGCTTCATTCTTTGACCCTGCCACGGGCGCCAATACAGCGGTACTGTCACGCATAATGAATGTGGTTGCGATGTTGCTGTTTATGGCCGTCAACGGACATCTGCTGATGCTTGCCGGAGTCATACGGACATTTGAGATTTTGCCTATTGGCATTGACTCATTGAACCCGAACGGATGGGGGGTGCTGTTTGAATGGAGTTCCGAAGTCATGTTGTCAGGCATGCTGCTGGCCTTGCCGCTGATTATTGTCTTACTGACCATTAACCTGGCGTTGGGCATATTGAACAGGACCGCACAGCAGCTATCGGTGTTTGCTGTGGGTTTTCCAATAAGCCTGATGGTCGGCCTGCTGCTGCTAACGGTAGTACTACCTCAGAGCAGCCCGTTCTTATTGCGTTTATTTCAAGCAGGCTACAGCAGTATGGGTCGGCTTGCACAAGCCCTGGCAGGAAGTTAGCGTGCTGTCTGGTTAATTCTCAGTAAGCAAACCAGGCAGGACACTAATGAGTGTCCTGCCCGGGGTTGTACAGCGGTTCAAACATAGAACTTAGTATGATTCCTGCAAAGCATTAACGCCGTATCGCTGTGGCTGCGGCAATGACTTTGCCTCGGCATCCACATCGATCACTTCACTGGCATTGACCTTAAAGACGGCCACAGCGTCGGTTAAGCGAGTTGCCTGTTCTTGCAGGGAACCAGCCGCCGCAGCAGCCTCTTCCACCAGCGCAGCATTTTGCTGAGTAACGGTATCCATTTGCAGCACAGCCTGATTGACCTGCTCGATACCATCCGACTGTTCACGCGAGGCCGAGGAAATTTCGCCCATAATCGTCGTGACTCCCTGTACCGATCCCACGACTTCACGCATGATTTCGCCAGCCTGATCAGCTTGCTTCGCACCGGACCTGATCGCATTCAGAGACTCTTCGATCAGCACTTTGATTTCCTTGGCCGCTTGTGCGCTACGCTGAGCCAAAGAACGAACCTCGCCAGCCACTACAGCAAACCCTTTGCCCTGCTCGCCAGCGCGCGCGGCTTCAACCGCGGCGTTCAACGCCAAAATATTAGTTTGAAAAGCAATGCCGTCAATCACGTTAACGATTTCAGCAATTTTCCCCGAGCTGGATGAAATCTGATCCATGGTCTGAACCACGGCGGTCACCGCGCTGCCTCCGCGCAGGGCCACCTCGGACGCACCTTTGGCAAGCTGGTCCGCCTGCTCTGCGTTGTCGGTGTTTTGCTTTACCGTGCCTGCAAGTTGCTCCATGCTGGCAGCGGTTTCCTGCAACGAGGCTGCTTGCTGTTCGGTGCGACTGCTCAGATCGGTATTGCCCATGAAGATTTCACGCGAACCGATATTGATTTCTTCGACGCCCTCGCGCACAGCTGTTACCGTACGCGTCAGGCTTTCTTGCATACGGCGCAATGCTTCATACAGAACACCGATTTCGTTACGCGACGTGATGCTGACACGCTGCGTCAGATCACCGCCTGCAATGCGATCAAAGTGCGTACCCGCTTCACGCAGCGGACGAATCACCGTACGGCCAAAAACGATGCGCACGGCAACCATCAGCAACAGGCCAACAAAAATGCCGAACCCGATGGCAATCAATGCCCGCTCAAAATCCGTCTGCGCTTGTTCATAGAACGCGGCTTCATATTTTTTTATGTAATCTGAAAACCCCTTGATCGACGCGTCGAACGCCTCGCTTCGAGGAACGCCGAACTCGCTGTTCACAAAATAAAACGTGACGTAGTCCTGGACTTCCAGGGCCTGCATCATCGGCGCTATCCCATCGTCTTCGTATGGCCGGTAAGTACTGATCAAGCGCGTCGACAACCGGCGCCCCTCGGCGTCGTCCGGCATGTTTTTACGAAATTCCGAGAAACTGCTCTTCACCGCTTCCAGATTTTTAACGGCCTCTTCCAAAACCTTTTTGGCTTTACTCGCCAGCGCAGGATCATTATTCGCCGCGGCCTCTTGCTGATATCGTGCGGCCGACAACAGCGACACGCGCATTTGCAGCATGTCATTGCTGATCGCCATCACTCGTTGCGCGCGAGCGTTTTGCAGCCCGATTGCGTGAACCGATTGAATATTCTGATAGAGAAAGTAGGTAGCAATACCACCCACGCTCACAATCAAAAGCATAAACAGAACCTGTGCGTTCATCAGCATGGTGCTGACTTTGGTGTCGGCAAAGCGAAAACCGCGCCCAGCTGCCCGCTTGGACTTCTTGGCGTCTTTTTTTGAGGATTGCATGGCTATGGACATAATTAAACCTAAGTTAAAGCTGCATTATTATTAATAATCTGGCACGGATATGAACACATACCGGCTAGGGGCGACGAGAAATTAATGCGATAAAGGATAAGTCTCTGCAGGACTGGCAATCCCTTCTGTGGAGGACTGAGCCAGGGGATTCGCAACGGGCGGTTGCGAGCTTTTTATATAAACCGGAGCTGGCTGAAGCGGCACTGAAGCCTTGCCTGCCTGGCCGGGCACATTTGTCTTTTCAACTATGTGTTCGAAGCGCCCATCGGGGCCGAATAACAACGAAAGCTCTTGCCGGAAGTAAATCGCGTCGGTCAGCAACGAGGCGTTATGAGCCCAACGCGCCGTTACAGTGCCGTTCAGTTGACGATATGTGTCCACCGGATCTGCTCCCAGAATAAGGCTGGCTTCGGCCAGCGTAGTTTGTCCGGGAATAATCTGCTTTAAAGCAGATGAATCAAATAAGCGCCCCGAGGTGCTGCATGCCGCCGCCATCAGCAAACAGCCACAGGCAAGCGTCAGGCGTCCCAGGCACCGAAGCAGGACCTTGCTGAACAACGTCATTAAAATTCTTCCCAATCGTCGTCGCTTGGCGCGCCACGAGTAGCTATCGCAGGACTGGCGGTCAATGACGCAGCCTTACTCACACCGCTTGCTGCTGCGCCACTCTTCGCGCTGTAACGCGCCGCACTGGAGGCGTCGGGAGCCGTCTGGCGGGCCGGGCTTCGCGCACTGGCCGGACTTGCTGCTTTACGGTTGTTGAGCGCGCGATTTTCGGGAGTTGCAGGTATCGCGATACCTGCCGAGGATCTTTGCGGCTTCGCCAGGTGAGCCTTGGCAGGAGCTGGCCTGGATGAAACAGAAGTTGCCGCAACGTCAATAACTTGATTATCCACAAGCCTGAACACCGACACCGCACCGCTGACGTGCGCAACATGCTCGCGTAAATCGGCCGCCGAGGTGGTGGCTTGCTGAACAAGCAAGGCATTTTGCTGCGTGACACTGTCCATCTGCGTGACGGCACGATTAATCTGGTCAATGCCGGTGGACTGTTCGGCCGTAGCGGCGGAGATCTCGCCCATGATGTCAGTAACACGTGCGACGGACGTCACAATTTCCTGCATGGTCGCTCCGGCGCGCTCGACCTGGCCGGAGCCTTCAGTCACTTTTTTGACCGAATCGTCGATAAGCGCTTTAATTTCTTTGGCCGCCTGGGCGCTGCGCTGCGCCAGTGCACGAACCTCGGAGGCGACCACGGCAAAGCCTTTACCCTGCTCGCCGGCACGCGCGGCTTCCACCGCCGCATTCAAGGCCAGGATATTGGTTTGAAAAGCAATGCTATCGATAACACCGACAATTTCCGATATTTTGCGTGAACTGTCCGAGATTCCCTGCATCGTATTAACGACTTGTCCCACCGCCTGACCGCCGCGCTGGGCGACTTCGGAAGCGCTGGCCGCAAGCTGATTGGCCTGGCGGGCGTTGTCGGCATTTTGCTTAACTGTGCTGGCCAATTGCTCCATGCTGGCGGCAGTTTGTTGCAGCACCGCCGCCTGCTCGTCGGTTCGTCCACTTAAATCGGCGTTGCCCGCTACAAGCTGATGTCCGCCATTGTTAATATGCTCCATGCCGACGCGTACGGTACCGACCGCCCGACCCAGACTGTCCTGCATGCGCTTCAACGCCAAATATAGCAAACCGATTTCATTGTGCGAGCTAACGTCAATACGGTGAGTGAGATCGCCGGCGGCAATACGGTCGAAATATTGGCTTACTTGTTGCAGCGGCTTTAGAACGGTACGCGACAACGTCCGATAAACAATGACGCCCAGCAAAACGGCCAGAACCAGAAGCCCGATAAATACATAGCGCACCTGTTCAAAACGCTGGACAATACTTTCAATGATTGCACTTTGCGGCGCCGTACTTAACTCAAGGCTGCTTTGCTGCAGGCTGTACCAGCCAGTTCCAACTGCAGCAAATGTCAGTAACGATAAAAACAGAACCAGAATGGAAAGACTGGTTTTTAATTGTAATTGCTTAAGCTTCATTAATTATTCTCGCACCCGATTACCAAGCAAAAATTTGTCTCCGCTGATTGAGCTCAACGCATTAAATAGACCTCATACACTACTACCTTAAATTTAAAAAAGACTTCCCGGCCGGCCTTAACTGCGGCCCATGTTGAACAAGCTGGTGGCCTGGATTTTCTTGAACGCCAGCGCGGCCGCTTCAAGCGCGGAAGTGCGCAGTTGCAACTGTGCTGTAGCCGAGTAGTAATCCACATCTTCCAGCTTGGACAACTGCTGGGCATAGCTTAATCCGCGTAAATCACCATTGCCGCCGATGGCGTCGATTTCATTCATACGCGCCCCCACGGAAGCGCGAACCGTCAGAATCTTGTCGTAATTGACGTCCATTTTTTGCATGGCCGTTGCCAGCGAATTGGCCAGCTTGGCCTGGGCTGCCGGATCGTCGCTAACCGGCGTGCCAAGCGCTGCAATAATGTCGTCGAACGTATTGAAGATGTTCAGGTCGGTTTTGGAAGCAGGAGGAACAGAAGGCTCAACCACGAACGTATCGCCAGCCGCCGGAGAGCCTGACACCTTCACCTGCACGCCGCCAGACAGGTCGAGACTGGTCCCAGGAATGTAAGTTACACGAACGCCGGCCGGAACAACCTCCACGCCATCGGGGTCGGTGACTTTAATGGTGTATTCCAGCTTAAGCGGATCGAGCGGATCATCTTGAAAAAATTCGATCTCGAATGTATTGCCGATATTCGAATCGTTGGGATCCGTAATTGTGGGCGTATGGATCTGAGCCGCACCTGCAGTGGTGTTGGTTGCGGTAGTTTTATAACCTGCCTGCGTCTGGGATACAGGCTCTATGGTGAAGTCGTCGCCAGCCACGGGCTGGCCCGAAAACTTGACCTGTACCCCGCCGGGCAAATCGAAGCTTTCCGTACCTTCCGTATAAAGCGCCGGACCAACAGGCTCTCCAACCTGATTCCCATCGGGATCGGTGACCGTGATTTTATATTGGAGCGGACCCTGGAGGCCACCGGGATCGGCCGGATCAACAGGTTCGGTTAAAAATTCAAGCTTGAATGTGTTGCCGACGTTGCTGCCCTTAGGATCGTTGATAGTGGGAGTACTGATCAGGCCTGTGCCGGCGTTGCTGTCGTCCGCGGTTGTCACATAGGTGCGAGACCCGGCAGAAGCGCTGCTAAAAACATCCAGCCCATTGTCGCTGCCGGAAATCTGGCGTGTCTGGTCGACCTGAATCAGCCTTTGCCCCTGATCGCCCGCAAATTTAATGCCTCCGTCTGCCCCAATGGTAAACGGCGTTACATTGCCGGCGTTCCCGGAAAACAAATATTGGCCGCTGCCGTCAGTGGCATTGGCCAGCCCCAGCATGTTTTCCTTGGCGCTTTGCAATACGTTAGCCAGAGTAGCGCGATCGGCATCCGATAAAGTGCCGTTGCCCGCTTCGATCAGACGCGTTTTTATGTCTTGCATCAGCGTCGTCACCGAGTTCAGGGTGTTTTCTTCAATCCCCAAATTATTCCTGGCCACTTCACGGTTATCGGAAAAGCGTTTATTCAGTGACTGAGCTTGGCTAATGTTGATGGCCTGCGCCGCCCCCAATGGATCGTCAGCCGGCGTAACCATACGTTGGCCGCTGCCAATTTGCTGATACAAATGCATAAGATCGGACTGCTGGGCATTAATGGAATTCAGACCCGTTTGAAAGAAAAGAGTAGAACTAATACGCATAACAACACGACCTTAAAATAATTTGGTAAATGCGGATATTCATGGCTAAGCGCGTTACGAGCGCAGCCCCAGCAACGTATCGAACAAGGTCGAACTGACGTCGATCAGGCGCGACGCCGCGCGGAACTGCTCTTGGTAACGATCAAGATTGACGTACTCTTCATTCAGGTTAACGCCCGACACCGCTTGCTGCGCCGCATAATTTTGCTGGATCAACGTAGCCTGGGCTTTAGCCGCAGTACCGTTTTGCTGCGTCAGCACACCTACGTTATTGACGATTTTTGAGAACGACTCATTAAGGCTCATGCTGCCGCCGCCCAGGAGCTTGTCGGTTTGAAGCTTGGCCAGCACCAGTGCGTTGCCGCCGTTGGCAGAGCCGCCGTCTTTATCGGCCGCCGCGATTTTTGCCGGATCGGTGATGGTGACGCTAAGATCGGCTGCCGCGTTGCGAGTCGGTTGCAACAACCAGGAGTCGCCCTCGGCCGGAGTGCCGCTAAACGCAAGCGTAACGCCAATGCCGATATCGCCGCTTGGCTCAAGGTCGTCCAGATCGCTCTGAGTACCGCTAAAGACCTGGGTACCGTTGGGTATGCTGGTTACCGTAAATTTTCCACTGGTAAATTCAATCTTGTAGTCGAGCGCTGTCAGGTCCTTAGCCGCTGTAGGGCTGAATGACGCCGTCAGGTTGCTGGCGTTGCCGTCGGCGGCAATCGCTTTAGGATTACCCAGGTTAAAAAACTCACCCCCAAAAGCCCCGCTTAAATCAACCCCTTGCACATGCTGCGCATTGACCGACAATGCCAATCCCGCCGCCATACGGCCCAGATCATTCTGAACCGTATCCAGCGCTTCCTTGCGGTAGCGGATCAGTCCGCCAAGACTGCCGCCTTTAATGGAGTTTTCATTCAGTTCGAACGCTGTCGTCCGGCCGGGCCCGGTAAGCGCGGTATAAGCAACGACAAGACGCTCCGGATCGTCGGCTGAAGGAATAGCCTGCAGCGGGAAAACAGTGTCCCCACCGAGCAAGACCTGACCATTACCCAAAGTAAGATTAATATTGCCATCCTGCTCGAGAACCGTCACCCCAACCAATTGACTGATCTCGGTGACAAGCTGATCGCGCTGATCAAGCAAATCGTTAGGGGGCTGCCCCGAACCGCTGGCTTTAGCGACAGTAATCTGATGATTCATGTCGTGTATGCGCTCGGCATAGCTATTGATCTGCGTGACCGTCGTCGCGATCTGCGTGTTGATATTTCGGCGCTGATCATTCAGGAAGGCATTGGCATCGTTGATTTGGCCCGCCAGACTCGATGCGCGGCCTAACAGTTCCTGGCGCGCTGCCGGATCGGCCGGCGCCGACGCCACTGCCTGAATGCCATCGAAGAACTTTTGCAATGCGGGGCTAATACCCACCGTACGATCGGCGAACAAATTATTGATCTGTGCGATCTCATTGCCGTACGAGACCATAGCCGCACCGCCAGACTGGGAACTAACCAATTGCCTGGCAATAAAATTATTGTAGGCACGCTGGATGCTGTCGGTCTGGACGCCCATGCCGATAAAGCCGCTGCCCGTGCTTTGCGCGCCGGCTGTGGACACCAGAACCGACTGGCGGTTATAACCGTCGGTAGCGGCGTTATTAATATTATGACCGGTTGTCTGCAGGCGATGTTGCGCGGCATTGATGCCGGAAAGACCAAGATTAGCTAAATTCATTGCGATTCCGCTGGGTAATCGGATGGAGGTCGAACTCCATACATTTGAAAGACCATGTACTGCATTAACGGCACCCGCACGAAATTGTTTAGGCCGGGGCCGGCATTATTCGCGTGGGCATTCATTTCATTTCCAAATCACTACTCAGTGAAGGCCAGCCGCGAGTCGTACATTGGCAGAACAAGCGAAACCGACACCGTTCAGGGTTGATTTGGAAGTGGAATCACACTTTGCCCGAATCGAAATACCCCATGATGGATATCAGTTTTTCGGCATACTTCGGGTCAGTGGCATAACCGGCCTGCTGAATGCGGTGCGCGGCTTCTTCAGCCGTCGGCGCGCCGACCACCTCGCTATAGCGGCGGTTTTGGCCGATTAGCCGCGCATAATCGCTAAACGATTCGGCATACGAGTCATACGCCCGAAACGGTTGTACTACCTTGCGGGCCACACCGCCCTCGAATTCGGTCGTCATGATATTGACGACCTTGCCTTTCCAGTTCGGGCTGGCCTTGATGCCAAAAAGATTGAAACTGGTAGAGCCGTCTTCGCCGCGTATTTCTCGCTGCCCCCAACCCGATTCCAGGGCTGCCTGGCTCAAAATCAACTTGGCGGGAACCCCACTTTGATTGGCGGCAACATTGGCGGCCTCTGTCATTTTGGAAACAAAATCCTGAATATGCCCGGGCGCTCCTTTAATGGCTTTATAAATTTTTTCGGTAACGGAGTTTTTGGTAAGCAAGTCTATTAATGCCGAAATCGACGGAGCTGCCTCGCGGCGCTCTTCGCCAATTCGCGAGGACAAGCCCGGCAAACGTGACGAGGCCAGTTCAGGCAATAATTGGCCTGCGTTCAGCTTGTTTCCTACGGAAGCATTGCCCTGTATTTGATCGAGCAGCGCACGCGCCAGGCCAATGCCAGGATCGGACAGCTGCAACGCAGCCTGTTCATCGGCCATGCTTTGCGCCATACGAGTCTGGTCGCTGTCGAAAATACCCTGCATATTCGACGATAGCCGTGCCTGCTTCATTAACTGCTGGATAAACAAGGCTTCAAATTGCTGGGCAACTTTCTTCTGCTCTGCCAACGGGGCGTCGGCCCCGTCTTTAACCCCCCGCTTCAGGCGGTCCAGATGACTGAAATCAAGCGTTGACATAGGCGCTTCAGGCCGGGAGATAAACTGGGTAAATGACATAGAATCCTCCCGCTTAGATGATTTCCAGGTCGGCACGTAATGCGCCTGCACTTTTTAAGGTTTGCAAAATCGACAGCAAGTCCTGGGGGGTGGCCCCTAGCGAATTCAACGCCTGAACCACGTCAGCCAGATTTGCGCTGGTCTTCATCCGTTTAATTGTGCCTTCGTCCGATCGCACCTCGATTTGCGTGTTTTCAGTAACCACGGTTTGGCCGCCGGCAAATGGCGTATCGGGCTGATTGACGTCAACCCCCTGGCTGATGACCACCGACAGATTGCCGTAAGATATTGCCGCCTCGTCGATCGTGACAGTACGGTTCATGACCACGGAACCGGTACGCGCATTGATGATGACCTTGGCGCGCGCGGGCGGCAAACGGACCTGAGTGTTTTCCACGCGCGACAAAAAAGCCGTTTGCGCAGCCGGGTCGATGGGCCCGCGCAACTGGATGACCCGACCGTCAAGAGCAGTCGCAGTGTTGGCGCCCAGTTCGCGATTAAGCGCGGTCACCAGGCTTTGTGCCGTTCCAAAGTCTGTGGTGTTTAATTCCAGATTGATAAAACCATCACGCGCGTAGCTTGTGGGAACACTGCGCTCGACGATAGCCCCATTTGAAATAATTCCGCCATTCAGTTGATTGACCTGCACGCTGGAGCCGCCCGACTGGGCGCCAGCGCCACCAACCAGCAGGTTTCCCTGAGCCATTGCATAAACCTGCCCGTTCGCGCCTTTCAGCGGTGTCATCAGCAAGGTGCCGCCACGCAGGCTCTTTGCATTTCCCATCGACGACACAACCACGTCCACCGTCTGGCCGGGCCGCGCAAAAGCCGGCAAGCGAGCGGTGACAATTACCGCCGCCACATTCTTAACCTGCATATTCGTACCCTGGGGCACCGTTACGCCAAGCTGAGACAGCATATTGGTCAGGCTTTGCTGAGTAAACGGCGTTTGACGAACCTGATCGCCGCTGCCGTCCAGCCCCACCACCAAGCCATAGCCAATTAACTGGTTCGCCCTGACACCCTGTATTGAAGCCAGATCCTTAATGCGCTCGGCGTGCACCACGCCGGTTGCCAGGATCAGCGTCAAGCCAAGTGCGGTGCGTTGACTCCAAAGCCGCAAAACACCATTAAAAAATCGAGACAAAACGGGCCATCCTTAGAACGGAGAAATATTCAAGAAAAAACGTTGCAGCCAGCCCATGGTTTGCACTTCATCCATGGTGCCTTTGCTGCGAAACTCGATACGGGCATCGGCGACCTGGGTGGAAGACACTGTATTGGAGCCGGTAATAGAACGCGGATCGACCACACCCGAAAAACGGATGTATTCGCTGCCCCGATTAATAGCCATTTGTTTTTCGCCGGCGATTTGCAAATTGCCATTGGGCAATACGCCAATCACTGTGGTGGTAAGCGTGCCGGAGAAGGTGTTATCGGCCCGCGTAGAACCCTTGCCCTCTGAGGCATTCGCACCGCCAACCTCAAAATTTTGCTGCGGCCCCAGCCAACTTGGCGCAACAGACGGCATCACGTCCAGCCCCATCGACGCACTGCCCGAGCGGTCTGTCGACGTGGCCACGTTTTTAGCCGCGTTGGTTTTTTCCTGGATGACGATCGTAACGATATCACCCACATTACGTGGACGACGATCTTCAAAGAGCGGGTAGCTTCCGTAAGCCGTTGGCTGATAAATCGCGCCATTAGCCTCGGGCATCATCGTTGAGGGCAACGGCGGCGAGGCCGTCAATGGCCCCGTCACCACAGGTTCGGGCGGAATCATGGCACAGCCCGACAGCACCATCGCCGCCACGCACAACAATAAAAGACTAAGGCGTTTATACATGTTTAAAGTTGGGTCAGGCGGGCAAGCATCTGATCGGATGTCTGGATGGCTTTACTATTCATTTCGTAGGCGCGCTGGGTAGTGATCATATTGACCAGTTCCTCGGCAACGTTGACGTTGGATGTTTCCACGTAGTTTTGAAGGACCAGGCCGGCGCCGTCGAGGCCGGGTTGCGCAAAAATTGCAGGGCCCGAAGCGTCGGTCTCTACATAAAGGTTTTCACCCATGCTTTGCAAACCGGTTGGATTAACAAAGGTGCTAAGTTCCAGCTGCCCGATTTCAACGTTGGTACCCACAGCGCCCGGTTGAGTTACCGACACCGTGCCGTCGCGCGAAATCGACAAACTAAGAGCATTGTCGGGCACGTTGATAGGAGGCTGTACGGCATAACCGCCTGCCGTAACCAACTGACCATTCTGATCTACCTGCAAACTGCCATCGCGCGTGTAGGCAAAGGTACCGTCAGGCATTTCAACCTGCAGGAAACCGCGACCCTGTATTGCGATATCCATCGAGTTGCCGGTTTCTTTCAAATT
>DATCVA010000128.1:0-28047 GCA_036567205.1 Eoetvoesiella sp. | reverse complement strand
GAAATCGGTATTGTTAAATGGTTCAACAACGAAAAAGGCTTCGGCTTTATCACTCCTGAAGCAGGCGGCAAGGACTTGTTCGCGCACCACACCGACATCGTCGGTACGGGCTACAAATCGCTCGAAGAAAACCAGCGCGTTTCGTACGAAACAGCTCAGGGTCCTAAAGGCCCACAAGCTAAAAACATCCAAGTAGTCTAAGAACTGTTTGGTAAATGCCCTCCCTTCGCGGAGGGCATTTCTTCTGCGCCTATGTCATATCGGCGCTGTAATTTTAGGCAGTTTTAAACGCACCCTTCCAGCACGTTCAATCGTCTGTCCGAAGCACACTGATATCGCCAGTAGACTCCATGTATGCGCGGCGTACATTCCGGATGTCAGTAATACCCTGCAAACGCAACTCCCCCATCAGCTCTTTACGTGTAATGTATTCGCGCCGCATTCCGCGCCGTAGCATGACTCCGTCTTTAATCAGGCAAACACGTTCTGGCTCTATCAAATTATTCACAGCTGGTACAAAATAGCACACGCGGTCAACTATCACGCTCCACCCGACCAGGGTGCCCACCAATACCATGCCTTCGCTTATGCTGTTGTATTGGGCAGCCATGGCATTTTGCGCCGCGTCCGCAATTAATACCAGCACCAGCACATCGGCCGAACCGAACGATCCAATATCGCGCCGGCCTGCCAGTCGAAGCAGAACAAAAATAAACCAGTACATCAGGCTGCCACGGATAATGAGTTCCCACGGAGAAATCGTAAATCCGAACAGTTCATCCCATTGAATACTCATATAAGGCTCCTCCGGAGCCGGCGCATCCGCTGCGCTATGTTGACCGGACATTCCGCTTTTTGCTTTGGATGTGAATTACAGTCAAGCTTGAACAGGCAAATAATGTGCCTGCCCGCGAATCCGGAGCACCCACGCGAACATCGCGGCGATTGCCGCTTCACTGCCTATTCCTGGACTCAGCCTTCGACTATGGCTGGTTGATAGTGATCACCTTGACCGTTCGACGTTTGCAAGCCTTGTCGGCGCAAAGTCCCCTGAACCAGACCTCGCCATCGCCGATCATGACACCCTGATCCCTTACGAACAGATCGGCATAATGCTGCCGCTGGACAGCTGCGATGATGTCCTTCGTAAAGACCTTGTCGTATTTCGACAAAAGTTCTTTCCGGGATCGGATTTTGGAGGCTTTTTGAGCAAACACGTTTAACGGATAATGGATCATTGTTGCCACTTTTTTCTTGTCGCCGGATACGACTGCTTCTTTGAATTTTTCGAGAAACGTCCGGTATGGCTCATGCTCGCCAAAAAGAGAATCCAGCCGCGCATTGACCTGCTGCTCTGATTGAGCTTGAACGGGACTGGAAAAGCCAACGCTTATCAACAGGCACAAGATGATAACGGACAGCACTGTCATCGAGCGCCTTACTGGACTTAATAATTTATTCATACAAAACCTCGTGGGGGCTGACGAATAGTTTTAAGATAAGAAGCAACTTTTTTGCTAACTACAGCATGTTAACGGCGCGTGCTTATGTCCATTGGCTGAACGGATTAGACAGCTAAAGGAATAACACAGTGTCAATTTATTCAGGGAAAAGCTTGCCTGTACTTGGCAGGCAATTACGCCCCGTACCAATTGACCAGCTTTGAACCGGAAAACATTATTGAGTCGTGGCAACAGTGTCCGTGTGTGCACGGTCTTGAGCCGGAGCCTGAATCCGATGCAAGTTCAATGCTGTGTTGATAATACCCACGTGGCTAAAAGCTTGTGGGAAATTACCCAGCATTCGGCCCTCGAGCGGATCGTATTGCTCGGCCAATAATCCTACGTCATTGCATAACCCCGCCAGATGCTCAAACAGAACCCGTGCGTCTTCGGTTCGGCCCAACAATACATATACGTCGGCCAGCCAAAACGAACATACTAAAAATGTTCCTTCGCCCGGTGGCAGGCCATCGACGCCGGCCTCACTATCGTAACGAAGCAACAGACCGTCACGCATCAAGTTTTTCTCTATTGCCTTTACGGTACCCAGCACACGCGGGTCGTCAGGGGGAAGAAAACCTGTCAGCACAATATGCAGAAGACTGGCATCCAGCGATTTAGAGCCGTAATATTGAACAAAGCTGTCCAGGCCAGGATCGTATCCCTCGCGACAGACCTCGGCATGAATTTCATCGGCTATACGACGGCAGTTTTCAGAAAACTCACGGCCATTTTCCACGCCACGCGCAACAATGGCGATACGGTCGAACGTAACCCAGGCCATTATCTTGGAATGGGTAAAGTGCCGTGGTTGTGCGCGTATTTCCCAGATACCTGCATCGGGCTTGCGCCAGGCTTTCTCCAGAAACGGCACAATTACCTGCGCAATGGCTTCGATGCGCGGATGGCGGGGTAAATTTCCTTTAATGGCTTGCGCCATGGCGTCGGCTACTTCGCCGAATACATCCAGCTGCACTTGATGAGCAGCCGCATTACCTATGCGTACCGGCCGCGAGTTTTCGTATCCACGAAGCCATGGCAATTCGAATTCGGGCAAAAGCCGCTCGCCGGCCAGTCCATACATAATCTGCATTTGATCCGGATTACCCGCTACAGAACGGCTAAGCCAGTCACGCCATGCGCGCGCTTCATCGAAATAGCCAAGGTTCATGAAGGCCAGCAAGGTCATGGTTGCGTCGCGCAGCCAGCAATATCGATAGTCCCAATTACGCTGCCCTCCCAATTGCTCTGGCAGCGAAGTCGTAGGGGAGGCAACAATTCCTCCTGTGGGAAGGTAAGTAAGCGCTTTAAGCGTAATAAGCGATCGTTTTACCAGGCCGCTCCATTGTCCAACGTCCGGGCAGCGATCGGAGAATTCACGCCAGAAACCTTCTGTTTCGCGCAATGCGGCATCTCCATTGAAGGGTTCAGCTATCTTTTCGGTCGATGGCTGATGCGAAAGCGTGAAGACCAGTCTGTCGCCTTCCCGAACAGAAAAGGCGCTAACGGTACGCCAGCCACGCGCCTTCAACGGTACAGGCGTACGCAGCACCAGCAGATCCGGACCGGCTACTGCCGTTAACGTACGTGCATCGGGCTTCTCCACCCAAGGTATGGAGCTGCCGTAGTTGAACCGGACGATTAAATCCATATCGAACGAAACACGCCCCTTAACCCCTTTCACGATACGAACCACACTGGAGTGAGATTGGGTTATTGGCATGAAATCGATTAGCGTGGCCTCGCCTTCATCTGTAACAAAGGTGGTTTCAAGGATAAGCGATCCATCACGATAGCTACGGGTAACACTATTTATCGAAGACGACGGCGCTATTTTCCAGCGGCCGTTATCTTTATTGCCCAGCAACGCCGTGAAGCATGAAGGAGAATCGAAACGTGGAAAACACAGCCAATCGATCGAGCCCTCGTTTGAGACAAGCGCCGCTGTCCTGCAATTGCCAAGTAGTGCGTAGTTTTCAATCTCGACGGTCATAACTTTGTGCGCCACAAACCGAAGCCGCCTTTCAGGCCTGCCTCTTTGGGACCGATAATGACATCTTTAGAAAGGTCCAGATCGATTTTGATGGCGTTGCCACCCCCCACAAAAATTTGATCGGGATTCAACAATATATGAAGAAGGTCAAGCGCTTTGCGTAGTCTTTTGTTCCAGCCGGCAGCGCCAATCTGCTCGAATGCCTCTGCACCCAGATACTCGTCGTAAGTCTTGCCATCGTAGATCGGATGCTGGCTAAGCTCCATATGAGGCATAAGCTCACCATCACGATACAGCGCCGTGCCGACCCCTGTTCCAAGCGTAACGGCAAGCTCCAGGCCCTGCCCCGACACAAGGGCAAAACCCTGCATGTCCGCATCGTTGGCAATTTTCGCCGGATGGCCTAACTGCGCGGCAAGCGCGTCGGCCAGCGCAAAATTTTTCCACTCAGCGGCATAAAGATGCGGCGCTGTCATTACACGGCGACCTTTGACTACGCCGGGAAAGCCAATTGAGATTCGATCGTAGGCAGGCAAAGGACCCACCATATTGCTGACCAGGTCAACAAGCAGCGCCGGCCCGCAAGGCTGCGGCGTCGGCCTATAGACCGCATCAGCCAGCAGGCGTCCTTTACTATTGATGACGGCGGCCTTCAGGCTTGTTCCTCCAATATCAACGGTAAGTATGCCCGGTTTCATAAGCGACTCTAATGAGCGGACAACGTGATACGGGCGATAAACGGGGTAGAAGCATAAAATAGAAAGAGCACGATAGAACGCATAGGAGTCACCCGTTAAGTTAGGTTCGACTTAAATAGAATACGACTCGTTCCTTGCAAAAGTAAATCGTAACCTGGCAAATAGCAATTACTCTACCCCCGCTGCGGCGGGACGATGAACAATGACAGCACGGCCCAAGTTAAATTAATAGCCTTGTTTCCAACAGTTTAAAGTTTAAGGCAACAACACAGGAAACCCAATATGCGGATTCAATTGGCTTCTGACTTACACCTTGAGCATCTGCAGCGGGCATTCCCCGGAGAGCGCCTGATAACGCCTGCAGACGGCGCTGATGCCCTTGTTCTGGCCGGCGATATTGCCAACGGAACTCAAGCCATTCAATTATTTAAAAGCTGGCCGGTACCCGTGCTATATCTGGGCGGAAATCATGAGTTTTATCATCACGAACTTCAGCAAACCCGGCTGGACCTGAAGAGTGCCGCGGCCGGCACCGCAGTGCATTTTCTTGACAACTGCGCGATCAAGTTGGCCGGCACTCGTTTCCTGGGAGCCACACTTTGGACCGACTATCGACTCTTTCCGCAATGGAGCCAGCAGCAGTTAATGCAAGCGGCGCAAAACGCACTGAAAGATCATCAGGCAATCTCATACAACGCCAGGCCGTTTACCGCGGCTGCAGCTCTGGCAGAACATATGCAATCGCGCGCCTGGCTTCAGCGGGAACTCAACAAGCCGTATGCCGGTAAAACGGTCGTCATTACGCATCACGCGCCGCACCCTCTTTCAATTCATTCGCGTCACAGTAAAGACCCCATCACTGCCGCGTTTGTAAGCAACCTTGGCACGCTGGTCGCTCAGGCGGACTTCTGGTTTCATGGGCACGTTCATGATTCATTTGACTACCATGTCGGCAAATGCCGGGTTGTGGCCAATCCGCGGGGTTATGCCTACGATAAGCACGCGGCCAACAAAGCTCGAGACCTGGTTTTCGAAAACCCCGCTTTCCAATGGACTTGCGTTATTGATATCACCCCAATCGAGGATTAATCTGAAAGAATCAACACAGCTAAAAGGACCGACCCATGTTGAAAATTCTGATCACCGGCGCAGCAGGTTTTCTTGGCGTGGCGTTAACCAAAACCCTTGCCGAGCGGGGCGACACTGTTATTGCCCTGGACTTGAAACCCAGCCCTCAACTCCAATGGATCAACACGGGGTATAAGTATTACCTATAAGAAACTAACCATAGAGGACGCTGTCTACTTAAAGTAGACCTTGATATCTTAACTACCTCCAGAGAGGTGCACGATGCAGCTTGGCATGATCGGACTAGGGCGCATGGGTAGCGACATGGCGCGACGCCTTATGAAGCAAGGCCATGAATGTGTTGTATATGACATTCATGCCGCAGCGGTTGCAAAGCTGCAGCAATCAGGCGCTGTGGGCACGTGCGAACTTGAAACCTTTGTTTCCTTGCTTTCCAGGCCGCGTGCAGTATGGCTAATGTTGCCCGCCGCGGCGGTAGACCAGGAGCTGCAAAAACTTGCCGCATTGCTCGATCCCGGCGACATCGTTATTGACGGAGGCAATTCATACTACCGCGACGACATCCGGCGTAGCTTCGATCTGCAGTCAAAAAAAATCCACTACCTCGATATCGGAACCAGCGGCGGGGTTTTTGGGCTGGAACGCGGCTATTGCCTGATGATAGGCGGAGAAGTCGATATTGTGCGGCATTTGACTCCTGTTTTTGCCGCACTGGCGCCTGGCGCGAATACGGCAGCCAGCGACTCAGAGGCCAATAAACAAAGCAGTACAGCAGAGTTGGGATACCTGCATTGCGGACCGCACGGCGCCGGTCATTTCGTAAAAATGATCCATAACGGCATCGAATACGGAATTATGGCCGCCTATGCAGAGGGACTGAATATTCTGCACAACGCCAACATAGGCTCCGGCGAAGAAAATGCCGACGCCGAAACCACCCCGCTTCGCAACCCCGAGTTCTATCAATATACATTTGACTTGCCCCAGATCGCCGAACTCTGGCGGCATGGCAGCGTTATTGGTTCGTGGTTGCTGGACCTCACGGCCAGCGCTCTTCAAACCGACCCGACGCTGCGGCAATACGAAGGTCGGGTATCCGATTCCGGCGAAGGGCGCTGGACCATTATGGCCGCCATCGACGAAGCCGTGCCGGTCCCTGTATTAAGCGCAGCGCTTTATGCCCGATTCAGCTCCCGTGGCGGCGCAGACTTCGCCAACAAAATACTTTCCGCAATGCGGCACCAGTTTGGCGGGCACATCGAAAAACCACACTCTGAGTCAGGGGATTGAGTATGTCCGGCTCCCAATCCGATGCATTCGTTTTTTTCGGCGCTACCGGCGATCTTGCGTACAAAAAAATCTTTCCCGCATTACAGGCCATGGCCCGTCGGGATCAGCTGAACATACCGGTTATAGGCTTAAGCAGGTCTGCCTGGAATCGCGATCAGTTTATCGAGCGTGCACGCAACAGTATTGAAACGCACAGCACACTGGATCCCCGGGCATTCAAAAAGCTGGCAAGCCAGCTTCGGTATATCAGCGGCGATTACGGCGACGAGTCCACCTATACATACCTTCGGCAAGAACTCGGCAAGGCGCAATCCCCCCTGTTCTATCTCGCCATCCCTCCTGAAATGTTCTCGCCCGTCATCAAAGGACTGACCCGGCACGGATGCGCCCGGAACGCAAGAGTCGTTGTAGAAAAACCTTTTGGACGCGACTTGTCCAGCGCCAAGGCCCTTAACGAATTACTCCTGCAGGCGTTTCCTGCTGAAGCTATCTTTCGTATCGATCATTTCCTGGGTAAGGAGCCGGTTCAGAATCTGCTGTATTTTCGCTTCGCCAACTCTTTTCTCGAGCCGATCTGGAACCGCGATTTCATATCCAGCGTTCAAATCACCATGGCCGAAGCGTTTGGCGTACAAGGGCGCGGAGGCTTTTACGACAAGGTAGGAGCCGTTCGCGACGTTGTCCAGAACCATTTACTGCAAATATTATCGCTGCTGACCACCGACCTGCCTGCCGACAAGAATTCTGAAGCCATACGCGACGCGAAGTTCCAGGTCTTCGAAGCCATGCGGCCGATTTTGCCGGCCGATACCGTACGAGGCCAGTTTCGCGGATATCGTGACGTGGCCGGCGTCGCGCCTGGCTCCCAGGTTGAAACCTTCGTCGCCTTTTGCTTACACATCGACAACAAACGCTGGTCGGGCGTCCCCTTTTACATCCGGACAGGCAAACAGCTGCCCGTCACGGGCACCGAAGTGCTGGTAAGACTTAAACCGCCAGCACGCGTTATTTTCGATGCTGCGGCCTCCGGACAGACTAATTATTTTCGCTTCCGGATCAGCCCGGAAGTCGTCATATCGGTAGGTACCCGGGTTAAAAAACCCGGCGCGGCCATGATCGGCGAAAGCGTAGAGCTGGTTGTCTGCCAGGAGTCGGTTGAAGACATGTCTCCCTACGAGCGGCTGCTGGGTGATGCCATCCAGGGCAATGCCTCGCTATTTGCCAGATACGACAGCATTGAAGCGGCATGGCGCATCGTAACCCCCATCCTGGGCGACACAGTCCCTGTAAAAATATATGAACCGCACACCTGGGGTCCGCCCGAAGCGGAACAAATAATGCAAAGCGACGGCGGCTGGCGTAATCCCGCGCCAGTCGAGGATGACTGCGGCGGCAACGGCTAACGAAAAATCTATTTTGAGAGGTGTTCATGAAACCCACGGCTGAACTGCATAAACTTGGACAAAGTCTTTGGCTCGACACCATTACTCGCGAAATGCTCGATAACGGCACTCTTGAGCGCTATTGCGAAGAATTGTCCGTTACCGGCCTAACATCCAATCCCACTATTTTCGATCAGGCAATACGTACTACCCAATCCTACGATCACGCCATTATTGAAAAATCCAGACAACATAAATCCGATGAAGCGCTTTTTCTTGAACTGGCGCTGGAAGACCTGCGGCGAGCCGCTGCCCTATTTCGTCCCGTACATGACGCCACGAACGGGATTGATGGGTGGGTTTCCCTCGAGGTTTCGCCTTTGCTGGCCGACGACGCTGCGGGCACGGTCAAAGAAGCCAGGCGATTACATGCCTTGGCGCAATGCGCGAATATCTTCATTAAAATCCCCGGCACGCCGGCAGGCGTCCGGGCCATCGAGGAATCTATCTACGCCGGGGTACCGGTAAACGTCACATTATTGTTCTCGCGCGAACAGTATGTAGCGGCGGCCAATGCATATTGGCGCGGTATTCAACGCAGAATCGATGCGAGTCTCGACCCCAAGGTTCACTCGGTAGCCTCGATCTTTATTAGCCGTTGGGACAAAGCTGTCGCGGGCAAAGTGGCCCCGGCCCTTGCCAATCGATTGGGCATCGCCGTTGCCAATCAGACCTATAAAACTTACCTCGAACGGTTCGCGTCCGGGGAATGGCATAAATTGTTAAATGCTGGCGCCCTACCCCAACGTTTGCTGTGGGCCAGCACAGGAGTGAAAGACCCACAACTATCGGAAAGTTATTACATAGAAGCCCTGGCTGCCCCAAACACCATTAACACCATGCCTGAAAAAACACTGCAAAACTTCTCGGTACAAGGGCAGCTACGCGGCGCTATGCGCGAAGACGGCGGCGATGCCGAATCCATACTTGCCGACTTCGCTTCGCAGGGCGTCGATATTCCTGAACTGGCCGCCCAGCTCCAAGTGAAGGGAGCGCAATCATTCAGCAAGTCCTGGGCTGACCTGCTAAGCGCTATCGCATCAAAAAGGCAATCGGCTAAATAAGCAAAACTGATAAGGACGGCGAATCATGGTTGAACCATCTGGCGCCCAACCGCTGCTGACAGCACGTCCGGCCTGGACGGCACTACAGGAGCATTACGAGAAGATCCGGCCGCTGCACCTGCGGCAGCTCTTTGCCAGCGACCCGCAGCGAGGTCAACGGCTGACTATGCAAGCTTGCGGATTTTATCTGGATTACTCAAAGAACCGCATCATCGACGAAACAATCGAACTGCTCGTCCGGCTAGCGCAGGAATGCAAATTGCGCGAACACATCGAACTGATGTTCACCGGCCAAAAAATGAACGTGACGGAACAGCGTGCCGTGCTTCATACGGCGCTTCGCGCGCCCAAAGAGCAGGAAATCACCGTAGACGGCATTGATGTCGTTCAGGAAGTTCATGCCGTGCTTGCCAAAATGTCCGATTTCACACGGAAAATTCATAACCACGAATGGCTGGGCCACACGGGGCTACCCATTAGAAACGTGATTAATATAGGCATCGGCGGCTCAGATCTGGGGCCTGTTATGGCCTATGAGGCCTTACGCCATTACAGTCGTCGAAATATTAATTTTCGCTTTATCTCCAACATAGACGGCACTGACTTCATCGAAGCCACTTGTGGACTACGGGCGGACGAAACCCTATTTATCGTTTGCTCCAAGACATTCAAAACCACAGAAACTTTAAGCAATGCTCTTGCCGCCCGCACTTGGCTACTGAATCAACTGGGCGACGAGCGGGCGGTAGCCCGGCATTTTGTGGCCGTTTCCACCAACACCGAAGGAGTTGCCAAGTTCGGGATCGACGCAAACAATATGTTCAGCTTATGGGATTGGGACGGCGGGCGGTACTCAATGGACTCGGCTATAGGGTTGTCAACCATGCTGGCGATCGGGGCGGAAAATTTTCATGCCATGCTGTCTGGGTTTCACGCCATGGATCAACACTTTCGCACAGCGCCTTTCGAACAAAACCTGCCGGTATTGATGGCCCTCTTGTCCATCTGGAACGTCAACTTCTTTAATGCTCAAACTGTCGCGGTGTTGCCCTACGAGCAATACCTGAAGCGCTTCCCCGCCTATCTTCAGCAATTGACAATGGAAAGCAATGGCAAGCATGTCACGCTCGATGGCATACCGGTTGATTATCAGACAGGGCCCGTTTATTGGGGAGAACCCGGCACTAATGGACAGCATTCGTTCTATCAGCTTATCCATCAGGGAACCAGATTCATCCCCTGCGATTTTATTGGTTTTTGCCAAACGTTGAATCCGCTGGGCAACCATCATGACTTACTGATGGCCAATCTGTTTGCCCAGACCGAAGCCCTGGCCTTTGGTAAAACCAGGGAAGAAGTCAAAGCGCAAGGGGCGTCAGGCTGGTTGGCTCCGCATCGTACTTTTGAAGGCAACCGGCCCACCAATACCTTGCTGGCGCAACGGTTGACGCCCGAAACTTTGGGCGGCCTGGTGGCGCTTTACGAACACAGCGTGTTTACGCAAGGCGTTATCTGGAATATAGACTCGTTCGATCAATGGGGCGTAGAACTGGGCAAGGCGCTTGCTGAGCGGACGCTGCCTGAATTACAGAGCGCTAAAACGCCTGTGCTCGGTCATGACAGCTCAACCAATGCTTTGATTCAGTATTACCGGCAGTTTAGAAGTTCTTAAAGCAATTCATAGCCGCCTGGGGCGGTATGTGGAGTTGGCACAACCAACTGGAGTAAAGCTCCATGAAACAAGACCCTGTCGACCTACGGTGCATCAACACCTTGCGTACGCTTTCTATCGACGCCGTTCAGAAAGCGCAATCCGGCCACCCGGGCACGCCCATGGGTGCGGCACCCATGGCTTACTGCCTGTGGCAACGCTTTCTGTGTTACGACCCTGAAGATACTGACTGGCCGAACCGAGACCGCTTTGTACTGTCGGCCGGCCACGCCTGCGCCCTGTTGTATAGCTTATTGCATCTGTGCGGCGTCAAAGCCAGGGGTTCCAGCTATCCGCCGGGCGAACACTTGGCCGTAACCATGGATGATCTGAAATCTTTTCGGCAGGCAGGCAGCCGATGCACTGGCCACCCAGAACACGGATGGACGGCAGGGGTAGAAACCACCACCGGTCCATTGGGACAAGGGGCGGCGACCAGCGTCGGAATGGCCATTGCGCAACGCTGGCTGGCCGCAACTTATAACCGCCCGGGCTACGAGCTGTTTAATCATAATATTTATGCATTATGCAGTGATGGCGATCTGATGGAAGGAATTAGCAACGAAGCCGCATCGCTGGCAGGACATCTAAAGCTATCCAATCTGTGCTGGATCTACGACAGCAACCATATCTCTATCGAAGGCTCGACCAGCCTTACCTTTACTGAAAACGTTGCAGCCCGCTTTGCGGCCTGCGGCTGGAAAGTCGAACAAGTAAGCGACGCCAACGATTTAACGCAACTGAGCACTGCCTATCAGGCCTTTCTGGATAATGTCGGATCCCCTACCCTGATCATAGTTATCAGCCATATCGGCTACGGGGCGCCGCACAAGCAAGACACTCGCGAAGCACACGGAGAACCGCTGGGCGTTGAAGAAGTACGGCTAGCCAAACAATTTTACGATTGCAACCCCGACACCCACTTTGACATCCCTGATGGCGTAAAAGAGCATTTCGCAAGTCAGTTTGGTGAGCGCGGAACAGCCGCGCACACTCAATGGAATAACCTTTTTGCAGCCTATCGCACCCAATATCCCGATCTGGCCGGGCAAATTGATCAGATGCAACAACGGGAGTTACCCGATGGATGGGACAGCACCTTGCCATCTTTTGAGGCCGACCCGAAAGGGATGGCGACACGCGACTCATCCGCTAAGGTGCTTAATGCCATTGCGGCCCGGGTGCCCTGGCTATTAGGCGGATCAGCCGATTTATCCCCCTCGACCAAGACTGATCTGAAAGCGGACGCATTCGGCGAATTCCAGCCGCCCGGGCACGAGCATGGCGCCACTTATGGCGGACGTAACTTACACTTTGGACTGCGTGAGCATGCCATGTGCGCCATCGGCAGCGGTATGAGTCTGTCGCGTTTAAGACCCTATGTGTCCAGTTTCCTGATTTTTACCGACTACTGCCGCGCAGCACTTAGATTATGCGCAATGATGGAGCTGCCGCTAATCTCCATCTGGACACATGACTCAATCAGTCTGGGGGAGGACGGGCCCACCCACCAGCCGATAGAACAGCTCGCCTCGTTCCGGGCAATGCCCGGCATGACGTTGATTCGTCCGGCCGATGCCAACGAGGTCGTCGTAGCATGGCGACTTATCATGCAATTTACCAATCGCCCCGTTTGCCTGGTGCTAACCCGCCAGGCAGTACCTACCCTGGACCGCTCGAAATACGCCAGCGCCGACGGTTTGGCGCGAGGCGCTTATATTTTGGCGGATGCCCAGGGCGATCAACCCGACGTTCTGCTAATCGCCACCGGCAGCGAAGTCTCCCTGTGCATCGCCGCGTATGAGCAGTTGAAAGCAGAAGGTATCAAGGCTCGAGTCATAAGCATGCCGTCGTGGGACTTATTCGAACGACAGCCCCTGGAATACCGGAACCAGGTATTGCCTCCGTCCATAGAGGCACGCGTCGCGGTAGAGGAAGCATCCACTTTCGGCTGGGAGCGTTATACCGGTACAAACGGCGCGATATTGGGAATGAAGAGTTTTGGCATGTCGGCGCCGCTAACAGATGTCGTCAAACATTTTGGGTTCGAACCGAACCATGTCATTGCGGCGGCAAAAGCGCAAATCGCACGTCGCTCCGACCGGCCCTGAGTTGACGTGCCGTCGTGTTCTACTTATTATCAACAAGTATATTTGCCAACACTTCAGGAGCCGCACAGTGAAAGGTTTTGTCCAGGACATTGAAAAACTAACCGAAGAAAATAATGATTTTCGCCAGGTTCTTTACACAGGCAAGTACCTTCAACTGGTACTTATGGCATTAAAACCCGGCGAAGAAATCGGCGCCGAAGTGCACGAAGGACACGACCAGTTCTTTCGTGTTGAAGCGGGCAAGGGGGAAGTAGTAATCGACGACCAAACCTATCCGATCAAAGATGACGACGCCATAATCGTGCCGGCTGGCGCTCGCCACAATGTCGTCAACACCGGTACCGAACCGCTGAAATTCTATACCTTATATGGCCCGCCCGAGCATCGCGATGGGGTTGTCCATACAACCAAGGCCCAGGCCGATGCTTCCGAAGAGCACTTCGACGGTAAAACAACCGAGTAATCGTCAAGGGGCGCCGGCTTGGCCGGACGCCCCTTGAGGTGCTTTTGCAGACATACGCAATATTTTCAGCTTTATGCAGTCATGCCTGCTAAATTCATGACAATGCGCAATCCATAGGCCGCAACGGCCAATACCGCAATACTTGCCGTCCAAATAGCTATAAGCCACCCAACGCGCTTACCCCACATGCGCCATCGTGATATTGGCCGGTACGACATCAGTGATACCCTTCCCCTACTCTGACTTTACCCCGAAACACGTAATACGACCAAGCCGTATACATCAGAATAAGCGGGACAATAAGCAGCGCCCCCACCAAGGTGAACCCCTGGCTTTGAGGCGGCCCCGATGCTTCCCAGATATCGATTCCCGGAGGAATAATATTTGGCCAGACACTAATGCCCAAACCGCTATATCCCAAAAAAATTAAAGCAAGCGTTAGTAGAAACGGAGCTGTGTGCGGTTGTTTTTCCAAACTGCGCAACAGGTAGTACGCTGCCAGCAATACCAATATGGGGACAGGCGCAAACCAAAATAGATTGGGAAGGCTGAACCACCGTTCAGCAATGGCGCTATGCGTCATCGGCGTCCAGACACTGATAATTACAATAACCCCAAGCAAGGTGAATGTAAGCGGCCGTGCCAATTCCCTCATGCGCTCTTGCAAACGCCCCTCGGTTTTCAGAATAAGCCAAGTACAGCCAAGCAGCGCATAAGCGACCAGCAAACCCAGGCCTGTGAAAATAGCAAATGGGGTAACCCAGCCAAGAGGACCGCCCGCATACGCGTTATTGACTACCTCTATGCCCTGGATATAAGCGCCTAGCGTAACTCCCTGAAAAAACGTAGCTACGATCGATCCGCAGATAAACGCTTTGTCCCACCAATGGCGGCTTCTATCGTGTGATTTAAAGCGGAACTCAAATGCGACTCCACGAAAAATAAGCCCAAGCAGCATGAAGATAAGCGGCAGCATAAAGGCATGAAGAATGACGGCATAGGCCAGCGGGAACGCAGCCAGTAAGCCCGCGCCGCCCAGCACCAGCCAGGTCTCGTTTCCATCCCAGACCGGAGCGACGGTATTCATCATGACATCCCGCTCTTCCTTGCTTTGAATAAAGGGATAAAGAATGCCAATTCCCAGATCGAAGCCGTCCATAATCACATACATCAGAACGCCGAACAGTATGATGATCGCCCATACTAAAGCCAGATCAATGCCCATGTCTTTACCTCCGTATCGTGTCTGTCGACGCTTCGCTGAATTCATCGTCGGCCGCTGCGGAAATTGGCCGGCTGGGTGTGCGTGATGCGCCGGGACCACCCGGTATTTCAGCATCGCCCTCGTGAGGTACCGGGCCTTTGCGAATGAGGTGCAGCACATAGACAGTGCCAGCGCCAAATAACACAAAATAGACAATGACGAATAGCGCCAAAGTAAGGCCGACCTCGAAGGCGCCATGAGGCGTTACGCCGTCGGCCGTACGCATAACGCCATAAACAATCCATGGTTGGCGCCCAATTTCGGTAGTAAACCAACCGGCCAATATGGCAACGAGTCCGCTTGGACCCATAAGCAAGGCAGCACGCCAAAGCCCTCTGGATTCATATAAACTGCCTTTCCAACGCGCCCACGCTGCCCATACGCCAAGCGCAATCATCAACAAACCCAGCCCGACCATGATACGAAACGACCAGAACACAATCGTTGAGTTCGGTCTGTCTTCCTTGGCGAACTCCTTTAACCCGGGAAACTGCCCATCCCAGCTGTGCGTAAGTATCAGACTGCCTAAACGCGGGACCTCAACCGCAAAAAGGTTCTTTTCCTGCTCCATGTCGGGCCAGCCGAAGAGGGTCAGAGGCACACCTTTACCTTCTTCATTTTGCCAATGTCCTTCGATGGCGGCGATTTTGGCAGGCTGATGCTGCAAGGTGTTCAAGCCATGGAAATCACCTATAACCGCCTGCACAGGCGCGACCACCAGAATCATCCACATCGCCATCGATAACATCGTTCGCACAGCCGCATTGTCATTTTTGCGTAGAAGATGCCAACCCGCCCCGGCTCCTACCATTAACGCCGTGGCAAGAAATGCCGCCACGCCCATATGCGCGAGACGATACGGAAACGAGGGATTGAAAATGACCGCAAGCCAGTCAACCGGCACAACGCGGCCATTGATAATTTCGTAGCCAGCGGGGGTCTGCATCCAGCTGTTGGAAGCAAGTATCCAGGTAGCCGAGATTAGCGTGCCCAGCGCCACCATAATAGTAGAAAAAAAATGAAGTCCGGCGCCGACACGTTTCCAGCCGAACAGCATGACACCAAGAAACCCTGCCTCAAGGAAGAAGGCGGTTAGAACTTCGTAAGCCAGCAAGGGCCCTGTCACGCCTCCGGCGAACTCGGAAAAAAAGCTCCAGTTTGTGCCGAACTGATAGGCCATGACCAGCCCCGAGACCACCCCCATGCCAAAATTGACAGCGAAAATTTTGATCCAGAAATGATAGAGGTCGCGGTAAACGCTATTGCCGGTTTTAAGCCAGCAACCTTCGAGCACCGCCAGATAACTGGCCAGGCCGATTGTGATGGCCGGGAAAATAATATGAAACGATATCGTAAATCCGAATTGGATTCGGGCTAGCAGAAGCGCATCAATATCCATTCACCTACCCCTTTTCGGTTTTGCACGCGAAAACCCGTTGACGATTTTCTTGTGCGACGGCGGGCTACAAATAATACTCCAAACAAGCTTGTGGAGGCGTCTTTGGTTAAATTTGAACCTATTACCAATTGTTTGCTTTTATCGACATATAACGGCTATGTACAGCGTTTAGCGACGAATCCGTCTTAAACGTTTAAGTAAACCAACATCCAAGTTCCGTCAACAACACGTGGCGCTTAATGCAAATCAAGGTTATTTCCAATTCGCTGAGTTATGCTGACTTAAAGAATTTATGCTGACTTAAAGAATTAAAGAGCAGACAATTTAAATACCCGCCAAAAACCGGAGGCTTCTCATGACAAGTAATCGTACCGCTCTGGTTACCGGCGGCTTGGGCTGCCTGGGCGAAGCTATTGCCCGCGCCCTGCACGATGCCGGACATACTGTTTTGGTCACATATTCTCCGGGGCACCAAAATGTTCAAGAATGGCTGGACTCTATGGCAGCCGAAGGTTATCAATTCAGTGCATATCCGGTTGATGTTGCCGACTACGACTCGTGCATGGCTTGCGCCGAGCTCATCAATACAGCCGGGCATCAGATTGACATTCTTATCAACAATGCCGGAATCACGCGTGACGCAACCTTCCGCAAGTTAACGAAGATCGACTGGGATGCTGTTTTACGCACCAATCTGGATTCGGTATTCAATATGACGAAGCCTTTTTGCGAGCCGATGACCCAACGCGGCTGGGGACGTATAGTGATGATCTCGTCGGTTAACGGCAGCAAGGGTGCATTTGGACAAAGCAATTACTCTGCCGCCAAAGCCGGCCTTTACGGATTCACCAAATCGCTGGCATTAGAAGTGGCCCGCAAGGGAGTTACCGTCAACGCGGTTTCACCTGGCTACCTTGACAGTAAAATGGTTGCTAAAGTCCCCAAAGATGTGCTTGAGTCCCAGGTCATTTCACAAATACCTGTCGGGCGTCTGGGTCAGCCCGCCGAAATCGCCGCGTTAATAGCCTTTATTTGCAGTGATGCCGCAGGCTTTATGACGGGTTCGAATATCGCCATAAACGGCGGCCAGCACATGTATTAGAAAACCGAAAATAGTTTTGTAAACCAGCCAGCGAACCTCTGGATCAAGTATTACCAGCTACGAACGCGTCCGGTATCGACGTGGACGAACTGATCGCGAGGATAGAAGCCAACTCCGCCTGCATGCAGCGACAAGGCCGCATCACGCAGTTCGGCCAATGGTACTCCTGGCAAGCGTACATCAATAGCTTTGCCATCCATATGCAAACTTCGCTTTGCTACGCCACCGCCGCCTTTTGCGCGTAACCTGTTGTTGGTTGCAGGGCAACGATAGCCCGAAATAACATGGAATGATTGACGCGTATCGAGCTCAAGCCTTATTCGATGCAAGACATCGAACAGTTGCGGGTCGATCACACCGACGTCGCCGGTGTAGTGGTCACGCAAAAAATGATTTAGCCGGCTAAGCGCCTGGACAACATAAGTACTGCCCAGAGAGTAAATCAGGGAGATTTTTTCCCCGGTGTGAGTATGATCGAAAGCCAGTTGCCTGGGAGTAGCCACAGCGGCAAATGACTTTGAGACAAAAGGCGCACTTGCGCCAGTCAGCACCAGACTTGAAGAGCGAAATAAAAATGAGCGCCGAGTCGGCGTGAAGGATTTGAACATAATAGATGGCGCTGGATTGGCGCCTAGGGTTTACAACTGCTGCTGAATGGGCGAAGAAGCGGCAGATACGCGTACGCGTCGACTAAGCGCCTTATCCAGCAACGCATCGTGCTCATACAGATCGGGAAAAAAATAAACTTTATCATCTTTAGGGACAACGGTACTGTAAGCAATCAATACCGGTATCGGCTGTTGAAGACGTATCGTCCGGGACGTTCCACTGGCCATTGCGCTGCGGATCCGAGCTTCGCTCCATTGCGGTTCGTCATAAAGAACAAACTTTGCCAGAGAGACCGGATCTTCAACGCGGATACATCCATGGCTGAAGTCGCGCCGGTAACGGTCAAATAATTGCGGAGCAGGCGTATGGTGCAGATAAATATTCTGATCATTCGGAAAAATGAACTTGATGTCTCCCAGCGCGTTACGGGGTCCGGGGCGCTGACGTATGCGCAATTCACCGCGCATGGCCGCGTTTAAATTTTCGTTGGACATCGTACGGATTACTCCACCCTGACGGCTCACGAACTCCAGCCCTTCCTGCTGAAAATAACCCGGATCGCGACGCAAGCGCGGAATGGTTTCGGAACGGGCGATTGAAGCAGGTATATTCCAGTAAGGGCTGAATTCAATAAATCGCATATCCTCATCGAACAGCGGCGTACTCGTATCCAGCGCCTTGCCGACAATAACTTTCATCGTTACCTGAACATCCATTTTTCCGTCCTGGACGACGTAAGCGCGCAGCACAAACTCGGGAATATTCACCACGATCATACGGGGCCCTTGCAAGAGAGGCGTCCACCTCAGGCGCTCGAGACTTAGCTCGATTTGCCGGACCCGCTGAGCAGGCGTTACCTGAAGCGCTTCAAACGTAGCGGCGCCAACAAGGCCATCGTTTAAAAGCCCATGACGTTGTTGAAACGCGCGAACCCCCTCTACGACTGCTCCTTCGTATACTGGCGGCGTAACCGTACCCGCGGGCAAATCGCCCAAAATCGTTAGTCGCTGTACCAAAAGGCCCAGGCCGGCATACGCATCGCCAACAGAGAGCTTTTTACCCGGAATAGCCGCCAACGGCGTCTTCCAGGCCGCATTTTCTTCAAGGGACCGATATTGCGCTAACACCTGACGCAGTCCGGCATACAAGTCGATTCGGGGCGCGGCCTGGCGTACAGCCTGGGGCAGCCGATTTTCGGCAATCGCAGCACGCAGGTATTCCGGCGCGCTGAAGTACTCGGACCGGGGCACATTGAAATTCTCGTGCATTTGGCGCGGATCGACCCTGCCGCTATGCAAGTCAGTTAAATACTGCTGCATGGCGGCCGCCAACTGCCGGTCTAAGGCCATGGCATCAGGGACGGCCAATTCCTGCCCCTTGGCTGCGCTGGCTATGCCCACCTGCAAAGCCAATGCCCCGTAGTCGCCGGGATCCAAACCCTCGGTATGCGCAGCCCCAAGTATATCGACAGCTTGAAAGGCTTGTGTAGTGGGCCTTCCCTGCTCGAACCAGAGTTGACCACTCTGGCCAAACGATGCCCGGGCTGTTGCCAGCAGCAATACAAAAATCAGAAGATATCGCAACCTTATAAATATGCGCATACTGGTCGCTAGCTCTATTGCTGCTGGAACTGGTCGAAGTGGCGATCTGTAAGTTCCTGACGATTGACTACCTCGTCAACCCGCGCCCCTGGCGGCCCTGTGTGCAGCCAGGAGAGCATGCGGTCAACCTGATCGGGCTCGCCCTGCAACAGCGCTTCGACCGAGCCATCATCCGCATTGCGCACCCACCCTGTGACACCATGCAGATGGGCCTGGCGCACTGCCGCAGCCCGAAACCCGACGCCTTGCACTCGTCCGGTAATGTGTACAAATAAAGTTTCAATAAAGTGATTAGATGGTAGGTTTTTCATATGTCATGCCCCTGTGCGACTCGCACGCTATATCGAGCCCGAACAGTACAACAGACACTGGCAGCACCCGGGACATCCCGTGCAACGCCCCGTGCCCTTTGTCAACGGCAACCGTATTTTAGCCCGCGTGTTTTTTAACCCAGGCTACGTATTTATCCATCCAGCCCTGTAAGAACTGCTTGCTGTCGGGGCCGATATTTCCCGCATCATCAAACAGCCCTTCTTTTGCCTGAATGAATGCTTCCGGCTGGCCCATTGCGGGCGCGTCCAGGTACGCAAGCACATTGCGCAAATGCTGTTGGGACAATGCCGTGCCGATAGCGCCAACCGATACACCCAGTACCCCCGCAGGTTTGCCGGCCCACGCATTTTGACCATACGGCCGCGAAGCGTGGTCAATTGCATTTTTCAGTACCCCGGGCATAGAGCGATTGTATTCCGCCGTGACAAACAACAAACCCTGTGAAGCCAGGATTTCGCTTTTGATTCGTTTGACGGAGTCAGCCTGATTGTCGTCATCGTCTTGATTGTACAGAGGCAAATCGCCGATTTGCAGATGCTTGAATGAAAACTCGGGGGGCGCCAGTTTGACGATGGCATTGGCTAGTTTTTTATTGAATGAATCGCGTCGCAGACTTCCGACTACTAAAGCAATTTGATACTGACTCATATAGACCTCCGGTAGACGTTAAATCAATGCTCAATATACCCGAAAGCCTGCCCGGAGTTCAGGCTTTTTCCGAACGCTTGCCGATTATTGCCGCTATTTCAAATGACTTTTTGTCTATCCAATTTAGAGCAAACCGCCGACGGGCGGCAATTTGATATTTTCTTGATGTTTTTTTGAGATTTGCTTGTTGCGCCGCAAATTACCTTATGCCAGCGGCGATCCACTAACGCTTTATTCAATTTTCAAATCATTTGTGAACACCGCTGTTATTTATTTGAACGTCTTGTGCAAAAAAGGTGGTGTTTCATGAATGCCGTATCACCCAACTGGCTGGTCAATGCCCCGATAGCTGAACCCGTTGTCCTGTCTGTCGTTATACCCGTTTATAACGAACGCCCCGTCCTGCCCATTCTTTATGAACGATTACGACGCGTTCTGGATCCACTTCGACTCCCTTACGAACTGGTCATGGTCGACGACGGAAGCCGGGATGGCAGTGGGCAGTATCTTGTAGATCTTGCCGCTACAGTCCCTGTAATTAAAGCGGTGCGCCTTAGCCGCAATTTTGGCAAAGAGGCCGCATTGACTGCCGGCCTTGCCCAGGCCGATGGCGACGCAGTGATTGTTCTGGATGCGGATCTGCAGGATCCGCCCGAACTCATTCCCAAAATGCTGGAAGCGTGGCGGGCGGGCGCCGATGTCGTATGCATGCGCCGGCGCAGCCGGGCAGGTGAAACACCATTCAAGAAACTAAGCGCTCATTTATTTTATCGCCTGCTTAACCGCATCAGCGATGTCAACATACCAGAGGATACGGGCGACTTTCGCCTGATGAGCCGCCAGACCGTTAATGCCTTGAATCAATTGCCGGAGCGCAATCGCTACATGAAAGGACTTTTCGCCTGGGTAGGCTTGCCTACTCACGTCATAGAGTATGACCGTGCTGCGCGCGCGGCGGGCTCCACCAAGTGGGATCTCCTTGGTTTGCTGACGCTGGCATTCGAAGGAATTACATCGTTTTCGGTTGCTCCCCTGCGGGTGGCTATGGTTGCCGGCTTGCTTACCGCCCTGGCCGGCATTTGCTTTGGCATGTGGATTGTCGCCAAAACCCTGGTTCTGGGCGATCCGGTTCAGGGCTATCCGTCAATGATTGCCGTCATGACCTTTCTGGGCGGCGTTCAACTGATCTCCATAGGCCTGCTCGGCGAATACGTAGGCAAAACATATTTTGAAGCCAAACAGCGCCCCGTCTACTTAATCCGCGACGTTGTGCAAAACCGTGCCGCACGTCGTCCATCGTCAACCGAAAAGAGCAAAGTTCATGTCGCGTAGAATTAATTTATGGTGGGTGCTATGCGCCATTCTTTGTTTGCCGCTTCTAAGCATGGCGCTGTTTCCCCTTGCCGATACGTCTGAACCCCGTTATGCCGAGATCGCCCGTGTTATGGCGCAAAGCGGCGACTGGATCACCCCGTGGTTCGAGCCCGGCATACCTTTTTGGGGTAAACCTCCTCTATCGTTTTGGGCCCAGGCATTGTCATTCAAGCTGTTTGGCGTCACCGAATTTGCGGCACGCCTGCCTTCATGGCTGGCCACTCTGGCCACTATCGCCCTGATTATCGGCTATGCCCGTGTGAATTTTAGCGAGCGCGTAGCTAAACTGGCCGCAATTATTTACGGTTCCAGCACCCTGGTATATATGGCGTCCGCCGCGGTCCTTACCGACCCCTTTCTGACGCTTGGAACAACTTTGGCGATGACGGGCCTTGTCATGGCCGAAAAAAAACCCACAATCTTCTGGCGCTACAGCTTTTTTATAGGCCTTGCTATCGGGTTGTTGGCAAAAGGACCGCTAGCTTTGGTGTTGGTTGGAGGAGCCACGGCACCATGGGTCTGTCTGCATAAGTCGGCGCGAACCACCTTAAAAGCATTGCCTTGGGGACGCGGGCTGCTATTGACAGCGATACTTAGCGTGCCATGGTACATAGCCGCAGAACTAAAGACGCCCGGGTTCCTGGACTATTTCATCGTGGGCGAGCACTTCTTGCGTTTCATTGACTCAGGATGGAAGGGCGACTTATATGGAACGCCACACACCCGTGTACATGGCACGATCTGGTACTACTGGATACAGGCAAGCTTTCCCTGGGGCCTGATTGCAATCGGGATGGTGTTGCATGCCATGGTCGGCCCCGGCCGCCGCACCGCCCTTTCAAGCGCGCTACGCAAACCCGAATTCTGTTATTTAACGGCGTGGGCCTTGTTCACGCCGGTGTTCTTCACGCTGGCAGGCAATATTTTATGGACATACCTGCTTCCGGCCCTGGCGCCCTTTAGCATCCTGCTGGCTATCGCCCTGCAAAAACGGATGGAAGGCAACGAGTCATTCGCACGCAAAGCCCTATGGCCTGCCGGCCTGGCCCCGATTGCCGCCACACTAGTAACTCTGGCCGTTGCAATACAGCCCGGCCTGCTTAAAACCGAGCAAGGTCTTGTGTATTATGCTAAAAATAATATGCAAGGTCAGGAGCGGCTTCTTTTTGTAGATAAACGACCTTTTTCAGCACGTTTTTATTCGCGCGGCACGGCGGGGCTGATCGCACCCAGCCAAATTCCCGCGTTGCTGGCCGGGTCAGCCGGCTTTTATCTGGCCGTGCCAATAGACTTGGTTGACCACGTGATTAAAGAACTGCCCAACCCCATACGCAAAAAATACGAAGACCGCCGGTATGTGTTGTTATTCGTTCCCCCGCAGCATCGCCTGGCGACCGCCAGCGACGTCTTGCCGCCCTCGTCAGCCGAGCATGTCGTGCAATGACGCAATCAGAGCAAATTCGCCTGCTGATCGTCGAAGATCATGTTGCCCTGGCTGAAAATTTATACGAATTTTTTGCCGATAAGCGCTATGTACTGGACTTTGCTTCCGACGGCCTCACTGCCCTGCACCTAATAACGACCAACGACTACGATGTCATTATTCTCGATATTATGTTGCCCGGGCTTTCAGGTTTCGAGATCTGTCGGCGTATTCGCGATGATATCCACTGCATGACGCCGGTTATTATGATGACCGCTAAAGATCAGATCTCCGACAAAGAAGCGGGGTTCAACCAGGGCGCGGATGATTACCTGGTCAAACCTTTTGACCTGCGCGAGCTGCAATTAAGAGTCAATGCCCTGCACCGTCGCCAGTCCAGTCCTAAAACTCCTCTGCTACAAGTTCCTGGCCTAACCTTCGATCCGGGAACACTGGAAGTTCACTTCGCCGATGGACAAGGCCTTGAGCTTTCGGGAACGGCCGCACGCATTTTCGAGATATTGATGAAAAGCTACCCCGACTTTATCTCGTATGAGCAGTTGCGGGATAATGTCTGGGGAGAACGCGAAGCTGACATGAACACATTGCGCACTCATGTCTATGCATTACGCAAACAATTGCAGGACCGCTTCGGCATACCATTGATCAAAACGCTGCACGGTCGTGGCTATCGCTTGATTCCTCCCCCAAAAGCTAATTAATGAAATCCATCGCGAAACGCATCCATCGAGCGATATTTGCGATCAGCCTTGCCAGCATCTCTGTGATGGTGCTGACGATCCTGTTCGTAAACGAAGACCTTGAGCACACCATGCTTCAGGTAGAGTTCGCTGAAGAGCGCGATTTCTTTCTGGGACGCCAGGACCACGACGTCCCGGCCGTCTGGGAAACGGCCAACCTTACTGTCGTATATATTCCGGCGCAAGCCCAGATGCCGAGCAACATGCCTGCTGTCTTCAATGGCCTGAAATCCAGCTTTAACGGCGAAATTGAACGAGGCAAAGAAACCTTTCTGGTTACAATCGGCCCTACCGAAAAAGGCCATCTTTATATTGCCAAGAACATTACCCACTTTGAAGACCGGGAATCGCTCTTCATGACTGCTTTGGGTGTGATTATCGTTGGGATGGTATTGCTGACCCTTTTGCTGGCGATATTCAGCAGCCGGCGTATCATCACCCCGTTGCGGCGGCTTTCCGATGAAATAAGCAGCGTTCCGGTAGGCCAGAACATGCCGCGCCTTGCCCTGAACTATCAAGATACTGAACTTCATACCGTTGCCGCAACCTTCAACCGTTTTCTCGATGAGCTGGAATCGTTCGTTAAGCGAGAGCAATCGCTGTTGAACCTGGCCAGCCACGAGTTGCGCACACCGATTGCAGTCATTTCCGGCGCGCTGGACATTGTGGAGCAGCGTAATCAACTGACTGCGGCGGACAAAACGACCATAGCGCGCATTCGGCGCGCCGCAGACGAAATGGGCTCCAACGTCAACATGCTGCTTAGTCTCGCCCGGCGAGATACCATTAACACTCCCAGGTCCATGCTTTCAATTGTTGAACTGTGCAAGCAAGCTTTAGAAGATCTTAATGAGCTTTACGACGCGCAGCAACGGGTTACGCTAATTGCTCCAGAAGACACAGTGGTTTCCGCTGACCCTGTCATGGCGCAAATGTTGCTGCGCAATCTTATTCAGAATGCCTTGCAGCACACGGTCAATCCCATTCAAATACGGCTAAGCGCGGGTCTGATCCAGGTCATTGATCATGGAGCGGGATTAACCCTGGATCAGCAGGCAATATTGAAAGGTGATAAACGGCTGTTTCAAGACCATTCCGCTCTGGGCGGACTGGGTTTGTATATCGTTACGCTGATGTGCGAACGCTTGCAATGGGAACTTGACGTTGCCGAAACTACGGCAAGCGGGACAGTTATCCATATTCGCACGGAACCTGGCGAGATACCTCTATAACCAGCCGGTACCTGTCTATTTGTTGACCGAGATCAATAAGCAAACAGGCGCCGGCCAGTATCATTTCCCTACAAATTGACGAGTCTGCTTTTCAGGGGAAATGATATGAAAGCACTGATGGTTTTTTTATCCGCAATAGTAGCGCTGGGCTTTGGATCGCCTGCATTAGCCGCCGGCCCGCCTACCGGAACAGGCAATAGCAGTGTCAGCTACGTGCCCGACATAACGTTTACGCTGCGCACCGATATTGCCGACGGAAAACTGGTATTTATCGGCGAAGCCGGCGCAATCAAGGACAAAGTAAACCCCGACCTTCAAGTGCCTGAAAATGCCGTCGTGCAAATCAACGTAGTTAACGGAGACGGCGCCATTCATGATATCGCCGTTCCCGAATTCGGCTCCGCGTCGGATCAACTGGTAGGTAAAGGCGCGTCGACGGCAATCGTCTTTCGGGCTAACAAGAATGGTACTTTCGAGTATTTATGCACCCTGCCCGGCCATAAGGCGGCCGGGATGTTCGGCAAGCTGATCGTGGGCGAGCCGCAGGAACAGCCCAAGAGCACCGCTATTGACGTAGCCCAGGATCCTGCCGCCGTTGGCACGCCTGTTGGCAAGCGCGGCCCCAAGCATCTGACGTTTGATCTTGAAACCACTGAAATTGAAGGCCAGTTGACCGATGGCAGCACTTATAAGTACTGGACCTTCAACAATAAAGTTCCGGGCCCATTTTTGCGCGCTCGTGTAGGCGATACGATTACCATCAATCTCTCCAATGCGAAAGAGGCGACCCATATTCATTCCGTCGACTTTCACGCCGTGACAGGCCCTGGGGGCGGTGCCGCAGTTACGCAAGTGGCTCCGGGCCAAACGAAAAGCTTTACTTTCAAGGCCTTGCATCCTGGCGTATTTGTCTACCACTGCGCAACGCCCATGATTGCCCAACACATTTCCAATGGTATGTACGGCATGATTTTGATCGAACCCGAAGGCGGAATGCCGGCTGTGGACAAAGAGTTCTACGTTATGCAAGGCGAGCTTTACACTGCTCAGCGTCATGGCTCTCAAGGCCTGCAAGAGTTTTCGCTGGAAAAATTGCTTGATGAAAACCCAGAGCACCTGATGTTTAACGGTACGATGAATGCGCTGACAAAAACCTTCAGCATGGAATCCCGGGTTGGCGACAATGTGCGCATTTATTTCGGCGTTGGCGGCCCTAATCTGGCGTCCAGCTTTCATCTTATTGGCGAGGTATTCGACAAGGTTTATCCACATGCCTCATTTACCAGTGCGCCATTAACCGACGTGCAAACCACTCTGGTTCCTCCCGGTGGTGCAACGGTGGTTGAGTTTAAAACCGACTATCCCGGACGCTACATTCTGGTTGACCACGCCCTGTCACGGATGGAAAAAGGCCTGGCTGGTTTCCTTACCGTTAAAGGCGATGCCGACCCGGCCATCTTCAACAGCAGCGAGAAAATCGATCATGCCTCTGGGCATTAAGCAACATTGATTCAATTGCAGTAACCCCAAAAAGGGCGTCCTATCCGGATGCCCTTTTTGGTTATCGGCTTTTTTCAGGATATGAGCAGGCCGATGCTTTTTTTCGCCAGATCATCAATAATAGGACAATCCGGACGCGCATCGCCATGGCAACACTCTGCCAGATGCTCCAACTGGTCACGAATCGATTGCAGCTTCAAAATGTCCTGGTCCAACTCAGCTATATACTGACGCGCCAGCTTTTTAACATCGGCGCTTTTCCTGTCTTTGTCTTCCCACAGCCCAATAAGCGTTTTGATACGTTCCAGCGAAAAGCCAAGATCCCTGGAACGTTTTATAAAGCGCAGAGTTTGCACCTCGTTATCAGCGTACTGCCTGTAGCCTGATTCGGTCCGGTCGGCCGCAGTGATAAGCCCTATGCTTTCGTAGTAGCGAATCATCTTGGCTGTCACACCCGATGCCGCTGCCGCCTGGCCAATATTCATCATGGATGCTCCCATTACTTGCTAAAAAAGCTTGAAAATACCTGAAATGCAGTATGTTACCGGCACGAACACACGGGAAAGCGCGGACAATACCTTTATACGGCAGTTGCGCCGTTAGTGACAATCCGGGACATTCTGGTCAAGATAAACTTCGAATGCGATATCTCGCGCCCGGTTTTTGGTCAGTTTATCCAGATAGCGGCTAGCTTTCCAATCACTGCTAGCCTGTTTTAATAATTTGACCGTTTGAACCTTATCGGATGACACTGCAAATACCAACGGTACGCGCTGGCCCGAAGGTAGCCTGGCAGAGAACTTTTTCCACTCGGGTAGCTTTAGCAGTTCGTTAAGCATTGAACTGTCGTGTACTGCCGCATCGCAAACACCGGTTCTTAACGCCAACAATGAATCTGCCGGAGCGCGCAACACTTTTTCAACAGCCCCATATTGGGCGGCCATGGTTCCCCGGTACGGCCCTCCCTCGGAGAGGCAAACCGTACGCCCTTGCAATTGCGCCCACGTTTTAATGTCGCTGTCGGCGCGCATAATAGCCATCGGACTTAGAAAATACCCTGTTGGCACAATGATCGTATCAGGATAGCTGACCTGAAGTTCCCGGGGAGTCCCAACTAAAAAATCCATTCCGATGTTTTTGAGCAATGCTGAACGATCTGCGGCGACTGCTGATACTGTCCGAAGATCAGCCCGCAGGCGCGTTGCTATCTCTGCCGCCAGTGCAGTCTCGATACTTTCGGGGGTACGTACCTTCGCGCCGCCCACAAAAGGCGGTATTACATAAGAAACGCCCACGACCAGATCTGTATCGTTGAACGCTGGCGTTGAATCTTGAGCCAGCGCCAGTGTGGGCAGGCAGCCCAGACCCGCGGCAAGCAGCATGCGCGACCAGATCAACCGCCAGGTGAAGTCCGTAGTTTTCATAATCAAACGTACTG
>DATCVA010000127.1:0-14967 GCA_036567205.1 Eoetvoesiella sp. | reverse complement strand
TATAAATATGCAGCATGCGCGTTAAAAATCCTTGGATTTACGGGTTTTAAAGCCCGTCAGTTCGGTTTTCGAGGCAGCAAACTCGTCCAAAGTCCGAACCGAGGCTAAAATGGCGGTCGATAAGTATAGCAAGTGAGCAAGAAAAATAATGCTGTACAGCTAAACTAACCCTTTACGTGTAGGTATGGACCTGTGCTTCAAAACTTCTGTAGTCCACTTTTAGTCATTGCGCTATTGGCCGCCGGCTCGCTGGCGCAATTGGCGCAGGCCCAGACGCCCGTTGCCGGGCTTGAACCTCATGTCAATCTGGCCGACAAGCTGTCTGGCAATGGCACTCAACCAACCGGCGGCGCCGACTCGTTTACCCCGGGTTCAGCGGCCCAGGTATTCAAGCTCAACAGTCCGACAGACAGCCCTGACACGGCGCTTTTTCCCAAAACCGAAACGAAGGAAGGTGGATGGAAAGGCCTGGCCAGGCTACTAGAGGCCTTGACGCCCGGCATCGACACCGCCATCCCGTTAACCTCGTCGCAAATTACCGATCGCATCAGCACTATGCTGGATCAGGGCCAAAACCAGGCAGCCCTTGATGTAATTGAAAAAAGAATGGCACAGCTACAAGAAAAAGAAACCGTCGGTACCGATGTACAGTTGATTTTTCTGCACGGACGCGCCCTGGCCGCACTTGAGCGCCACAATGAAGCCATCGAAGTTTACCTGAACATGACCACGCTTTATCCGGAACTGCCTGAACCCTGGAACAACCTGGCCGCAGAATATGTTAAACAAGGCAAGCTGGAAATGGCACTCGATGCAATCCAGATGGCGCTAACCGCCAACCCGCAATATCCGGCGGCCAAAGCTAATTTGGGACAAATCCAGCTAATGCTGGCACAGCGGTCATTCGATAGCGCAGCCCAGGCTGGCGTTAGCGATGCTCGTGCCAAAGCCACCGAAACGCAAGCCATTTTACAGCGCTGATTTCCGCAACGTACTCCATTAACCACTTGTCAGAACAATGCATCCATTTTCACAGCTTATCCGCGTCTTGAGCCCCTCACTACGCATCCTTAGCCTTGTTTGTGCTGCCTCCCTGGCTCTTAGTCCGGCAGGCATTGCACATGCAGCTTCTTCAAACTCTACTCAAGGTAAAACTGCAATGAGCACAACTCCTCGCGTCAAACTCCAAACCAACCATGGCGACATCGTGATCGAACTCGATGCCGAAAAAGCGCCAAAAACAGTCGAAAACTTTCTAACCTACGTTAAAGAGGGTTTTTTTGACGGCACGGTCTTCCATCGCGTCATCAACAACTTCATGGTCCAGGGCGGCGGCTTTGAAGCCGGCATGAAGCAAAAACAAACACACGCAACGATTGAAAACGAAGCCGACAATGGCCTCAAAAACAATCGCTATACGCTTGCGATGGCACGTACCAGCGACCCTCATTCCGCAACGGCCCAATTTTTCATCAACGTAGCCGATAACGACTTCCTGAACTTCACCTCGCCCACCCCCAACGGCTGGGGCTATGCCGTATTTGGCAAGGTTGCCGAAGGCACCGAGGTGGTCGATCAGATCAAAGTCGTTAAAACAGGCAACAAAGGCTTTCACCAGGATGTCCCCGTTGAAGACGTCGTAATCGAGAAAGCAACAATCGTTGAATAAACTGTTCTTGCCGGGTGTCGTTTGGCTCGCCTCAGACATCCATCTGGGGCCGCACACTCCCGCCACGCAGCGCGCGTTTCACGCGTTCCTGGACAAGGCATGCGCCCAGGCGGATGCCTTGATTTTATGCGGCGACATTTTCGATGCCTGGGTTGGTGACGATGTGGCGCTTGCCAATCCGGAAAAATGGCTTGCCGACTCACTTCAAAAATTCAAACAAGTGGCCGCTACTATCCCCTTGTTTATTGGGCGCGGCAACCGCGATTTTTTAATCGGTCCGCAGTTGGTTGAATATCTGGGCGCGCAACTGCTACCCGAGACCGTCTGCTTAAGCACCGATCATCAGGACGTACTGCTTAGCCATGGCGACGAATACTGCACGGCCGATTCGAGCTATCAGCGCTTCAGACGAATTGTGCGAAATCCCTTGATACAACGGGCGTTTTTGGCCTTAAGCTTGCGGCGCCGGCGCCAGATCGCCGACTGGGCCCGTAATCGCAGCCAAAGCGCCAATCGGTATAAAGCCGGCAATATTATGGATGTTACGCCCAGTGCAATTGAAAAAGCATACACCGCCACAGGCCTGACTACGATAGTGCACGGTCACACCCACCGCCCCGCCATTCATCGCCTTCAGGTCAACTCGCAGTCCTGCACACGCGCCGTGCTGCCCGACTGGGATTTTGACCATGGGGCAGCGCGAGGCGGCTGGCTGTCGATTGACCAGCATGGGCTAAGCCTGCACATGGCCGACGCAGAATTACTCCATGTCTAGATCAAGCGTGAACGCGAAGGCGAAGCGCAGACATTACTGGCGTAAGGCAAGTGAAGCCGACAAAGTGCACGCTTGATCTAGAAGCGGAATTACCGAAGCGTTAGCCAGCCGATTAAAACCAGGCCCAGTCCGATTCGATACCATGCAAACGGTCTGTAGGTGTGCTTGGACACAAAATGCAGGACAGTTCGCACAACAAGCAATGCGCTTAAAAACGCGGCAATAAACCCCAGTACAACCGCAGTCAGCTCATCGCTGGAAAGTACTCCGCCATACTTGTAAAAATCATAAACTGTGGCCGCCAGCATAGTAGGCATAGCCAAAAAAAACGAAAACTCGGTCGCTGTTTTGCGCTGTATGCCGGCGATCATACCGCTGATAATCGTCGCTCCCGAACGCGATGTGCCCGGCACCATGGCAAGGCACTGCGCAAATCCCACGACCAGCGCCTGTTTCCAGGTAATTTGCTCGAGAGTCCGTGCCGTAACATGGACGGAAGTAACCGTTTCGTCTTCGGCGGCGTGTTTGGAAAAATGAGGCTTGCGTTCGACCCACAGCATAATTACGCCGCCCACGATAAGGGTTACAACGAACACCCCGGGATGATTAAACAGCATTTTGATATACGAGATGGCAATTGCGCCAATAACCGCCGCTGGCAGAAACGCAATGATTAAATTACGCATGAACATAACCTCACTGCGTTCGCCGCGCAATGCCCCCCTGAACAGTTGCCATAATCGAGCCCTGAATATCCAGATGACGGCCAGGATCGATCCAAACTGAATAACAACCTCGAACACCTTGTGACTGCCAGACGAAAAGTTCATCCACTCGCCAAGGATCAACAAATGGGCCGTGCTGGACACCGGAATGAACTCGGTGAATCCTTCCATCAGCCCCAAAAGAATGGCTTTAAGGAAGAACAATGTACTTTCAGTCATAAATGCTCGCAACAGGGTCAAAAAACAGTACGCCCGATATATGGGCGAATAACAGACACAAATGGAATTAGTCGCCTTTACCGGGCTCGTCGTCGGTTTGCAACATTGCTATCCGGTCGACCTGAACAGCCGCAATACGGCGCCCGTCCAGGCGTAACACTTTAAACCGATAGGTGGCATGAGGCCGCGTTAGCTCGCAGCTATCGCCAGGACTTGGTAAATGGCCGAACTGCTCAAGCAGGTAACCCGCCAAAGTGGAATAGTCCTCGTCATCATCAACCAGTCCATCCGTATTCAACACCTGCTCCAGATGATGCAAATCGGCGGCGCCATCAACCCGCCAACGATCTTCCCCCTCGACGATGATGTCAGGCGTTTCGTCTTCGTCGGGAAATTCGCCGGCAATCGCCTCGAAAATATCAATCGGCGTCACCACCCCTTCAATGGCGCCGAACTCGTCGGTCACCAAAACAAGTTGTCCGCGGGAACGTTTCAGCGTTTCCATCATGCTCAGGATGCCAATCGACTCATGCACAATAATGGGATCACGTAAGCGCGACAGACGAATGCTGCCCGTTGTAATAAGATCGGCAACCATTTCTTTGGCACGGCCTATGCCTATGACCTCGTCCAGCGAGCCCCGGCACACCGGAAAAAAACTGTGAGGAGCTTTCACAATTTGCTGCCGCAATTTGTCAGCATCGTCGTCCAGGTTTATCCATGAGACGTCGTTACGCGGAGTCATGACGGAATTGATCGAGCGATCGGCCAGAGTCAATACACCGCTGACCATATTGCGCTCTTCCTCTTCGAACACGTGCACAGGCTGATCGCCCGATGGCGGCACCTCTTGTTCAGGCCCCATGACAGGGCGCTTACCCAGCATGCGCATCACACCCTCGGCCGTGCGCTCGCGCAACGGGCGCGACGCCTGCAAACGGCGCATATTGCGGCGAGCCAACTGATTGAGTGCCTCGATGCCAACGGAGAACCCAATGGCCGCATACAAATAACCTTTGGGAACTGCAAACCCAAAGCCTTCAGCCACCAGCGAAAAACCGATCGTCAGCAAGAAGCCCAGGCACAGCACCACGACTGTGGGATGAGCATTGACGAACCGCGTCAAAGGTTTCGAGGCAAACAACATGATGCCGATGGCGATAATTACAGCGATCATCATGATGGACAGCTCGTTGACCATGCCCACGGCGGTGATGACGGCATCAAGCGAGAAGACGGCGTCAAGGATCACAATTTGCGTCACAATGACCCAAAAACTGGCGTGCAACCTGGCTCCGGAGCCGTGCTCGACATGCCCTTCAATTCGCTGATGCAGCTCGAGCGTGCCCTTGAACAACAGGAAGAAACCACCGGCTATCAAGATCAGATCTCGTCCTGAGAACTCAAGAGGCCCTACATAAAACAAGGGTTCGGTCAGCTTAATGAGCCACGACATCACGGTTAACAGGGCCAACCGCATCAGGAGCGCCAGCGACAAACCCATTACACGAGCACGATCACGCTGCGCTGGTGGTAACTTATCGACCAAAATCGCGATAAAAATGAGATTATCTATTCCCAGGACAATTTCAAGAACGACCAGGGTTAGCAAGCCGACCCATGCCGACGGGTCTAGCATCCACTCCATTGAAGGGCTCCGTTAAAGCTGAAAATATCGAAAATCAATAAGATGCGTATGCCCAATGGCCGTAATCACTGAATACATACATTGATCAGGCTTGAATATGGGCAAGCATCTGGGTGAAGATTTTTGGACTGGCGGCCAAAACATCGCCGCTTTTCATCCAGGTTTGCTCGCCTTCGAAGTCGGAGATAAGGCCACCCGCCTCAAGTACCAGCAAACTGCCGGCGGCCAAATCCCACGGTTTCAGCTTGATGCCAAAAAAACCGTCGACGCGCCCGCTGGCGACATAGGCCAAATCGAGCACTGTAGCGCCAAGCCGGCGCGAGCTGGCACATTCGGACAACATATTGGAAAAACGAGAGGTGACGGCCGCCTCGCCCCCCGCCGAACCCGGCACATGGGCACTAAGCAAGGCATCATGAAAACGGGTCTGGCCCGAAACACGCATGCGCCGGTCATTTAAAAATGCGCCACCGCCGCGGCTGGCGGTAAACATTTCATTGCGGGCCGGATCATAAATAACAGCCTGCGTAACCTGGCCGCGCTGGGCAAGCGCGATTGACACCGCATACACGGGGAAACCATGAATGAAATTGGTAGTGCCGTCAAGGGGATCGATAATCCACTGAAACTCAGCCTGGTCGGCGCTATCCTGGCCCGAGGCCGGATGCGCACCTGTTTCTTCGCCTAAAAAAGCGTGGTCGGGATACGCCGTACGTAAAATGTCGATAATAGCTTCTTCAACGGCCTGATCAACTTCCGTGACATAATCTTTAGGCCCCTTGCGTGCCACTTGCAGGCGTTCTAAATCGAGACTGGCCCGGTTGATAATTGTGCCAGCACGGCGTGCCGCCTTGATGGCGGTATTGAGCATGGGGTGCATAAAGTTCCGTATTTAACAAAGATATTTGCCAGTGCCCAGCTTAACCAAACCTGGCCAAACCGTTATCAAAAAGCGCACCTGACATACACTAAAGCGCCTATTTTAAATGACTCAGACGTTTTCTACTAAATGACTACCTTCTTCATGTCTGAACGGACCTGCGGCTTTTTACCAAATGACTGCTGTATTTCTTACTGAATGACTACCGAACCCTGCTCTTTAACGCCTTCGGCGTTTGCCCGTGCGCGTTTCATTATGGTGCGACCCAGCCATCCCGGCAACGTTGGGGCTGCCGCTCGCGCCATCAAAACCATGGGCTTTCACGACCTGTGCCTGGTCGCGCCGCGCTTTCCCGACGTACTGGACCTGCCCGAAGCTCAGTCTCTGGCCAGCGGTGCAACCGATGTCCTGGCGTCGGTCAGTATTGTCGAAACATTATCCGAAGCGCTCGCCCCGGTTACCCTGGCTTTTGCCCTGACCGCGCGGGCTCGCGTACTTGGACCCCCTCCCTGCGACATTCGCGAGGCGGCCAATTTAAGCTGCGAACACTTGTACGCACACCCGCAAGGACAAATCGCCATTGTGCTGGGGACCGAGCGTTCAGGCCTGACCAACGAAGATATTGCGTTGTGTCAACGTATTTGCCACATCCCCGCCAATCCTGAGTACAGTTCGTTGAATGTAGCGCAAGCCTTGCAGCTGGCGGCCTGGGAACTGCGTTACGCGTTGGCCGTAAAGGAGTCGCTGCCCCTGCTGCCGCAAACCGACGGACAGGCTCAAAGCGGCGATGAACCCGCTTCAAACGAAAAGGTCCAGGCGCTTGTAACGCATTGGGAAGAAGCCGTTAAGGCGGTGGGATTTCTGGATCCGCGGCATCCTAAAAAGCTCATGCCACGCATGCGGCACCTATTTTCCCGTAACCAATTAAGCAATGATGAAGTGGATATGTTGCGCGGACTATGCACGGCTATGATCAAAACCGCAGGAAAAGAGTAATTCCATTTCCATATCAAATGTGCAGGGTGTCGGCTTCAGTTGCCGTACAACGGTACTGTCTACGCATCGCCTTCGCCTGCGCACTCATGTTCGTGTTCGATCAAGAAACGGAATAAGGCACAAACAAAGTCCTGTGCGGCGAGGTGCTTAAAACATTCGGGCTAATCAGGTACGCCGCCATACAGTTGCCAACCAGGGCTGTTGATCACGAGGCAGCCCGGCCGGCCGGTAAAAATGTTCGAGCTCGGAAAACCCCGCATCACGCATAAATCGGCGCCATGAGTCCAGGTCGTGGTACACCCCATAACGTCCCCCGCTCCAGCCTTCCTGATTCTGACCGCGCGGGTTGGAACTGAACAATACACCGCCAGGCTTTAGCGTCGCCTGTAGCTGACGCAACACATTGGGTAGTTCAACGCTGGGGACATGAAAAAGCGACGCATTCGCGAACACGCCATCAAAATACCCTGCGGGCAAATCCAGTTCAATAAAATCCTGATGCCATACTTCGCAGCCGCTATCGGCCCGCGCCATCTTCACAAATGACTCGCTGCCATCCAGCCCGACGGCGCTATGTCCCATCTGCGTAAAGACTTTAAGATCTCGCCCCGGCCCGCAACCAAAATCCAGAATATGATAAGGCGGCTCGCCTTCGATATACCGCAACAATGCCATAATGTTTTGAGTAACATCGTGACCGCGTGTTCCGGCCCGAAATGACTCGGCATTTTGACAATAATAGTCCAATGTAGTTGCAGTAGTTTGCTTAAGATCGTTAGAATGCAATGTCATGTAAATTTTGCTACCTATGAATAACGGCACAGTGATAACGCTCGGGAGATTCTAAATGCCGTTTCAACTGAAGCGGTTAAAAAGCATTTACGCGCGCATGTTTCTTGTAATTTGCGCTGCAGCAATTCCTACGTTTATCGGCCTTTGTTTTTACGTATTTCAACAGCGGGCGCACTTAGCCGACCTTAGCCTGAAGAATGCACAAACCTATGTCGATCTGGCTGCGCAAGACGAGATAGGGCTATTTAACAGCACACGAAAAATACTGGATACGGTTGTAACAGCTCCAGTGATTAAACAAGGCGACTGGAAGCTTTGCCAACGATATTTATCGAATCTGCTTGGCGTTCTGTCCAGCTTCATCGACATCGGCATCATCGGCCCGGACGGTGAGCCGCTGTGCAACAGCCAGGCGTCTGAAGACCGTGCCAGAACTACTCTTGCCGACCGGCCTTACTTCCGCCGGGCGCTTGAAGAAGCAGGCCTGATCATCGGCAACTACCAAATTGGCCGCTTTACCCAGACCCCCACCATTGTAGTTGCTACCCGTTTCCACGATCAAAACAATCAAATTCGCGGAGTCGTATACGCCGGACTACACCTTTCCGAATTCGTTAAGTCGATAAAAGAAACTCAGTTGGCCCCGGAAGCCAGCCTTATGGTTCTCGACAGAGATGGCGTCATTCTTAGCGCCTTTCCCGCCAATGTCGGCGTCGCTGGACAGCCAATCACCGATCAGCAAATTCTAAGCCTTATTAACCGTAGCGATCGCGGCTCCAGCATTATCCAGGGACAAGACGGAACAGAATCGTTCATTAGCCACACCAGGGCCGGTACGGCTGAAGACCCCCGAGCTATTACAGTGGTTTATCAATACCCAACCGAAGCTTTGCTTCACGAGATCAACAACGGGTTCTGGGTCAGCGGAGCTATTACGCTGTTTCTTGTAATGCTGGCTCTGGCCATGGGGTGGGCCGGGACGCACGCCATTGTGGGCCGCAATATCCGTTTTCTGACCGAGGCCGCAAAACGCTTGCGGCGACGAGAGTTTACAACCCGTATCGGTAATAAAGTAACCGGCCTCGAGTTCACGGAAATCGCAGCTCAGCTAGACAAAATGACTGAGGAACTTAGTGTCCGCGAACGCCAGTGGGAGCAGTCGGCGCAACGTCAGTTGGGACAAAACAAAATACTGAAACTAATTGCGCAAGACCACTCGATGGAAGAAACATTAGAGGCCCTGGTAATTTTTTCCCAGGAACAAATCGACAACACTATCGCCTCTATTGTCATGCTGACACCCGACGGCAAGCGCATCGGTTCTTGTATAGCACCCAACCTGCCCAGCGCGTATAAAAACGTGCTGATCAACATCCCCATCGGGCCCGAGGCGGGTTCGTGCGGTACAGCCATGTACCATAACCGTTCGGTCATTTCGGAAAACATTCCAACCGATCCGAAATGGGCCTTATACCGCGAACATGCCCTGAAACACGGACTACATGCCTGCTGGTCTTACCCGATAAGATCCCCCGAAAACCGGGTACTGGGCTCTTTTGCGTTGTATTTCACCGATAAGCATTCCCCGCTTCCTGAAGAACTCCAGGTAGCCGAAATGGCCTCAGAACTAGCTGCCGTAACCATCGAGCATCGACGCCAAAGTGAAGCGCTGGTCTACCAGTCGCGTCATGACACTCTGACCGGATTGCTCAACCGATCCGTTTTTTCTTCGCAGGTCAGCCGGGCCATTAACGAGGCGAAAAGCAAAGGCAACCGTTTTTACATTGTCATTCTGAACCTCGACGGCTTCAAGGAAGTCAACGACGCGCTTGGCCATCAGTTTGGCGATTTACTGCTAGAGCAAGTGGGCAAACGTCTGCAAGACCTCTTTGGCGCTCTGGCCACCGTGGCCCGCTCGGGCGGAGACGAGTTCGCCATGCTGATCAAAGACGCAAAGCCGTCCCTGTCAATACATTGCCTGATCGAAGAAGTTCGCCAGAGCGTGAAACAGCCATTTCTGCTCAATGGCATTCAAATCCAGACCAGCGCCAGCATGGGAATTGCCCAGTATCCCAAGGACGGGTCGCACACCACCCTTTTAATGCGCCGGGCCGAAACGGCCATGTACCAGGCCAAGAGCGAAGGCGTTGGCCATGCGTTCTACGATTGGAAAAAAGATCAGCAGACACCCAATCAATTAATGTTGATGTCCAACTTGCGCCAGGCGCTAAAAGAAGAACAGTTTGTACTGCACTACCAGCCGAAAATATCCCTCAAGACCAAGAAAACCATCGGTTTCGAGGCCCTGATCCGTTGGCAAAATCCGATGCGCGGCCTTTTATATCCATCGGACTTCATGTCCGTCATTGAACTGAGCGATCTGATTCATCCGCTCAGTTTATGGGTTCTCGAAACGGCCGTAGCTCAATGCAAAACCTGGCGCGAACAGGGCCATCAAGTCACTATAGCGGTGAATGTGTCGGCCCGTAATTTGCTCGACATCGGCCTGCCAGGAAAAATTCGGGACATCCTTACCCAATATGCCGTTGAGCCCGAGTGGCTCGAACTCGAGATCACTGAAAGCTCGATTATGGTCGACCCTGCGCGATCCCTTGATGTCCTGACCAAGATTCACGAAATAGGCGTCAGCATTGCAATTGACGACTTCGGTACCGGCTACTCGTCGCTGGCTTATCTGCAAAAGCTTCCCGTCGACAATCTTAAGATTGATCGTTCCTTTGTGAACAAGATGAACGAACAGTCCGAAACCCTTTCGATCGTCAGCTCTATTATCGGACTGGCGCACAACCTGAAGCTAACCGTCACAGCAGAAGGCATCGAAGATCAGGCCATGCTGACCAAACTGACTGAGCTTGGCTGCGATTGCGCTCAAGGCTATTACATAGGCAAACCCATGGCGCACGACGCAATTCAAACCTGGCTTTCAAGCGGCTTCAGAAACGGCACACTGACAGGACAGCATTAAAAATAGGTCATGTATTATCAAGGGTTGACATTTACCATACTGGCCCCATCTTCAAGCAATGATTCCATTTTCCGTCCTCGACCTCGCCCCCATCACTGAAGGCAGCAACGCTGCTCAATCATTTCGCAACACGCTTGACCTTGCGCAACACGCCGAACGTTGGAATTACAACCGGTACTGGCTGGCCGAGCATCACGGCATGCCAGGCATAGCAAGCGCCGCCACCGCGGTATTAATGGCGCATGTCGCGGCAGGAACGTCAACCATCCGTATCGGTGCGGGCGGCATAATGCTGCCCAACCACTCTCCTTTGGTTATTGCCGAACAATTCGGCACACTCGAATCCCTGCACCCAGGCAGAATCGACCTTGGACTGGGTCGCGCACCGGGTTCGGATCAAATCACTGCACGCGCGCTACGCCGGAACCTGGCATCCGACGCCGATGAGTTCCCACGCGATGTCGTTGAACTAATGGATTACTTTTCCCCAGAGCCCAGGCAGCCAGTACGAGCTGTGCCGGGCCGGGGCTTGAACATACCCGTCTGGATACTGGGCTCGAGCCTGTTCGGCGCCCAACTGGCTGCCGCATTAGGCTTGCCCTATGCCTTCGCATCACACTTCGCACCGGCCATGATGATGCAAGCCATCGAGATTTACCGGGCCAATTTCCAGCCTTCCGCTCAATTGCAAAAACCCTACGTCATGCTGGGGTTCAGCGTTTTTGCCGCCGACACTGATGAAGAAGCCAAATTTCGCGCTACTTCAGTACAACAATCGTTCGTTAACTTACGCAGCGGCCGCCCCACTCGCCTACCGCCCCCTATGGGCGACTACCTGCAGCACATCAGCCCACAGGCGCAAGCCTTGCTTGATCAGACGCTGTCATGTTCAGCTATCGGATCCCCCGACACCGTAGCACAGCAGCTAACCGATTTTATTCAACGCACCAAAGCTGACGAGCTTATGATTACCTCGCAAATCTTCGATCACGCCGCTCGCTTGCGCTCATATGAACTTACCGCACAAGTGCATCAAGCCCTGGCTTCAGCTTAAAAAACAGGATACGCCCGCTGCCGCCACAGTGGGCGTATCTGGCATAAAACAGCACTTTTGTAGTTTGCCCATAAGGCTGGAAGGCCCTGGAATTTTTTGATCCGCGCTTCGGTTATAAATCCAATACCAGCATGGCACTTTTTGAGCGTGAGCAACAAGGAGTGAACTGGTCGTTTTTAGCGCGTTCTTCGTCGGTAAGATACAAGTCCCTGTGATCAGGCCTGCCTTCCAGAACGCCAGTCAGGCACGTACCGCAAACCCCCTCTTCGCACGATACCGGAATAAACACGCCATGCTCTTCAAGCACTTTGGTAATAGTGCTGCCTGGCGCAACGGTAAAGATCTGGCCTGTGCTGGAAACCTTGACTTGAAACGAAGTATCCCCTGCGGTGTCTTGTTCGGCCGCAGCAAAATATTCCAGGTGTAGCTGGTCGTGGGGCCAGCCGATTTCCCTGGCTGCATTAATGACGTAGTCGATAAAGCCTGTAGGCCCACACACATACAGATGCGTACCCGGCTTTGGCTGCGCAATAACGTCGGCCAGGTTTAACTTTTGTTCGGGCGTGCCATTATCGAAATGGAAATGCACGTTATTGGCAAACGCCGAATTGGAAATCTCGCCATGAAAGGCTGTGCGCTCTGGCGAGCGTGTGCAGTAATGCATGTCGAAGTCGGCATCAAGGTGCGCAAGATGCCGGGCCATGCATAAAAGAGGAGTAATTCCTATGCCACCGGCCAATAGTAGCGTGCGGCTGGCCGGAACAAGCTGGAACCGGTTCCGGGGCTCGCTGATTTGCAGCGTATCGCCAACGTTGATCAGATCGTGGATGGCAACCGAACCACCACGCGACGCGGCGTCTTTAAGCACCCCGATCAAGTAGCGATGTTGCTCGCCTGGATCATTCCAAAGAGAATACTGACGGATCAAACCGTCTTTCAAGCAAACATCGATATGCGAGCCTGCGCTGAAAGCGGGTAATGGCTTTCCATCCGGACTAACAAGCTCGAGACTGACGATGTCTTCGGCCTGCACCACTTTTCGGGCGACTTTTACTGAAAGCAGGGTCATCAAAGTAATTTTACGAAAAAAGGGTTATTAAAGCGCAATGTGCAGTCTGGTTAATTCATCACGGCTGTTTGCTCGGCGGCAACCATACGGTCCAGCACGCGGCGCGATTGCACGCCGCCGGCATCAATATTCAGCATCAGCAACCGGCGATCGGGATAAGCCTGAATGTTTTTTTGCTGAGCCTCGAGTACGGAAAGATCTTGACTGAAAATGCGATACTGCCCTTCGCGTATCGAATTGGTGAGCGCCTGATCCTGAGGCTTGAAATTGCGCGCCATACCCCAGAAATACCAATGGGAATTTTCTGTTTCAGGCGTCATGAAATCCACCACAATGGCGGATGCCTTATATTTACGATCGGCTTCAAAACCTCCATTTCCGGCATGGGCGACCCCCACGTCGATCAGCACATGGCTGGGCGGCGTGAAGCGGGAGATTTGCCAACGATCGACAGGCACACTGTCATCCAGATCATTGCCACGCAGCGCCGCCCGCCAAAATGGCGGTGCCATGATGTTTTCCATAAAACGGCTGGTGATAACCGTATCGCCTTCGAGTCTGGTGTTGACCGGCGTCTCGTCAAGTTCGTCCTGGCCGATGCTGTCGGCATGAACATAGGTCTCGTGGGTCAAGTCCATCAAGTTATCGATCATTAAACGATAGTCGCAATTAATATGGAACATTCCCCCGCCGTAGGCCCACTCGGAACTTACCGCCCATTCGAGATGCGGAATGAGTGCCGGATCGGCCCGCGTTTCATCGCCCGGCCACACCCAGATGAAGCCGTAACGCTCGACCACCGGATAGCTTTTGATGCATGGAAAACCACGTACCCGCTGCATCGGCATTTCAACCGCTTTGCCCTCGCAACCCATGACCAAACCATGATAGCCGCACACCAGATTGCCGTCTTCACGCACATAGCCCAGCGATAACGCTGCGCCACGGTGTGGGCAAAAGTCCTCTACCGCAGCAACCTTGCCCTCGACGCCCCGATAAAACGCTATTCTTTCACCGCAGATTTGCCGGCCAAGCGGCTTTAACGCGATTTCGTCAGGCGTACAGGCGACATACCAGGTATTTTTGGGGAACATATTTTTGCCTTGCAGATAATATTGAAAATATCCGGCTACGAATGCATGCCAGGCGCAAGCCGCTGTCACAACGATTAGCCGGTAAATTGCCGCCGCGCTTCTGGCAGCACATTTTCTCGAATGATTCAGTACACTGAATCAACAAGGAATTGTACTTCGCCGACAAGTTAAGTCAAGGCCAAACTATTTCGTGCCGGAAGTTTTGGTTTTACTGGTTTTTGTAAGCCTTGCCGGCTCTGGCCCATGAGCCAAAGGCGCGCGACTTTGCAAATTATTCAAATGAACCAGCTTTTGCAGCAAAGCCATGAACTGCTGTTCTTCTTCAGCGCTGAAGCCATCAAAAATACGTGCATGCAAACGGCTGATGCCCTCATCGGATTCCTGCAGTATGGCTTTACCCGCCTCGGTTAAGTACAGCGCCCGTTGACGCCGATTATGGGAATCAAGACTGCGGATCAACAATTTTTTTTCTTCCAGACGGATGGCCACGCTGGCCGCCGTAGACGTGTCAATGGCCACCAGACCCGCCAGAGTGACTTGATCCACACCCGGATGCTCGACCAGAATGCGCAAAATAGCATACTGAATTGGCGTAACGGCCAGACCGACTTCATCACGAAACATCGAAACCGAAATTTGCTGCGCGCGGCGCAACAAATGTCCCGCCTGGGTATACAAACTGGCTAGTGGCCGGTCCATTGCTGTTTTTACCATTACTGTTTTGCCTTCCCTGTGTAATATGACAATTCTAGCAATGATTACAGATATTCATTAAACCCTTGCAGGCCAATTTCCACACTGCAACCCCGACAAAGTCCTTAACCATTTAACAGCGCTTATGACGATCCTGAAACTTCCCAGCTTTGATGACGTTGCGTCGGCCTCTGAACGAATCAAAGGGCACGCCCATCGCACACCTGTTATGCACTCGCGTACCCTTAACAAAGAATTCGGTGCCGAAGTCTTCTTCAAGTGTGAAAATCTGCAACGTATGGGCGCGTTCAAGTTCCGCGGCGCATTCAACGCCCTGTCGAAATTCGACGACCGGCAGCGCCGGACC
>DATCVA010000126.1:0-17646 GCA_036567205.1 Eoetvoesiella sp. | reverse complement strand
GAATGGATACCAGCCGCGCGGGCTCATCACATTGAAATGCAGTTTGTCGCGCCTGACGAATCGGTTTGGATCGACGCCGACCCGTTGTTATTGGAAGAGTTGCTCGGCAACCTGATCGACAACGCGCTACGCTATGGTGTTGGTGGACAATGCGTCCGCCTGCAAGTGGGGGCTACACCGCCTTCCTTGTCTGTGGAAGACGACGGCCCTGGCGTCGACTCTGCCGACAGCGATCGAATTTTCGAAGCTTTTTATCGCTCGCCGCGGGCCAATATCGATGGCTCGGGCCTGGGCCTTGCCATTGTGCGGGAAATTGCTCGCGCACACGGCGCATGGTGGAGCCTGACGAGTCGTCCGGCATTTTCGGGGACAAGGGTCAGTGTAGTGTTTCCAGGTCCTCGGATGGGCGCTAAATTAACAAGACAGGAATAATGAGCAATACGGTCGTGACGAGTGATGGCAAGAAGGTCCTTCCTTCTCCGCGGGCCGCCATATTGGTTGGCGCGTAGGGGTTGTGTATGGAGATAAATTGATTTGGAAATAGAATTAGGTACGAATAGAAAGTACGGGCTAGTTCCCATAATTAACGGGCTCGTTAAAAAGAGCCCGTTAATTATGTTTGCCGTTCGAATTTGAATGTCCTTATGGAACCAGGGACTAAAGATAAAAGTCTGCGGTATCAGCGCTGTATCGGATACATTCCTTGATAACAACCGCTTTTAGCCCGCCTATTTGATTGAGTTGGCTGGTTTGTCCATGGGGGCGGTTGATGGCGTTCCTGGCATTTGGGGTGTAGCAGGCGCAGTGAGCGCGTCAGGCTGAGACGGTGTTGTGGTGATAGTGGTTTCACGTAACACGCCGCCGCCCCCGATGCTGCCCTGAACCGTCGTGTTCTGGCCAGCCATTTGCGTCAGGCAATCCTGGCGCTCGCCTTGCGGCAGGGCATTACAACGGTCGGTTGCATTTTGCTGGTATGAGCCGGCTTGTCCGTTGTTTAAACGATTACGCTTGGCCTCTTCAAGGGCTGCGCCGGCTTCTTGCATACAGGTCGCTTGATCCTGATTTGTTTGCCCTGTCTTGCAGCGCTCGACGTCGAGTTTATATTGGGCCTGGGGACTTAACGTTGGCGGGGTCGTGCCAAGGCTTGTCCCTTGGGCCAATACAGCAGCCGAAAACAGGCAAGCAGCAAACATGGTGAAAACGGTAAGGGCCTGAAGGGGAAAACGGACGGTTTCTGTTCGGTTATGCATATCTGTCTCCTTAGAGCGATTCGAACCACGATGGCTACGGAAGCCTTGGAAAACAGTATAAAAGAAACCGAAAAGATTGATGTTACAAAATAATTAAGCCATTAGTCTAATTGGATTGTTAATCGTCGTCGTCGACCGGGCGCCGCGGGTCACGACTAATTGCGGCTTGCATTAACAGCATGGCGGTTACAGGCGACGTAATAATCAGAAAAAACGTAATCAGGATCTGATGCAATACCGGTCGACCGACCAGTGCGGAGGAAACCAGGATCGAAGCCAGCAATACCGCCGCCACACCCAGCGTATTGCCCAGAGTCGGGGCATGCATGCGCGAATAAAAACGCTTGAATCGCAGCAAGCCCGCTGAACCGATCAGCGTTAGTACTCCGCTAATAATTAAAAGTATGCTGGCGGGAATAGAGGCCCACAATGGTACGGTAGTCATGGCTCGATAACCTCGCCACGAAGCAGAAACTTGGCCATTGCGGCGGAACTGACGAAACCGAACATGCCTATCAGCAAGGCAATGTCAAAATATATGTCGGTGCCGAATCGTATGCCCAGGGTCAAAATAATTAACATGCCATTGATGTACATGGTGTCCAGAGCAAGCACCCGATCTTGCGGCGTAGGGCCGCGCAACAGGCGCACCGCGGCACAGCCCAGACCCAGGGCAAAACAGCACAATGCAAATGTACCCGCCCATAAAAGTACGGTATTCATTCAAATATCTCCATTAAAGGACGCTCGTAGCGCTGTTTGATGATTTCGAACCAGGCGCCCTCGTCTTTAAGGTCCAGCACATGTAAGGTCATTATCCGGTTTTTTTCCGAAAATCCGGACCAAACCGTGCCAGGAGTGTAAGTGACAATACACGCCAGTGCCGCCAGGCCGTGAGGGTCGCGAATATCAATCGGGATCTTTATAAAGCCCGGACTGTGCGACGCATGGCCGCGCCAGATCAGCTTTGCAACTTGAATATTGGAGCGCGTGATATCAACGAACACGTGCCAAAATAGTGTGGCCAGGACCAGCAGACGTTTTGGCCGCGAGTAGATCGGCCGCAAAGCTGTTGCCGCCCATGCCAGTAAAAGCGATAGCGTTGCGCCAAGCACCAGTTGCCCTGCCGACACGGTATTGTTCAACAGCAGCCAAATCGCCAGTAAAAGCAGGGGCAGAAGAAGCCGGTAAAAATAGCGTTTCATTGTGCATTCCCCGATGCAAGAGGGCGTACCGTGGGTTGGGTAAGTACTGCATCAATGTACGATTGGGGCCGGTCAAGCGATAGCGCCGCATCGTTCAGGTAGCTGGCCACGGGGCCTGCCCAGATGGCCAGTGCAATGCATGCCAGGATCAGTATACCTACCGGTGCGGCTTCGCTTACGCGCAGACGCGGCGTGATTGAGTCTTCGGCGCTCCAGAACAACCGTATACCGGCGCGAGACAGCGCAATCATGGTAGCCAGGCTGGATACCAGCACAGACGCTACCAATATCCAGGCTGCAACAGATGGGGTGTCGGTGCTGGATGTTTGCAGCGCGGCCGATAGCAGCGAAAACTTCGCGACAAAACCCGATAAGGGCGGCAGGCCAATCACCAGCAGGGCGCAGGCAATAAAGGCCATTCCTAAAAACGCCATGGCAGCCGGTATTGCAACACCCACCACATCGTCGGAACGATCCGGGGATTCCGGGTCTTCCAGCTCGAACGCCTCGAGACTGACCGCCAATACGTCAGCGCCAAAGCTGCGGGTGCGCTCGATCATTTCGATCAACAGATAAAATGCACCGATCGCCAGGACTGAACTGATCAGATAAAAGAGAGCAGGCCCGGTCAGTATCACTCCGGGCATTCCGAGCGCGGCAAGCAAGGTGCCGGATGAAACGATAACGCAGTACCCGACCAGGCGTTCGGTCTGTTGCGCGGCCAGCGTGCCGATGGTGCCAAAGGCCAGAGTGGCCAGACCGACCGGGAACATCCATTCGCCGCCGAATGCCGCTGGCGCGCCCGTAGGTAAAAGTAAAGAGCCCAGCCGTACCAGGGAATAGATTCCCACCTTGGTCATGATGACGAAAACGGCGGCCACCGGAGCGCAGGCATTGGCATAGGCAGCCGGTAGCCAGAAGTTCAAGGGCCACGCTGCTGCTTTGATTAAAAACGCCATACCCAATATGGCTGCCGCCGCTTCAAAAAGGCTGCGGTCCGGGCCGGCCAGCTGGCCGGCCTTCACGGCCAGGTCGGCCATATTCAGGGTGCCGGTAACTCCATAAATGAGCGCAATGGCGATGAGCAGCAGAAATGACGCGACTAAATTGGTTGCTATATAGTGCAGACCTGCCGCTACGCGCATTTCTCCGGATCCGTGCAACATCAAGCCGTACGACGCGGCAAGCAGGACTTCGAAAAAGACGAATAGATTGAACAAATCGCCCGTAAGAAAGGCGCCGTTCAAGCCCATGAGCAAAAACTGGAAAAGCGCATGGAAATGAACTCCGGCGCGATCCCAGCGAGCCGTCGAGTACACCAGCGTGGCAATGGCCAGCGTGGCGCTTAAGGTAAGCATGATGGCAGACAACCGATCAACCACCATGACAATGCCGAACGGCGCGGGCCAGTCGCCCAACAGATAGACCGCAATTGAATTGGGCCAAAGAACTGGCTGGGACCCGGACGTTATGGACAGCAGTTTGATCGCTACCGCCAACTGGATCAGTACTGAAATCAGAACCATGCCGACACGGGTTCTACGGCGCGAGTCTTTTACTAATAAAAGCAGGGCGCCAGTCAGTAGCGGCACGGCCACAGGAAAAATGGGAAGATGCGGAAGCCAGTTGATCACAAGTTTGCCTCCCGGCCGTCGACGTGATCGTTGCCCGCCAGTCCGCGCGATGCCAGCAGCACTACAAGAAAGAGCGCCGTGGTGGCAAAACCGATGACAATGGCCGTAAGGACAAGCGCCTGGGGAACCGGGTCGGTATAAAGCGCGGGGTTCGCTCCTTTACTGGCGTTAATAACGGGCGCTGCACCGATGGTCAGGCGCCCCATGCCAAATATAAACAGGTTGACCGCATATGAAAGCAGCGATAAACCCATAATTACCTGAAAGGTTCGGGGCCGCAAAATCAGCCACACGCCTGAGCCGGCCAATACGCCGATAGCCAGGGCTAATACTATTTCCATTAAAGTTCTCCCTGAATTGAGGCGATTGGCATTTGCACGGGCGGCTTGCGGCGGAATCGCAGGGACTGGTGGGCAAGCGCTACCAAAATCAGTACGGTGGCGCCAATGACCAGCATATACACCCCGGTATCGAAAAGCAGCACGCTGGACAAATGAAGGTGTCCGATAATGGGCAGTGCGACGTCCAGCGCAATGGCTGAAAGAAACGGCCGCATGCCCCACCATGCCGACATCGCAGCGCCGCCGGCCGCCAGCAGGCCAAGGGCAATCCAATATTGCGGCCGGATACTTTGTCGCGACTCAACCCAGACAACGCCGCCAACCATGTATTGCAGAATGATTGCCGTGGCCATGATCAAACCGCCAACAAATCCGCCGCCAGGCAGGTTGTGTCCGCGGAGCAGGAAAAACAATGAGACCAGGGCCGCCATGGGCAGCAGCAAGCGTACCAGCACTGCGGGCACCTTCATGGGGCCTGTCGGCAATAGCGCGTCTGGATCCGGGTCATGAACAGCAATGGCCTCTTTTTGACGAGTCGTCGGGCGCCGGCGGGGGGTAGGCGCTTTGATGCTCTCTGGCGGTGGACGAAAGCGTCGCAGCAATGCATATACGGTCAGGGCCACAATGCCCAGGACGGTAATCTCGCCGAATGTATCGAAACCCCGGAAATCGACCAATATGACGTTCACTACGTTCGACCCCCCGCCTTCGGGAAGTGCATTCTGGATAAAAAAGCTTGATATGCCGTCGCTGCTCGGCCGGGTGAGAACGGCATAAGCCAGGGCTGCGAGCCCGGCCCCGCTTACGATAGCCACAATAAGATCGCGGAAGCGACGTGCCAGCGTATGTGCTTTGCTGCCCAACTCCGGCCCGGCAGACTCGACGCGCGGCGGCAACCAGCGCAGGCCCAGTAAAATCAGTACAACGGTTACCACCTCGACAGCCAATTGTGTCAGTGCAAGGTCGGGGGCCGAAAACCAGGCAAAGGTCAGGCTGGTTGCCAACCCGGCGCCGCCGGCCAATGCCAGCGAAGCAAGGCGGTGATACTTTGCTTGCCGGGCCGCACCAATGGCGCATGCGCCTCCGGCTATCCATAAAACAATGAAAAACAGATTAACCGGAGTAGACAGTTCGGGTTGCATCCAATTGCCGCTCAGCAGCGGTAGCATGGCTACCAGAAAGGTGAATATAACTACCACCAGAATTTGACGTTGCAGCCGCGGAGAAAAGACCCAGTCAAGAATATAGGTGGCTGCTGTGTCGACGCCTTCGAGCAGGTTTTCAAACGAACGCCGGCCGTCGAATCGGTAAATCAGCGGGGCCTTGCCAGGTTGGGCGTTTTGGCTATGGCGTAGGGCAAACAACAGGGCGATTCCGCCGAGCAAGGCTGTAAAGCTCATTACGAGCGGCAGGCTGAACCCATGCCAGATCTTGAGGCTATAGACGGGCGTGCCCGCGCCCAAAATGGAATAGGCTGCAGCGTGCAGCAACGGGCCAAGGGTATAACTGGGGAAAATACCGACGACCAGGCAAGTCAGGACAAGCAAAGCACTGGGTACCAGCATCCAGAACGGCGGCTCATGAGGTGCGCGCGGCAAGTCGTTGGCCGGTTTGCCAAAGAAAACCTGTGTGATGAATCGCAGGGAATAGGTCACGCTGAAAGCGCTGGCAACTACGGCGGCCAGGGGTAAAGCATACTGTGCTATTACGTCGCCGCTGACAAAGACCGTCTCGGCGAAAAACATTTCCTTGGATAAAAAGCCGTTAAGCAGCGGTACGCCGGCCATTGATGCCGCTGCAACGATGGCTAGCGTGGCCGTGATGGGCATGGCGTAGCGAAGCCCGGACAGGCGCCCCAGGTCGCGCGTGCCTGTCTCGTGATCAACAATGCCCGCCGCCATAAAGAGCGATGCTTTAAATGTGGCATGGTTCACCATGTGGAAGACGGCGGCTACTAGCGCCAGTTTGCTGTTCATTCCCAGCAGCAAGGTAATAAGTCCCAAGTGGCTGATGGTTGAATAGGCCAGTACGCCCTTCATGTCTTGTTGGAAAATGGCCGCATAGGCGCCGATCACCAGCGAACAGAGCCCCGCGCCGCCGATAATCCAAAACCATTCGTCGGTGCCGGCCAGTACAGGCCAGAATCGTGCCAGCAAGAATACGCCAGCCTTAACCATTGTGGCCGAGTGCAAGTATGCCGAAACGGGGGTGGGAGCGGCCATTGCATTGGGCAACCACACATGGAATGGGAATTGAGCGCTTTTGGTAAGCGCGCCCAGGGCAATCAATACCACGATGGTTGTGTACCAGGGATGGGTGCGCACCAAATGGCCCGATGCCAATACGATATCCAGGTCGTAGCTGCCCACTATATGGCCCAGCATGAGCACACCTGCCAGCAAACATAACCCGCCAGCTCCGGTAATGGTAAAGGCCATGCGCGCGCCCCGCCGCGCATCAAGCCTGTGATGCCAATAGGCTATGAGCATGAACGATGAGAGGCTGGTCAGTTCCCAGAACACAACCAGTTGAACCAGGTTTCCCGACAGCACCACGCCAAGCATGGAGCCCATAAATAGCTGAAAAAATGAGAAAAATCGTGGAACCGGATCTTGGGGCGATAAGTAGTAACGCGCGTACAAGACGACTAATGCGCCCATGACGGTAATGAGCAGCGTGAATAGCCAGGCGTAGCCGTCCAGCCGCAAAGTGAAGTCAAGGTTAAGGGTGGCCATCCAGGGGCTTACTACCTTGACGACACCGCCATCGACCACGTTTGGAAACTCCAGAATCACCAGAACTGCGCACGTGATGGCCACGATGCCTGAAAGCCACGCTTCAAGATTGCGTGCGTTGGACGGCAGTAAGGCAGCAACAAGGCTGCCCACAAAAGGCAGTGCAAGGATAAAAATCAGCGACATCAAGGCTCTACAGGGATGGAGGGAGTTTCGCTGTAATGATACGATATTTTGCAGGCCATTCTGAGCCGAATGGTCAAAATAGGCAGGAGATAGGCGGTAATAGCAGGCTTAATAGTGCCTTAGCCAGACGGATGGATTCTCTGGTCATAGATTTACAAGGCCGGTATGGCGCATGGAGCTTAGTCAAACTGTTTGGGTGGCGGCGTTGTCAGGGTCTTCATGCGCAGCAAATACACGGTTACTCCAATGCCGGGTATCAGCAACAAGACTTGCACCCACAACAACGGCATGGCATAGGCCGAATACGCTAACGACAGCCATAGAAACAATAGGGCAAGTATTTTGCCTCGCAGCGGAATGCCGCGGTTGTTTTGGATATTGTTTAGATACTCGCCAAATACGCGATTGCTGACCAGCCACCGATGCATACGCCTGGAACCACGCAGATAGCATGCCGACGCCAATAGCAAAAACGGAGTGGTGGGTAAAAGCGGTAAAAAAATTCCTAGAATGGCAAGTGCCAGCGCAACGGTTCCAAGAATGTTCAGCAGTATTTTCATAATATTCAGGCATGCCATAATCAGAGCAATGCATTTATAAGCTATCGCGGGCCCCGACATGACTAAAAATATCAAGGTTCAGGATTTCCTGTGCAGACTGCCTTTATTTAATGAGTTGGCGCCCTCCGAACTTGACAGTATTGCTCTGTCCACAACCGAGGTGTTGTTGGCCAGGGGCGATACGCTGTTTCGCCGTGGCGAACCTTGCCTGGGTTTTCATAGTGTTGTGTATGGTCAGATCAAGCTGGCATTTACTTCCCCGATGGGCGATGAGAAAGTAGTCAAAATTGTTGGTCCAGGCGAAAGTTTTGGTGAAGCATTGATGTTCATGGAAAAAGCATACATCGTTTCGGCGCAGGCATTGGCAGATACGCTGGTGCTGCATGTGACTAATACCGCTATTTTTGCCGAGATTGAACGTGACTCTAAATTTGCGCGCAAGATGCTTGCCGGATTAAGCCAGCGCCTGCATAGTCTTATGATCGATGTTGAAACTTATTCGCTTCGGAATGGAACCGAGCGTGTAATCGGGTATCTTTTAAAGGGCAATCCGCCTGAAAATGGCCAGCCGTTTCGCCTTGCAACCAGCAAAACCGTAATTGCTTCACGCCTTAATCTGACTCCGGAGCATTTCTCGCGTATCTTGCACGACTTGTCGTCTAAAGGGTTGATTACGGTTCAGGGGCGTGAAGTCACCATACTCGATTTGAACAAACTGATGGCGTGCCAAGGCTAGGGGGGCTCTGTCAGGCCTTCCGTAGCTATGCCAATATCGGCTTTGCCGGAAATGACCCACTCGGCGATATGTTCCGGAGAACTTTGTTGCAGTGCTATGCGCACATGCGGGAACGCTTTTCTGAACGCCTAGACCACATTGGGCAATACATATCTGGCCTGTGTGTGGGTTGTAGCTATGGTCAGTGTGCCATTGGTTTTATGTGTGAATTGTTGTCCGGCTTTTTTCAGGTTTTCGGCTTCCAGCAACAGGCGGTCGATAATGGGCAGGATTTCTTTGCCAGGTTTGGTAAGCCCCGTCAGACGTTTGCCATTGCGTTCAAAAATGTCTACCTCGAGCTCTTCCTCAAGTTCGCGAATTTGGCGGCTTACACCAGGTTGCGATGTAAACAGAGCGTTGGCGACTTCCGTCAGGTTGTAGCCGCGCCGAGCCGCCTCGCGAATAGAACGTAGTTGCTGAAAGTTCACTATTGGGTCTAAACCGTGTGGTCGACAAAAACCTGCAGGCGTTTAGGTTTGACCAGCAGTTTTTCGCCGGCTTTAAGTTGCAGGCGACTAAATTGCTCATTCGAAATAACGGCTTCGATTAACTCGTGATTGTCATCGCGCTCAAGCTCGAGTTGCGCCAACGGGCCAATGGCATGTGCATGCAGCAACTGTGCCACGATGCCTTCGGCGCCAGGTGTATAGCGATCAATTTCGATATCGTGGGGGCGAACATAAGCCACGCCTTGCTCATCTTGAGCCTCTGCATGATCGGGCGCGGCAAAGCTTGTTGATCCTGCTTCCAGGAAACCTTGGTGAATCCGGCCGCGAAACAGGTTTACATTTCCCAGGAAGCCATAAACGAAGGGCGATGCGGGGTGATTGTAGACGTCGGCGGGCTTGCCGATTTGTTCTACATTGCCTTTGTTCATTACAACAATTTGGTCGGCAACCTCAAGGGCTTCTTCCTGGTCGTGAGTGACAAAAATACTGGTCACGTTCAATTCGTCGTGCAGGCGGCGCAGCCAGCGGCGCAGTTCTTTGCGCACTTTGGCATCAAGCGCTCCGAAAGGTTCGTCCAGCAGCAGCACGCGCGGTTCGACGGCCAAGGCGCGGGCCAGGGCGATGCGCTGGCGCTGCCCGCCTGACAGTTGGGATGGGTAGCGATCGGCCAGCCAATCTAGTTGAACCAGTTCGAGCAGGCGCATGACCTTCTCGCGAATTACCTCTTCGGAGGGACGGGTGCTGCGCGGTTTGACACGCAGGCCAAAGGCAATGTTTTCGAACACGGTCATGTGTTTGAATAGCACGTAGTGCTGAAACACAAAGCCTACTTGCCGCTCACGGACGTGGCGCGCCGAAGCGTCTTCGCCCTCGAGCAAAACCTGACCGCTGTCCGCCTGTTCCAGACCCGCAATAATACGCAGCAAGGTGGTTTTGCCGCAGCCGGAAGGCCCCAGCAAGGCCGATAGCTCGCCGGTGGGAAAGTTAAGCGATACGTTGTTCAGTGCAACAAAGTTGCCGAACCGCTTGTTGATATTGCGAACTTCAATGCTCACTTGCATACTCCTGCTGATATTCAGACGACGGTCTTGCGTGCAGCCGCCATTCAATAAAGGACTTAAGGGCCAGCGTTACCAGAGCCAGCAACGCAAGCAGCGATGCGACGGCAAAGGCGGCCGAAAAGTTATATTCGTTATAAAGGATTTCGACATGCAGCGGCATGGTGTTGGTTTCGCCGCGAATATGGCCCGATACCACCGACACTGCACCGAATTCTCCCATGGCCCGTGCATTGCACAGGATGACGCCATACAGTAGACCCCATTTTATATTGGGTACGGTTACCTGCCAGAACGTTTTCCAGCCCGAGGAGCCCAGGACCAGGGCTGCTTCTTCCTCTTCGTTGCCCTGCAATGGCCGCTGTGATCAGAGTAAGTCTGATTGCCGATAAGGCCGCGTTCGGCTTCCTCAAGGACAGGCTGAACCGTGCGCACCACAAAAGGAAGAGCGATGAAGGTTAACGCAACTAGCACGCCTAGCGAAGTGAACGCTACTTTGATGCCCAGTGGTTCCAAATACTGTCCTATCCAGCCGTTGGGGGCATACAGCGCCGTCAGGGCAATACCTGCGACGGCCGTGGGTAAGGCAAACGGCAAATCGACCAGTGCATCAATGATTTTTTTACCTGGGAAGGTATAGCGCACCAGCACCCAGGCGACGACTCCCCCGAACACCACATTAATGGCTGCGGCTAATAACGAAGCGCCAAAGGTCAATCTGTATGACGCCATGAGCCGGTCGGACGTAACGGTCGATATAAATGCGTCCCAGGTCATGGTGAACGTCTTAAGGAAAACCGCAGACAAAGGCAGCAGAACTATCAGGCTTAAATACAGCAGCGTAAAGCCCAGGGACAAATTAAATCCGGGAAGCACTCTGAAGGCTTTGTTTTTTACTACGGTTAGGGGCAGAGCGACTTGCATAACGACTCGGTCAATGAATATTTGAATTAATGACGGGCTCGGCTAAAGAGTGCCATGGTTACATTGCATGGTTATAAAGAGAACGATTTTTTTCGCATTTTCTTAGTTGTATTCTGAATAACGACTACGGTCAGGAGCCGCTGGCATTGATCCTGCAGACTAGTGCCAAAGGACCAATGCATATGCCGCGGTCGTGGCCACTGTAGCAACCAACGCTGTCTGGATGAATATTCTGAACAACATCTGCTTTACCTCTGAAACGAATTAGGTTGTGGAGTAGTTCCGTTTCCAGCTTATTCAGAAGCGCTAGTTAATAAAACGAATGTTTTCGTGATTGCATAGTCGGATATTGAATATCGTGCGGACTTTAATTGTTACGACGTAGCCTTATCGACAACTAATTGCTACGTCAAGAGGTTCTTGCTTGCATACAACCATATGTTAGGGCATAGACTAAAGCGTTGATTACGTAGCGATTTTTGCAGTGTGATGGCAATTAGACGCCCGGTGGAGTCGAGTTTACATTCAATAACAACGACGTTTGACGCGGCGGTTTGGCTGCTTTACGGTAAAAGCAGCTAGTCCAGAGTCACCGTAGGTCAATTTTAGGAGTGCACACCATGAATCAAGATACATTCGAGGGTAAGTGGAAACAGCTGGCAGGAAAAGCAAAAGTCGCATGGGGAGAGCTCACCGACGATGATCTGGCGAAAGTAGAAGGCAATGCTGAAAAGCTCTCCGGGATTATTCAGGAGCGCTATGGCCGCACGAAAGAGCAGGCCGAAAAGGAAATTGACGACTTTATAAGCCGTTACTGACACCGCTTGTATCGAATCCCATAAAAATCACTGACGGGAGAGGTGCCATGCTTAATTATGCGATCGTTTTTTTCATTATTGCGATAATTGCCGCTGTTCTGGGCTTTGGAGGGATTGCAGCTGGCGCTGCGTCAATCGCGAAGATTTTATTTTTCGTATTTCTGGTGCTGGCAATTTTGTCATTATTGAGCGGCGTATTCAGGAAGTAATCAGGCCAGCCAGCGTCATACTGGACTATAACGTTAGGCATCCGCGGTAGCATTTGAGTAAGTAGAGTAGTAAGTAGTATTTGAGTGAGCAGCGAGTAATTTACGTCTGGTTTCGGCCAGGCGTTTTTTTTCGACTTGCTTAGCGCCTCCCGAATGTGATTTGATCGGTAATCGCTGCAAACAGATATTCGGTGTTCTTGGCGGCATCGTATTGTTGGCCGGCGATGGTATCGGGGTGAAGTTATTCGGACGATGTTCGCATAGCTTCCGGCTGCTTCACTTCGGCTATGCAAGCTTTAACAGTAAATAAGGAAGGTGCATGGTGCGCAGCGAAAAAGACAAGATGCTTGCGGGTGAACTCTATGATGTGTCGGACCCTGAACTTCAGGCTGATCTTATGGCGAATATGGCGTGGCTGGATCGATACAACGCTACATTAGCCATGCCAAGAGTCGAACAGCGGGCATTGCTTTTACAGCATTTCGCCAGTGTAGGCGAGGGCACGCTGATTCGGCCGCCATTTTACTGCGATTACGGTTTCAACATTAGCGTTGGCGCACACGTATTTATTAATTTTAATTGCGTCATTCTGGATGTGGTTGAAGTCACTATCGGCGACAAGACGCAGATAGGTCCGGGCGTACAGATTCTTGCCGCTGACCATCCACGGGATTTCGCTCAGCGTGAAACCGGAGTGGAGTTTGGACGTCCTGTGCGTATTGGCCGTAATGTATGGATTGGAGCCGGCGCAATCATATTGCCGGGCGTGACCATTGGCGATAACGCACTGGTCGGCGCGGGCAGCCTCGTAACCCGCAACGTTCCTTCCGGGGCTACGGCGTACGGAAACCCGGCACGCGCCAGGCTATGACCGGGGCTACAAGCATTTACCAAGCTTCAACGGGACGCTGGTTCAACTGTCCCTAAAACATAAACAATCAAGCAATGCCGTCGTGATGCAGGCAGGTAAAAGCGCGCCTGCCGCATAAAGAAATGTTGTGTAAGTCTTGCGTAAGTTTCAAATTGTACTAATAGCACTGTGCTGAAAAGTTAATAAAAACCAGAGCATCAACTTTAAAACGTTAGCGGATTTGGTAATGGATTCATTGCGCGTTTAACGGTATGGCAAGCCAATTAACCGGACTGACTATTAATGAACGCACGTAACGATAAAAACAGGCAAACAATGTCATTGCAGTACTAAGCCGGCGTCAAGATCGGCTTCAGAGCAAGTAAACCATTTTTGGTATATCACTCAGGAGACACAAGATGGATAACAAAAAATCAAACAAGAGTCAGCATTCCGGCGAAGGCCGGCGCAACATGCTTAAGATGGGCGTGGGCGCAGCGGGCGGCATGCTGGCGTCGGCGTTGCCAGGCGTTTCGCTGGCTGCCGATGACAAAAAGCCGGTGGGCAATTACCCGGCCGGGGTCGCCGGAGATTCAGTTTTTGTAGGACTGCCGCTGGATCTTACCGGACCGTACTCGGCCGAAGGGGCCGACGAGCGCAAAGGCTACGAACTGGCAATCGAACAGATCAACGCCGGGGCTGAGCAAATGAAGAAAATCTCGCCGCTTACCAAAAAAGGCGTCTTGGGTAAAACGGTCAAGTTCGGCGTGGCCGATGCCGAAACCAAGCCCAATACGGCCGTTCAGGCGGCCAGCCGCTTTATTCACGATAACAAAGCCATGATGATTTCGGGCAGCGTCAGCAGCGCTGTCGCGATTGCCTTACAGAAGGTATGCGACCGCGAAAAAACCATTTACCTGGCTGCCATCAGCGGTTCGAATGAAACCACGGGCTCTGACTGCCAGCGCTATGGCTTTCGCTTGTGCCATTTTGCGTACTCAGCTTCCAAGGCGATTGCTCCGGTGATTGCAAAATCGCTGGGTAAAGATCGCAAAGCTGTTTACCTGGTTCCCGATTACACCTACGGCCATACCACCTACGATTCCATGGTCGAGTTCACCGAAAAGCAAGGCTGGAAAACGGTTGGCGAGCAGGTGCACCCGCTGGGGGCCAAGGACTACAGCTCATACCTTATCAATATCGCCAATAGCGGCGCCGATACGCTGGTCGTGGTGGCGTACGGCGCTGATGCTTCTAATTCCATCAAGCAGGCCAAGCAGTTCGGCATACTCGACAAGATGGCATTGGTGGTGCCATACATGGCGCCATTCCTTGGCGAAGAGGTCGGCCCCGAAATCATGCAAGGTGTGTACGGTGCAACCGGTTTTTGGTGGACATTGCAAGACAAATATCCCATAGCCAAAGATTTTGTTGATGCTTTCGAGAAAAAATTTGGCGGCAAGCCGCACGATTCGGCCTATATCGCTTATTTGCAAACGGCATTGTGGGCTGACGCTTGCGAGCGTGCCGGCACTTTCTATCCGCCAGATGTCATCAAGGCCTACGAGAAGGGCGAGAAGCGGCAGGGGCCGGTTGGCGAGGTGTACTTCCGCGGCGAAGATCACCAGGGTGTTATTAACTTCCCGATTGTGCGCGGTAAAAAGCCGGCCGATATGAAAAGCAAAGAAGATATTTTCGACATTGTCGAGGTGGTCAATGGCGCTGACGTTGTGCCCGAACTTGGTGTGCTGGGTTGCAAACTGGGAGCTTACGTCTAATTTTATTTCTAAATCAACCGTGAACGGTATCGGCGCAGCAGCCGTACGAATGTACCGTCTGCGCTTCGCCTTCGTGTTCACGACTGAATTGGAAATGGAAAGACTTTTGCGACTCAGTTCAGTGCACTAACTTCATAAGGAGGAGCTTGAATGCCGAGCATGTCGTTATTCTTATCTCAGCTTTTCAACGGGCTTGCGACAGGCCTGTTGCTGGCGCTTATCAGTACCGGATTGACCATCATCTACGGCACGCTCGGTGTTGTTAATTTCGCGCATGGGGCCCTGTTTGTTGTAGGGGCTTATGCCGGCTATACCGCCTATGGCATGACTGAATCATTTTTGATTGCGATTGCGGTAGGCGCGGTGTTTACTTTGTTTGTGGGGCTGGTGATTGAACGAGGCCTGATGCGCTTGTATTACGGGCGTCCCCCCGAGGATCAGATTTTGGTCACATTCGGAATCGGCATGGTCCTCGTCGAGATTGTCCGCTCAATTTACGGCGGAGTCAGTCTGTCGATGCCCACCCCCGAATGGGGACAGGGCATTGTTCACATCGGCTCACTGGTCTATCCGCTTTATCGTCTGCAGGCCCTGGGAATCGCGGCCGGTACTCTTGTGGTGCTTTATTACGTCCTGTATAGGACAAGTCTGGGGTTAATCGTGCGCGCCGGGATCGAAGACTCGCAAATGGTCAACGTTCTGGGCATTAACGTGAAGCGCACGTTTCTGCTGGTATTTGGTATTGGAGCCATGGCGGCCGGTTATGCCGGCGTCATCGACTCTCCCATCGTCACGCTGGCGCCCGACATGGGGCACCGGATACTCGTTGATTCGTTTGTGGTCGTGGTCATCGGCGGTGTAGGGTCTTTTCCCGGGGCCATCATCGGCGGCATTATCGCGGGCGAAATTCTTAGTCTGACATCTATGTTCGATCCTGCCTATTCCGATGTAATGCTATTTGTAGTGATGGCGCTTGTTCTTATTTTCCGCCCTCAGGGACTTATGGGAACGGAGGGCCGCGAATGAGCACGCAAAATCGATTCGGCTCCGCTGCAAGCCGGCAAATCCCTGAAATGATTGTGGGCTTATGCTTGCTGGCAGCGCCCTTCGTACTGCCGCATTTGGGCATGAGCGCCGACTTGCTGACACGCATACTGATTTGGGGCCTGTTTGGCCTTGGGTTCGATCTGCTGTTCGGATATACGGGCTTACTGTCATTTGGGCAGTCCGCGTTCTACGGGACTGGCGGCTTTGTGGCAGCGTATTTGCTAACAGCCAACCTGGTCCCGCATATGCTGCTGGCACTGCTTATCGGTACTGTTGCGGCGGCCTTGGCGGGCCTGGTCATCGGTTATTTAACCTTGCGCCGTACGGGCATTTATTTTGCCATGAGCACGCTGGCCTTCGGCGAAATGTTTTATTTTTTGCAGAACTCGTCGTTCAAGCGCTATACCGGCGGCGAAAATGGAATTGCCGGCGTTCCTCCGCCTGAAATAGCATTGGGTTTTACAACGATCAATATTTCCAGTGGCTGGCCCATGTACTGGTTTGTTGCTCTCTTTTTCTTTATTGGCTATTTCATTGCCCGGCGTATTGTCCATTCGCCATTTGGCGCTGTGTTGAAAGCCATTCGCGGCAATCCAAGACGCGCCATGGCGTTGGGGCATGAAATACAAGGCTATAAGCTGACTGTTTTTGTAATAGCGGCCGCGTACGGCGGCCTGGCGGGAGGCTTGCTGGGTATCTTTCAGGCCTATATGCCTCCCGACGCATTTGCGCTGGACACCTCTGCGCAACTGGTTATACAAACGGTCATGGGTGGCGCGGGAACATTGTTGGGGCCGCTCTTTGGGGCGACTATCTGGTTATTTCTGTATGAAGGCCTGCAGCAGGTGGCCAATATAGGATCCTACTGGAAACTCATATTGGGGATCGTCTTTGTGGTGTTGGTTACGGTGTTTCGCCATGGGGTTGCCGGCGCCGTCCTCGAGTTTTTCAGGCGGCGGCGCAATACCGCCATCGAGGTCGATCCGGAGGCCGATACCAAGGTAATGGCCAAACTCAATATCGTGGCGCCAACAACACTGGGCCGTGAGGGCGCGCCGGTTCTTGAGGCGCGCGGCATCACCAAGCAGTACGGTGGACTGACAGCGGTTAATGATGTGACGTTCTCGCTGTCCGAAGGCGAGGTGCGCGGCGTCATTGGCCCCAACGGTGCAGGGAAATCAACCTTTTTTGCCATGCTGGCTGGTGAGCTTGCCACGACTAATGGCCAGGTTTTTTTCCGGGGAAGGGAAATCACCGGTATCGGCGTCACAGCGGTGTGCCAGCTTGGCATGAGTAAAAGCTATCAAATTAACCAGCTGTTCGAGAGGCAAACCGTCAGACAAAACACCATGATTCCGGTGCTGGCCCGTAGCCGTGGCAAGTTCCGGACCGATATGTTGCGGGGCTTGCATCACTCGGTAGGGCTGGACGAGCAGGTCAACGCCGCGATTGATATGGTGGGGTTGACACATCGGGCCGATACCGTGGTTTCAGAGCTTCCCTACGGAGAAAAGCGCCGTCTTGAAATTGGCCTTGCCCTGGCCACCGGAGCCAATGTGCTGCTGTTCGACGAGCCTTTGGCTGGTTTGGGCCCTGAAGAGCGGGTGCAGGTCGTAGCGTTGCTTAAATCAATACGCGAAGGTCGCAGCATGGTCATTGTCGAGCACGACATGGACGCCATGTTTGCCTTAGCCGAGCGTATTACCGTACTTTATGAAGGCCGCACGCTGGCGGAAGGGACGCCCGATGAAATTCGGGTAAATCCGGCAGTTCAGACTGCATACCTCGGAGGGATGGACGAGCATGAGCTTGCTTGAGGTCGATAAA
>DATCVA010000125.1:0-30649 GCA_036567205.1 Eoetvoesiella sp. | reverse complement strand
TGATCCGCGATGGATTGCTCCTGTCGTGGTCTGGCTGGCCAGTGAAGAAAGCACGGATGTCACGGGCAGAGTATTTGAAGCTGGCGGCGGTATTTTGGCGGCTTTGGAGGGCTGGCATCGAGGCCCTGGTGCAAACCCAATAGACGATCCGAGCCAGATCGGAACGATCTTGTCGGATCTGGCCGCGCGCGCCCGGCGTAATGCCGATATGCGTGGTAACGACTTGGATTGAACACGATTCATCGAATTGTTTCCCATATCAAATATCCCGAGGAAAACATTATGGAAACGAAGATTACCCGTATGCTGGGCATCGAGCACCCGATCGTGCAGGGTGGTATGCAGTGGGTTAGTTATGCTGAGTTGGCCGCTGCAGTGTCGAATGCGGGCGGACTCGGGATTATCACTGCGCTTACGCAGCCTTCGCCTGAAGCTCTGGTTAACGAGATTGCTCGTGTGCGCTCAATGACAGACAAGCCTTTTGGTGTGAACTTAACGATTCTACCGACTTTGAAGCCAGTTCCCTACGATGCTTATCGACAGGCGATCATCGACTCTGGCGTGAAAATTGTAGAGACGGCCGGTAGCAATCCCGGCGAGCATATTACCAAGTTCAAAGAGGCGGGCATCACCATATTGCACAAATGCACTACTGTGCGGCATGCGCTGACAGCACAGGACTTGGGTGCGGATATTATCAGTATCGATGGTTTCGAATGTGCGGGGCATGTTGGTGAAGAGGATATACCCAACTTTATATTGATTCCTATCGCTGTTAATCGGCTAAAGATCCCGGTGATCGCTTCTGGTGGAATGGTCGACGAGCGATCGCTTGTTGGTGCGCTGGCTCTTGGCGCGGAAGGCATTAATATGGGCACCCGATTTATGTGCACGAAAGAAGCGCCAATTCACAATAGAGTGAAAGAGGCTATTGTGGCTCAGTCTGAAGGCGATACCTGCGTGATTCTGCGTAGTCTTCGTAATAGCAGCCGGGTAGCACGTAATCAGACTGCTGAAGCAGTTCTTGAACTAGAGAAAAAGGGCCTTGGCATTCAGGATATTGGGCCTGTAGTCTCGGGCGCGAAAGGACGGCGCGTTTACGAAGAGGGCGACATTAACGCAGGCATCTGGACAGTAGGGCTGGCGCAGGCGCTGATTAACGATATTCCAAGCTGCCAGGCGCTTGTTTCTCGCATTGTACGGGGGGCTGAAGATATTATTGCGCGGCGGTTGGGCTCAGTGTGCCCGCCGTCCGCTTTTACTGAGGGTGCGTTGATGACAGGGATTGAGTTGACGCAAAGTTAATCGACAGCTTGGTGTGGCGACGTAACAAAGGCCGTGTCTGGGTAAACCTGACACGGCCTTTTGCCAAACGCTAAGATTAGGCTTGTGATTGGCGGTTAAAAAACCTAAGATAAAGTACATGTCATCCGTCGTTTTCAAGGAGCAGCGCTATGAGTAATCATGTTTACAAGCAACTTGAGCTGACTGGCTCTTCCAGCGTAAGTATCGAAGATGCGGTAAGTACGGCCATTACCAAAGCACACGAGACCGTGCGCAATATTCAATGGTTCGTCGTTACCGAAACGCGCGGCCACGTTGCTGAGGGCAAAGTAATGCACTGGCAGGTATCGATAAAGGTGGGCTTTACTCTGGAATAGGGGTAAGTCAGTGGCCAAAAACGAGTTAAAAGTAATGGCCATTGACAGCCTGACCCAGCGTCGTTAGCGCCACAAATGGTCTTCGACACAGTCCTGGCCGAATTGCGAAAAGTGCTCTTGCAGCAACGCCTTGTGCGTTTCGACGATTGGGGATTTTTCGGATGATCGCAGCGAGTACATGGCAAAGTCGCGTGTAATAGAAGGCTCGATAAGCGGTATGACCTTCAGGTTTTGCAGGGTGGCGATTGGTTTCAGATGGCCCGAGCACACTCCTATGCCTACTCCGCTTGCAATGAGCGCCAGGGCGGCAGTTGCGTTCTTCACTTCATAAGAATGCGTTCTGCGCACCGAAAATATTCCTGACCGGCCTTTGTTAGTCGTACCTGTCGGGTAGTGCGGTCGAACAAACGAAATTCCAAGGTTTCTTCCAGGTCCCGAATCATGATGCTAAGAGCCGGTCCTGTGACGTGTAGAGCGCGGGCCGCTTCAATAAAGCTGCCGCACCGAAAAAGTTCACGTTTGATATAAAAATGGAATAAGGTAGTTGGTTTACGTTTACAACGCTATAAGGAGTGTTAAATGGCTACAGAGCGGCCACGGGTTTGCATAGTCGGAGCGGGGGCCATAGGCGGCTTTTTAGGCGTCCACCTTGCACAGACATCCGTCGACGTCAGTGTGCTTGCCCGAGGCAAGACCCTGGACGCGATACGGGCACAGGGCTGGAAGCTTATTGGCAAAGAGCAAACCCTGACTGGCTCGGTGATGGCCACGGACGACCCATACAGTCTTGGTATTCAAGACTACGTCTTTATTTGCGTCAAGGCGTATTCATTACCTGCAGTAATGCCTTTACTCAAGCCGTTATTGGGGCCGGACACGATTGTGCTTCCCGCGTTAAATGGGATTCCCTGGTGGTTTTCGCATGGTGACAGCCGTTTCGCAAGCGCACGATTGGCCAGCGTTGATCCAGAGGGGCTGATCGAGGCGGTGGTTCCGTATTCGAACTTGCTGGGTACTGTGGTGTATCCGGCTTGTTCAAGCCCGCAGCCGGGTGTAGTAAGGCATCATTCAGGCAGTCAGATAGTTATTGGCGAAATTTTAACGAGCAGTAATAGTCAATCTGCAGGGCGCATCGAGAAAGCGGGTGCTTTATTTAAGTCCGCAGGCCTTGATGTGGCAATTACCTCTGACATTCGCAGTGAGGTTTGGAGAAAACTGCTGGGTAATGCCTGCTTTAATCCGGTCAGCTTTCTTACGGGCTCCCATACCGATGAATTGATCGACGATCCGCGTATTTACGCCTTGTTCGAAGGGATGATGACAGAGACCCTGGCGGTAGGTCGTGCTTTAGGATTGCAAGTCCATGTTCAGCCTGACGAGCGAATCGCGCAAACGCGCAAGCTAGGTCATGTCAAGACATCCATGCTTCAGGATATGGAGGCGGGCAGGCCCGTCGAGGTAGAGGCTATATTGGGAACCCTGGTCGAGCTGGCCCAAACCGTAAAGCTATCGGTTCCTTTGATTGAAACAATCTATGCCCTGGCCGGCCGTAAGTCAGAGGTGTTGGCTTCATAGCGGCCACGTTGGCCAACTTCGGGTTTTGCCGGTTGGACCGCAGGTTGAAGAAAAGCCTTTGCAAGGCACAGGCACATATAGGCAGGAGATTGTAATGGGAATTACTTATGAGACGGTAAAAGAACTTACCGCCCAACTATATGACTGGTCTTTGCGAAAAGTGCCGGATGAAACGCAGGCGGTGCTGGCCAAGGCCGCAGAGCGGGAAACTAATGAAATAGGGCGAAGAACCTTGCGCATTATGCTGGAAAGCGCCAAGGCTGCCCAAGAGCATAATCATTTCGTCTGTTCCGATTCGGGCGTACCGGTCTATTTCATTGAGGTCGGCACAGACGTGCGCTTGCCGAGCCGGTTTCAGGCCGCCATTACCGATGGGTTTGCCGACCTGGTCAAGACCATTGACCCCCCGCTATTAACGCACGTCACCAATCCGCTGACCAATGAGCGCGGCTATGAAGGCAAGGGCATGCCTATTGTGTCGTACGATTTGGTTGATGGCGCCGACTATATCGACATCACCTGTTCGCCCAAGGCATTAGGATCAGGCCGCTGGGCGGCGTTAGAGATCTTCAGCTTTCCTAATCATGAAACCATTGAAAAATTCGTTCTGGATACGGTGCTGAAAGCCGGGTCTCAGCCCTGTCCTCCGGTGGTAATAGGCGTGGGTATAGGCGGAACCTTCGATGTGGCCGCAAAGCTGTCTAAAAAGGCAACGCTGCGGCCCTGCGATTCGCTTAATTCAGATCCTATCCTCCAAAAAATGGAAGCGCGCTTGTTTGAAGCCATTAATAAAACAGGTTTCGGCCCGATGGGCACCGGGGGCGATACGACTGCCATGGCAGTCCATATCGAGTCTTCGGCAGGACATGGGTTTACCCCGGTTGCAGTCAGCTTTAACTGTTGGATCAACCGACGCACCAAGGCTCGTATTTATAACGATGGCCGTATCGAGCGACTCGAATAGGAGGTTGAAATGAACGAAGTAAAACAGCTTCAGTTGCCGCTTAGTATTGCTGATGTGCAGAAGCTTAATGCGGGTGATGTGGTGTCGCTAAGCGGCGAAATTGTTTTGTGCGCCGGCATGGCGACTCACGAGCGACTTTCAAGTTATCTGCAGCGTAATGAACCCTTGCCCATAGATCTGGCCGGTGGCGCCCTGATGCACCTGGGCAGTTATAACGAAGAGGTCAATGGCCGGTTTGAAGTCCGGTACATTAACCCGACGACCAGCAGTCGGTTTAACGACTTCATGCCGTCGATCATTCGAGGCCATGGCTTAAGAGTCGTAGGGGGCAAGGGTGGTTTGGATGAACGCAGCGCAGCCGCAATGCACGAAACGGGGTGTGTGTATATTTCTTTTCTCGGCGGGGCTTGTACCTTGTTGTCGCGAGCGGTACAAGAAGTCGTCACCGTGGAATGGGGCGATTTTGTACCCCATTACAGGCTGGTTAAATTGCGGGTAGAAAATCTGGGCCCTGCTATCGTGGGTATCGATGCGCACGGGGTCAGCCTGTATGGTCAGCTGGCTGATGATGCCGCGGCCAGGTTGCCCAGTATTATGAGTGAAATGAATGCCTCGCGGGGCGCACCTTAGCCGCTGTTGCGAAGTCTGGCAGCGTTTGATGCCCGACAGAACTATTGTTTATTCAGAAGTTATTCCGCGCCATGAAATACGACGCTTTTCTTCCGGCGACGAAACTGCACTTTTCAGGGTGTATTTTTCAGCGATTCACGAAATTGCTTCGCGCGACTACACGCAGGAGCAGATCAACGCATGGGCGCCTATCGATCTGGATCAGAAGCTTTGGGCCAAACGTATGCAGGATATCCGTCCATTTGTCGTCGAGCTATATGACGAGATCGTCGGATATGGGGATGTACAGCCGAATGGCTATATCGATCATTTCTTCGTATCAGGGCGCCACTCAAAACAAGGTATTGGATCGCTACTTATCGGCCGTATCCATCAGGAGGCTCAAGTGCTTGGGTTTAAGGAGATGACCTCAAACGTCAGCCTAACAGCACAACCTTTCTTTGAGCGCTATGGCTTTCAGGCGGTCGAGCAGCGAAACGCAGTACTTGGTGGCGTCACGCTCCACAACGCATTGATGCGGAAAATTCTTTTTTAGGCGCCGACAACGGAAGGACGCATTTTTTCAATCACCGCTAAAGGATGGCAAATGAGGAAACTTTCTGTCCTGTCAGCAGCCCTGGTATTTTGCTTTACCTTGCGACGGCTCATAGCCCAAAGCGATGCTTTTTTGTATGTTTTCTATGTGAATATGCATTAAGTGGGCCGCTTCACGAGGGTCGCGCATCTTTATTGCATCAAGAATTTGTTCGTGATCCCGCCATACTTTTATCATTCCCTTCTTGGTGGCCAAAGCGGGGCGTAATCTGCCCCAGGACGTCTTGGCTCTGACCTGAAAAAGAGTTTCAAAAAGAGCAAATAATAAGGAATTGTTTGCTGCCCGGGCAATGGCGTAATGAAACTCATCTCCTAGTTTCTGAGCTTGGGCGTCATGTTGCGCAGCCTTGCATTCTTCAAGCAACCTGCTGATCTCCGCAAAATTTTGATCAGTGCCCCGGAGTGCGGCAAAAGCTGCCAGTTTTGGCTCTAATACGAGCCGTGCTTCAATAACCTCAACCGGATTTGAGGTGCGCGCCAGCTGTCGCATCAAGTCGTCTTCAGGACGAGATGCGTTGCTTCCGATAAATGTACCTTTTCCGACTCTGCGCCAGACCTCCCCTGACGCCTCCAGCACTGCAAGTGCTTGCCTTAAAGCGCCACGGGTCACGCTTAGTATCACGGCTAATTCTCGCTCTGGGGGCAAACGATCCCCTTCACGCAAATCAGAAGTTTTGAGGTAGCTCTTTAGCTGATCAATAGCGCTTGATGGTTCAGCGAGCTTGTCGCTAAGGTGATGCACGATTCTGTTCATTTTAGAATTTATCAGATTGGTTTGAACCGGTTTGATTATACACAAGGGTGTTCGAACCAATTTGACGGAGTTTTTCTTGTGGGCCACCATCAAATCCTATTTATCCATGGGAGCCCAGTAATGAGGTTATATCGATATTACGAAGGCGAGGCGCTTAAGCTTGCAATAAGCGACGGGTCTCGTACCATTAATCCGCTTGAAACGTTGCAGTCTGTTCGCGAGGTGTCTTCTGCCGAGGCAACATTTTTGTCGGATACAACTGCGTTTATTCGCGGCGAGGCGCATGCCTTGGCTTTGGCGCGTGAAGGCCTTGGCGTACCGGGAGGCCGGACTCTAAAAATTGAAGAGTTACGTTTGGCAGCACCGATTTCGCCTACCACTATCCTTTGCAGTGGCAGCAATTATCACGACCATAACTTAGAGAAGGCAAATACCGAGGTCAGCGGTAAAGAGCCCGAGTTTTTTATTAAAACTTCCGATTGCGTTATTGGCCCCAATGAACAAATACTGCACAGTGAAGGACTAACAAAAAAGCTCGATGGGGAAACCGAGCTGGCTGTAGTCATCGGGAAACCTGGACGCAATATACCGCTTGAGAACGCACTTGACCACGTGTTTGGTTACACCATCATTAATGACCTTACAGCAAGGGACCTTCAGGTTCGCTTTCGTGCGGACGGCAGCGTTTGGTATGAAGTTGGGCGGGGTAAGGTATTTGATTGCAGCGCACCTTTAGGGCCGTGCATCGTTACGAGCGATGAAATTGGTGATCCCCAGTCACTTGCCCTTGAAACCCGTGTTAATGGCGAGTTAAGGCAATCGAGCAATACGTCCAATATGATATTTAGCGTTGCCCAGCTCGTTCATTTCTTTTCGCTGAGCATGACTTTAAAGCCTGGGATTGTATTAATAACCGGAACTCCCGGTGGGACGGCATGGTCTTGCGATACGTCGCTAGGCGGGAAGTGGACTGGTGGTAACGGGATTGTCCCGGCAAAAGGATATTTGTCTGATGGTGACATATTCGACGCTGAAATCGAAAAAATTGGAGTCTTGAGCAACACAGTTGCTACAGTTGCTTGAGACTTTTAGTGCATATAAAAAATTTGGAGGGTGACATGCTGAAGATGAAATTGTTTTATCGACAAATGCTTATAGCACTGGTGGGTGCACTAGGTCTGTTCGCGCCATCCTTGTATGCCGAGGAACTATATCCAAGCCGGCCTGTGACGATGGTAATTCCTTTTCCTTCCGGTGGGTTCTCCGATAGTATCGGCCGATTGATTGCCCCGGCTCTTGAGCGCGCCCTGAAGAGTTCTGTAATAGTAGTAAATCGTGGCGGTGCGGGCGGCGCCATTGGCGCGGCACATGTTGCCAAATCCGAGGCGGATGGCTATACGATATTGTTCACGCTTTCTAGTATTTCCACATTGCCTGAGCAGGCCTTGGTTAATAATCAGAAACCTGTTTTTCTGCTTAACCAGTTAGATCCTATCGCAAGGATTAGTGCTGATCCAATGGTATTCGTCGTTAAATCGGATAGCGAATTCAAGACGCTGGGCGATCTGATTGCCAAAGCGAAGGCCGAGCCGCAAAAGGTCACCTACGCATCTAGCGGCAATTACGGAACAGTACATGTCCCTATTGAAATGTTCGCACATGATGCAAAAATCAAACTGCATCATATTCCATATCGGGGGGGAGGTCCTATTATGGCTGCAATGCTGGCGGGCCAGATTGATTTCACCATGCTGCCCATGTCCTCGATTTCAGCTCATGTCCAGGCTGGCAATCTCCGGATGCTCGCCGTAGTAGGAAAAGATTCTCTACCGGCATTTCCCAGCATTCTTACTACCTCCTCCTATGGTCTGAATTTCGAGTATCTGGCATGGACCGGTATTTTCGCCCCCAGCAACGTTCCGGCCGATGTAATGAAAAAATTACGCTCGGCGTTTCAAACTGCTGCGGCGGATCAGGGGTTTCAGACATCCCTGCAAAAAGTTGGGGGGACTCTTGCGTATCAGGATGCTCCGGATTTCAAGAGATTCTGGGCTCGGGATGAGGCTCAGCTGACTGAAGTAGTCAGGCGCCTGGGGAAGCTTGAGTAGATCAATCTATCACGCGATAGGCGTGGCTATAGAACCGTAGCAAATCCGAGGCGCCGTATGAATATGAATACCCTTGTCGAACACAAAAATCTTGCTGATGTAACGTTGGAGGATAAGTATGTTTTGAACTCCGGACCGGCATTCATGAGCGGTATGCAGGTACTGGTTCGTTTGCCTATTACTTTGCAAGAACGAGCCAAAATCTCGGGAATGAAGCTGGGTGGCTACATTTCGGGTTATCGAGGCTCGCCGGTGGGCACCTATGATGTTGCATTATGGGGTGCGAAGTCGCATCTGGAGTCACGGGATATACGTTTTCAAGCGGGAGTTAATGAAGAACTGGCCGCGACCGCAGTGTGGGGCAGTCAGCAAGTCAAGCTATTGGGTGAGTCGGATTTTGATGGCGTATTCGGACTTTGGTATGGAAAATCGCCCGGCGTTGATCGTACTCTCGACGTATTTCGACACGGCAATAATGCCGGGACATCGCAGCATGGCGGTGTCCTGGCTATTGCGGGGGACGATCCGAATGGCGTATCGAGTACCGTAACGGGATGCTCCGACTACGATTTCGTATCGGTAGGCATGCCGTTGCTGTACCCGGCAAATGTTCAGGAAATGCTCGATTTTGGGGTAATGGGCATTGAGTTATCGAAGTACAGCGGATGTTGGGTCGGATTAAAAGCAGTTACTGATATTGCTGAAAGCTCTGCCATTGTTGATGTAACGATTGACCGGGTTCCGATGTCCTGGCCTGAGTTGGAAGAGGGTAGTGCGGACGTTCATATCCGTTTGCCTGATCACCGCGTAGAGCAGGAAAAGCGGCTCTACGAAACTAAATTGCCGCGGGCCAAGATGTTCGCGCGATTCTCAGGCGTTAATCAATTGTTTGGCTCGAGCTCTGATGCCACAGTCGGCATTATCTCTGCCGGAAAGCCTTGGTCCGATCTTATGCAGGCTGCCAATGACCTGGGTATCGATCCCGACCAGATGGCGAGCAGGGGGATCCGGCTTTTAAAGCTGGGCATGATTTACCCCCTTGACGAGACGCAGATCCGCGAGTTCGCCAGCGGACTTGAAACGGTATTGGTCGTGGAAGAAAAGCGTGGGCTGATCGAGGGTCAAGTTAAAAACATTCTTTATGGCAGCACGGAAAGTCCTCGAGTTATTGGTAAACATGATTCTAATGATGCCGTCCTTATTCCAGAGCATGGCGAAACCACTCCTGGGATGCTGGCTCAGGTATTGGCCAGGGTGTTTCCTGCTTTGGGAAGTGAAGCTATAGCCGAGGCTCGGCTTCAGCTGTTGAAGGCGAAAGAAATAGAGCTTGTCGCACAACCGCCTGGACCGACAAGGACGCCGTTTTTTTGTTCTGGATGCCCGCACAATAGTTCCACGAAGCTGCCAGATGGCAGTATTGCTTTGGCAGGCATCGGGTGCCATTGGTTAACCTTGTTCATGGACCGCGAGACAGACTCCTTCACGCAAATGGGTGGTGAAGGCATCAGTTGGCTTGGTGCGATGGGCTTTTCCAGCAGGAAGCATGTCTTCGCGAATCTGGGTGATGGCACCTATCATCATTCTGGAATATTAGCTGTACGAGCGGCTGTTTATGCTAATGCACATATTACCTACAAGCTTTTATACAACGATGCGGTTGCCATGACAGGAGGGCAGGTAATCGCCGATTCCTTTACGCCTCAGCAGATCGTAAGCCAGTTGTTGGCCGAGGGCGTGACCAAGGTCGTAGTGGTTTCCGATGAGCCGCAGAAATACCGGCAAGTAAAGGCGCCGAATGGCGGATTTCCACAGAGTGTCACTTTGCACGGTCGTGATCAGCTTGAAGAACTGCAGCTTCAACTGCGTGATACAGAGGGCGTAACAGTACTGCTGTACGATCAGACTTGCGCTGCCGAGAAGCGTCGTCGCAGAAAGCGTGGAACCATGACAGACCCTGATGTTCGTGCCTTCATCAATGAAGCGGTATGTGAGGGCTGCGGAGACTGCTCGGTGCAATCTAATTGCATTTCTATCGAACCGCTCGAGACCGAGCTTGGCCGCAAGCGGCAAATAAACCAGTCGGCCTGTAATAAGGATTTAAAATGCGTCGACGGCTTTTGTCCTAGCTTTGTAACCTTGAAAGGCGCCGCTCCTCGAAAAGGAGGCGGCAAAGTTAATCATGACGATGATAATGCAATAAAACTTCCCATGCCCGAAGTCGCTTCTTTGCAACGCGTTCACGAAACCGTCATTACAGGTATCGGAGGAACGGGAGTAATAACCATTGGCGCGATACTGGCAATGGCTGCACGTCTTGAAGGATTAGGCGCGACCTGTCTCGATCAAACAGGAATTGCACAGAAAAATGGTGCGGTGTTATCGCATGTACGCATTGGCCCTGAAGCCGCAGGTCTGCATTCTCCACGGGTGGCGGTGGCAAACGCTGACCTGGTGCTTGGTTGCGATATGCTGGTTACGGCGAGCAAGGCTGCGCTGTCAACGATGACACCCGGTAAAACGTGCGTAGTGCTTAATACGCATCTGGCTCCCAATGCGGGGTTTGTACTTGATTCAATCGGTGCGCGGTTCGATGAGAAAGAGTTAAGAACTCAAATAAACGCTTCTGCCGGCGAGGATGGCGTTAGCGCATTACAAGCAACGCGTATGGCAACAAAGATGTTTGGTGATGCGATCGCCGCCAATATGATCATGCTTGGTTTTGCCTTGCAGCGCGGTTGGCTGCCCGTCTCACTTGAAGCTGTGCAGCGCGCAATTGAAATCAATGGGACTGCTGTTAAAGCAAATCTAAGTGCATTGGATTGGGGAAGGTACGCGGCACTGGATCTGGAGGCGGCAACCAGGGCGATTACGCCAGCGAAAGCGGTGACATTCCATAATCGCGCAGATATTCCTCTTGAAGAACTCATCATTCACCGTATGTCAGATTTGAAGGCTTATCAGAATGTGCGCTATGCTGCCCGTTACGAGGAATTGGTCCGGAAAGTACAAGCAGCAGAAAGCCGCGGGATCCCGGGGTCTGATGTGCTGACACGTGCGGTTGCCACTTTCGCCTATAAGCTGATGGCTTATAAAGATGAGTACGAAGTGGCACGGCTGTACACCGACGGGCGTTTTGATAAGAAATTGCAGTTGCAATTTCAGGGCGATACCAAATTAACTTTTCACATGGCTCCCCCTCTAATTTCCAAGCACGACCCCGTTACAGGTAACCTTAAAAAGCGTAGCTTTGGTAGTTGGATTCTTGGGCCAATGCGGATTCTTGCACGACTCAAAGCAATTCGTGGCAGCGTGTTTGATCCATTTGGACGAACTGTCGAAAGACGAACTGAGCGTGGCTTGATCGAAATGTATTTCGAGGTGATCCAAACCTTAATCGGGTCTCTCGACAAACAAGGTCTTGGCACAGCGGTGGCGATAGCCAGTGTGCCGGATGATATTCGGGGCTTTGGTCATGTGAAAGAGAAAAACATGAGTTTGGCAATGGCAAAATGGCTTAGCCTTTGTCAAGGAACGATGGCGGAGCCTATCATTTGTGCCTTCGCCAGCCAGATGCCAGCGAATGCTTTAGCAGAGGCTTCTACGAAGAGTCCTATGATTGATATGCGTATTACCGAGGTCCGCCGTTAAAATTGCGCTTTAATCATGGCGTGAACAGTGGCTCGATTGTTTTGCCGGCCTTCCATAACAATAGACCGTTGCAGCGTAAGCTTACGCTGCAACGACCTTTCAGTAATAGGCAAGCACCCGCTGCCCAGTGCTGCACTTTTTCATCACGCCCTTGCTTTGGCAGTGGAAGTCCCGGCTGACCCAGTTGCCATATTCATCGAACTTATAGTTGTCATACCGCACTTCGCTTCCCCTGTTCACATCATGAAAGCTTGAGGTCCAGGTGGAAATCAGCAGGTCTTCATCTGAGTAGCGTTCGATGACCTTCGAGGGGGAGCCTGCATATTTTTTGATCGCCGTCTTTTTCGAAATCACTCCATTAGGATGGAATTCGTAGAAGTAAGTTTCCTCGGAAACAGCCTTTATCGTTTGAACCGTGTTACTACTGTTAAAGGAAAGCCCCTCAGCCTTCTCGTTGAACTCTCCTATGAGCAAGCCGTTCTTGTAAAAGCGGCTGATTCCTGCTTGAGGAAGGTGGACTCGATGCATGCCGCGGTCCTTTGTGATGACACGCTTGACGTCCCCGTAGGCAAGCAGGTTTTCATGTTTATCCCTTTTTAAGATGCTTTTTGTGGGTGTAGAGGACCTGTATTTGCTGATGACTGCCTTGGGGTAGGACGCGTCTGGATCGTACAGATATTCACTAGTAGAGCCTATCGAACCCATGGAAATTTGCCGGTCGACGAGCACTCGCTTTTTAGTGTCAAGTTCGATTTCTTGTCTCTTGTGCTCTGGCCCGCAGACTGTCGGGCATCCTGTGTAAATCGTTATCCGCTTGACGGGTCCTTTGAGTTCGCGAGCCATTGCCATGATAGGGTTGCCAGCCTGTTGCGGACTTACGAATCCGATATCGTCGGAGTCTCCTTGCCCCCATTGTTTTAGTAGCGCAGTTGTATTTGGCATCAGGGTTGAGCAACCGCCCAGCAAGGGTATGAGCCCCGCGAGCAGAATGCGGCAAAGGCGTGCCTTGATCCATGGTTGATGAAGTCTGGGGCTGGCAATAGCGAAGGAGATTCTGTTCATACGATGGCGGCGCTTTTTATCGGCATTTAAAAGTTAGATGTAGCTTGCCGATCAGAAGTCGCCCGAAAGGCAGCGTGCTTACGGAAAGTGTGACACAGAAGAGTCTGGTCAAATCGCCTGATATAGCCGGAGAGTTCGCCCTTTCTTTATCATTCCTTTTATTCGCCGTCTTTATATAAGATTGGGAGTAAGCTACATACAAAACTTCATATACCCGGTTTTCTCTTCTTGTCCAGACGTATTTGTTTACGTTCCTTATCGTCTTTCGATTACCGCTAAAGGATTGCAAATGAGGAAGCTTTCTGTTTTGTCAGCAACCCTAACCTTCGTTCTTGTCGGCTGCAGCTCTGTCTCATTAGAGCCCGAGCCCGCGTCAACACGCACGGAGGTTTGCAAGGCCACTAATGAGCAAGAAATCTCGGCCTTGTTTGACCGATGGAATCGCTCATTGCAAACCGACGACCCACACAAAGTTGTCGCCAATTACGCCCCGCGCTCCGTCCTTCTTCCCACCGTGTCGAACAAACTGCGATTAACCGAAGCAGAGAAGGAGGATTACTTCCATCACTTCCTGGAAAACAAGCCAACAGGAACGATCGATTCAAGAACAATAGACATTGGCTGCAATACTGCGGTTGACGCAGGCCTGTATACATTCACCTTTGGCACTACCGGTGCTCAAGTCAAGGCTCGCTACACATACACCTACAAATGGGACGGGAAACAGTGGTTGATCACAAGTCACCATTCTTCCGCAATGCCCGAGAAGAGCTGAGGTGCTGGGCGAGGCGGGGAAAATGGCATAGTGGGCGGTTTCTGGCAGGTGCGAAGAGGATGACTTTATTCAGTCAAATTCCGCAATGATGAAATCGCTCGGCTTATGTCATGGAACAGAAGCATAGCCCATCTTTTGGCATTCGCGAACACGACGCCGGCGGGTGTTACGCCTACAAAGACAAGCTTAATGATAGTAAAAGCTTGATCAGGTACTCAACTTGCCGTTGCCAGGCCTGGTCCCAGTTTATATGAAGGCTAGTCGCTGGTCATAAGCGTCGTCTCAAGGGTGGCCAAGGGCTTCAAGCATCGGGAGAAGTGCGCGATACACGCCTCAAGCTCGACGGCGCTGCGACCAAAGTGGCCTCCAGTGTAAACATGCAGTTGTTTTTGCGTGGTCCCAATCGCATCGAAGATTGCGAGCGTTCCGTTGCGATCGAAGATTTCGTCATCCCAGTGCTGCACAAATAGAGTGTTGCATGACACAGCTGGCGCCTCTGCTAAAAGATGCTTGCTATTGATGTAGTCAGCTGACCACTTTCCAAGTACCGCCGTTTTTATATGCGGACTTCTGGCGACGACTGGAAGACCGTATGCCGTTCCCATTGAAACGCCGTACCAGCCCAAACGGCAAGGGGCGATTTCTGGATGGGTGACGAGGCTTTCAATGACACAGAGCCAGTCCTGTACGAAATCCTCCAGGTGCGGATTGGTTCCCCAGTAGTCCAGGAACGCTTGTAGCCTTTCCGCCTTGGGTAATGGGTGGTGACGGCGCTCGCCATGTATCGGTCCATCGATGGCTGCTACCGCAAATCCATGGCTTGTTAGTTCGGCAACGAGTTCCTGCGTTGAGTCATCGGCCTTGTGGCCGGAGCCACCGTGTTGGACAAGAACCAGTGGAAAGCCTGAACGTATAGGCAATTGCGGCAGCCACAGCAGACCAGGAATTCGACGGTTTTGTCGAGTAGACAGGAACTTTATCTGGCGTATTCCCGTTGTCGCCGTGGTGTTTAGCGTGTCAATTTTGAATGAACTTTCTTTAACCATAGAATTGTAAGCCACCGTTATTCAAGCCGGATATCATTTTCTTTGACCACTTGTTCATATTTTTTTAGTTCCTCTTTGAAGTACTTTTCAAATTCTTTTTGCGTGCTTCCGACCACTGCGACGCCGCGGGCATCCGCTAAAGTTTTAAACTCAGGTGATTTAAGAGCTTTCACAATTTCCGCATTGAGTTTCAGAACGACGTTTTGAGGCGTCCCTGCTGGTACGAAAATTCCCTGCCATCCGTCTGTGTTAAAGCCAGGGAAGGTCTTTGCAATAGGCTCTATGCCGGGAAGTACATCCAGAGGCTGAGGCCCAGCAACAGCAATAGCCTTCAGACGACCTGACTCAATGTGGCTTGCTACGGACGTACTAGTGTCAAAAGCCATGTCGATTTCTCCAGCAATAACTGCTGTGAGCATTTGTGGAGAACCTCGGTAGGCGATATGTTCGGCTTTCATGCCAGCAAGGCGTTGCAGCATAGCCATTGTCAAGTGAGGCCCTGATCCCTGACCGTAGGATCCATAGTCAAAGGCTCCTGGTTTTTCTTTAATGTGTTTTATTAGCCCGGCCAGATCATTGGCGGGGAAGTCGGAGCGAGTAACCAACACATAAGTAGCGCCAATGGTTTGTGTAACGGGGATCAGATCTTTGGTTGGGTCGAAGGAAAGCTTCTGGACAAATGGATTAATAACGATTTGGGATGCACTGTTTAGTAGTGTGTATCCATCATGAGGTGCTCGCACAGCGGCCTCCGCCGCTATGTTTCCAGCTGCGCCTGGGCGATTTTCTATAACAATAGGCTGCCCCATGCTTCGCTGCAGATAATCTCCAATGAATCGTCCGAATAAATCAGTAGCCGAGCCTGGTGGGTAGCCAATCAGCATCTTTATTGGTTTAGTTGGATATTGGGCAAATGCAGTAGGTATAGTGATAAGTGTGATAAGTGAGCTGGCTAACACGCAAGCTAATAATCGTCCGAGAATCCATGCTTTCATTGTGATCACCTGTTTACTCTGTTGGGCTTAGATAGCCGTCTTGGCCGAAACGCAAACCAAATTTCTCTGCTTTTTTAACAACATCTGGGTGCCACGTTATGCGGCCAACCTCGGAGTCGTTTCCGCCCACCACCGAGTACACAACCAGGTTATGGTCATTTGGATTGCGAAAGCCACGCATGACGTTAATCGGAACCGAAAAGCAATCCCATTGTTCCAGCTCTACCTCATACTCACCCTGGTCTCCCCAAAAGACGATCATTCGGCCATTGAGTGGGAAAAACACCTCTTCAGTTTTGTGTGAATGAAGGTTTGCGCCACAGCCGGGAGGGATTTCAATCAAGGAAACTCCGAATCGATGTTCTCCCGTTATTGCGGGTTGTACACCGCTATTTTCCAGAACGCCTTTATTGATTAGCTTGTATAAATTCTTTTCGAATCCGGGTATGCGGCTCTCTATGAAGGACTGGTCGTAGGGTTTGACCTTTCCCCAGCGAGCAATTCTTGTTCGCTCCATTTCGCCGACAGTAATGTTCATGTTATCTCCTAGTTGTTTTCAGAATTACGTTGTATTTAGTCTAGAAATGAAGTCTACGGTATCTACTAAGTGCGATCTATTATCATTTTGTTCACAGGCTGATAACATTTTGTTATGAGAGTAGTCACCAGGTGGACCACCACTGCAGAAAAGGGGAGCAAGGTTGGACATTAGGCAATTGCGTTATTTCGTCACGTTGGCAGCGCAGCAGCACTTTGGACGAGCGGCGGGAATTTTACATATAGCTCAACCTGCTTTGAGCAGGCAAATCCGCCTTTTGGAAGAAGAGCTTGGGTTTGCCCTTTTTGAACGTCATTCCAAGGGGGCTACACCAACTAAAGAGGCGTTAGTATTGCTGGAAAGATCGACCTTTTTGCTGCACTATATGGAGCAGCTAAAGCTCGATATGGTTGCTACCCATGCAACTCCTCAAGGATTGGTGACGGTTGGTTTGTCACCTGGATTGGCGGCACTTTTGGCTACGCCGCTGGTTCTGGATGTCAGGAAAAGGTATCCGAATATTCGTTTGAAAATTGCGGAGACTTTCGCTCCTACGCTCTATACCAAACTTATCGACGGCACCGTCGATATAGCGATCCTTAGCAGCCCGATACCACCGCTTAATCTGAAAGTCATTCCTTTGCTAACCGAGAGAATTTGCGCTATCGGACCATATAGCGACAAGCGCCTTCACATGCATCAGATTGGAATTAAAGAGTTGGAAGGTATACCGTTGATCTTGACAGGTGTGTCGAAGTCGGGCATTCGACTGGAGTTGGAAAGGGCTGCTGCACGTGCCAATATGAGCTTGAACGAGGTGATTGAAGTTGAGTCGCTGGAGGTAGCTCGTCGGCTTGTTCATGCTGGCCTAGGTTGGACCGTTCATTTTGCAGCCCCCATAAAATGGGAGTTGGACGATTGTAAGTTGGCCGCGGTGCCTATTAAAGGTTTGCATTTAAAGCGAGTAATTGCACGTGCCATGGAAAAGCCCCCGTCCCGTGCGACCGAAGTGCTGTCTGCGTTGCTTTATGATGTCTGTATGAAATTGATGACCCAGAATGAGTGGCCTCACAGCACGGTAACGCGCTCCACGAGGGTCAAGCGTGTTGACATGCCTTCATAGACTGATGTGTCGTTAGCGCTGTATTCTGAGGTGAGCCTGTACATTCTTAGTTGCCGCGTTTGCTGCAAGATCAATTATTTCCTACGCCGGTATCCAAGCAATCACATATAAAATAGTCTGCGCAGCATGTAACTCTTGTGCTGCGCAGACTATTGATTGACTACTTTTCGGAGCGTTGCGCCTTAAGGTTTGGCGGGTTGAGCTGATTCATGCCATGGGATCATGAAGCGGCGCAATGAGCCTACGGCAAAGTAAAGTACGAAGCCGATCAGGGCAAGCAGAATAACGACAGCAAATAAAGTGTCTACTTCCAGATCCTGCAGCTTGACGGTAGCCAGGTAGCCCAGCCCGCGCGAGCCAGCCACGAACTCAGAAACGACCGCGCCTATTATGGACAGGACAATGGCCATTTCCATTCCGGTCAGAATGTAGGGCAGGGACGAGGGAATAACCAATAATTTAAAGCGCTGCCACGAGGTTGCCTGCCCAACGCCGAAGACTTCGATCAGGCCGCTGTCTACAGACTTTGCCCCCAGATAGCTGTTGGAAAATACCGGAAAGAATGCCATCAGAGCCGAGATAATAATTTTTGATTCGATGCCGAAGCCGAACCAAAGAATAAATAACGGAATGAGGGCTACTTTGGGTGTTAGTTGCAGGGCAATGACAAACGGCTTGAAAATCGTATCGAGCAGGGTGATTCTGCCTAGCAATTGTCCGATGATCGTGCCCAATATAACGGCAATGATGAAGCCGCCAAGGCATTCAGCCAGCGTTGTGTAAATATGGAAATAGGTATCGCTGCGCTGCATGAGGTTAACCAGGGCATACAGCACATCTTCCGGGGGAGGAAGCACCAGGGGCGACACATTGAAGGTGGTTACATAGCCTTTCCATAACAGGAAAAAAACCACGACGGACGTAAATTGTATGGACAAGCGTTTCACGTTACAGCTCCAGGTGGCGGCGTAGTTCCTCGCACAGCCGCGCGTATTCTGGCGTGCCAAGCTGCTGTGTACGAGGTCTGGGAAGATTGATGGGAACTTCGGCGACAATGCGGCCCGGGCGTGCGGACATGACAATAACCCGATCGGCCAAGTGAACTGCCTCGCTGATCGAGTGTGTGATCAGGAAAGCTGCGAATTTTTCCCGCATCCAGATTTGTTCTGCGTCCGCTATTATTTTCTCGCGGGTTAATGCATCCAGGGCCCCGAATGGCTCGTCCAGCAACAAAAGCTCCGGATTGGAAAACAATGCGCGGGCAAACGAGGCGCGCTGCTTCATTCCGCCCGACAACTCAGAAGGGCGCCTGGTTTCAAAGCCTTGCAGCCCTACCATCTCACACAGTGCGCGAGCGCGGCTCAGGTCTTCAGGCCGCGCCTGGCCTTTCATGAGTTTTGGAAGGGCAACATTTTGTTCAATATTCAACCAGGGCAGCAAGCGGTGCTCTTGGAAGGCGACGCCGTAATCGATCGAGCCTCCGGCGCTGTGAGCCGGCCACTCGATGGCGCCTTCAGAAGGAGTTTCCAACCCGCAAAGCAAGCGAAGAAGGGTTGATTTTCCACAGCCTGAAGGGCCGATTATGGCGACAAACTCTCCGGCGGCAATCTGCTGCTGAATGCCCTCTAGTGCAACAGTTACGCCGCTATCGGTTTCAAAGCGCTTGGTTACATTAACAAAGCGCACGATATCGTGTGGGGGTTTAGCGGAAGAAGCGCTGGCGCTTTTTTCAGACAAGAGAAGCCTCCCAAATATCGTTGGTGTAGAGCGCGCGGGTTGTTGGTCGCATCAGTTCCGCTTGTTGCAGCAACTGCTGGCCTTCAGCCCATTGCTTCGGATCGTTTTTTAGCGCGTTTTCAACACCGTGCACAAGCCAAAGGTCGCGGTTTCCCTTCAAGTCATTGAGTGCGATGTCCAGCTTGTCGATGCCGGGCACATCGAATTTTTTGCCCATCAGTTTGATGGCATCAGTCAGTTGTGCGTCGTTCATGCCTGCCATGGCAGTGATGGCCTGCCGGGCGCCGCGAATGAAGGCAATATGCTGGTCGCGGTTTTCCTTAAGATCGGCTTCCCGCGCGACATACACTTGCCCGGGGACCCCGTCGTCCACGGGCATGGACGCCAGCGGGTAATTTTGGGCTTTTAAGCGTGAAATTGTGCTGGTGTTGCCAAAGAACGCATGTAGGCGACCTGCTTCGATCATCGCAAAAGAAGCGGGGCCGTCGGCAACGCGTTCGCGTTGTACCGATTTCAGGTCGATGCCGGCTTTGGCCAGCATCAGGTTTAGCGTTGCTTCCATGGAGCCGCCAAACGATGCCATGCCGACCGTCTTGCCTTCCAGTTCCTTTACTTGCGTTAAGGGGGCTTTGCTGGATGAAATAACCACAAAAGGCGAGGTTTGCGCCACGGTTGCGAAGGCAATGACGTCGGCATTATCCATGGCTCGCATTGCCATGTAGTTCGCTCCGCCAGTTCTGCCGGACTGAACCTGCTTGGCCGCTACCAGCTGGATTACCTGGCCGGCTCCTCTGCCGACCTCGACCTTTACATTAAGGTTTTGCTTCTCGTAAAGGCCTGCTGCGCTGGCATACAGTATGGGTGCAAAAGCCAATGACAGGGTAAAAGGAGTCAGATAGGTATAGGTGCCAGTTGACTGGGCGTAGGCGGTGTGTGCCCAGGAGGGCAGTAAGGCGGTACCTGTTACAGCGGTGGCCGTAGCCAGAAATTTTCTGCGATTCATAAGTAATTTTCCTTTGTCGGTTAACGATGGCCAGGCCAGTTAGGCTTTTTGCTTCGCTTTGGCAGCACGCTGGCGCTCTGCTTTGGCAATAGTCAAGGGGTGGTCGGCAGGGTAGTCAGGCAGGTCTGGACGATTGGCGCCCAGCATTACGCACATTAACGCTTCTTCCTGGCTTTCGTTGCGTAAGCCTCGATAGACGCCCGGCGGTACTGAAATTACATCACGTTCGTTCAGGACAGCCTCGCATGTTTCGCCGTTGTATTCCATAAACAAGCGAATGTTCTGACCTTTAAGAATAAAGAAAGCTTCTTCCACGTCGTGATGGACATGCAGCGGTCCTTCGCAGCCTGCTGGAAGAATCATGGTGGAAAAAGTGAAGTGTTCGGCCGGTATGGAGTTCGCATCATCGCTGACTCCTGCCGCTCCGGTGCCTATATAGCGGGTTTGTGCGCGCCGGTAAGTAGGGTTTACGTCAGCCTGCCAGCCAAGTGCATTCCAGTCGTAGGTGCGTGTGGCGCGACGTGCAATGCGCGTTTTAATCCATTCTTCCAGAGTCTTGTCTTTGGGGCGTTTCCAGGAGTCGAACAAAGGGTTTTCCTGTTCGGGAACTGGCAGCGTGTTTTTGGCGGGTTCGTTTTGGCTCATTAGGATTCCTTCCTCGTCTTAGGTGTAGCCCTGCCTGTCAATTCGATTCACTTAACAGGCCAGGAGTGATTTAACGCATACGCAGATAGCAGTTCAGCAGGCACCTGACCTTACTGGTTCAACGCGCCGGCGCTCTTTAAAAACTGCTTCCCAATTGAAAGCGTGCCATTCAACAGTTTCGTTTTCGAGCTGAAACCATGTTGCGCTATTGGCTTGCGGTTGCGCGTATCGTGTTTCATATATGAACTAACGGTTTATATAAGGAACATTTTGGAGTATATTGTTTTTTTGGTCAACACCGTAATCAGTACAAACCCTTTGGGCAAAGGCAGGAGACATGGACATAAATAAACTGAATGCGGTCTTTCCGGCACGCTCGGTCCAGATCAATGGGGCGCTGTGTGCATACCGCGAGGCGGGGCAAGGGCCGGCTATAGTTCTCTTGCATGGCATAGGTTCGGGCGCCGGGTCGTGGGGCGACGCTGCCACCCGATTGACGCCGCGTCATCGGGTTATTGCGTGGGATGCGCCGGGCTACGGAACGTCGTCGGCGCTTTTGTGTGATTCGCCCGCCGCACACGACTACGCTGAACGCCTTCATGGCTTGCTGACGCGAATCGATGCCAGCGATGTGGTGCTGGTGGGGCATTCGCTAGGTGCGATTGTTGCCGCGGCGTATAGCGCAGGCTTGAACTCGGTCGGGGTGCGTCAATTGATCTTAGTCAGTCCGGCACTGGGGTACGGCGATACAACAGAAACCCAACGAGAGCAGGTTCGTGTTCGCCGGCTAACCGCAGTGAATGAGCTGGGGATCGACGGGATGGCAGACGGGCGTGCCCCGGCTATGCTGACGGCCGCAGCTACATCAGAGCAGTTGGCGTGGGTACGCTGGAATATGACGCAGGCAAGCGTGCAGGGTTATACCCAGGCCGTGCATTTGTTGTGCAACGAGAATATTGAACGCTACGCCTTACCCGATATTCCGCTAAATGTGCTGGTCGGCGATAGCGATACGATTACGCCGCCTGCACAGAGCCTGGCGTTGGCCGAGCGTATTACTGCGTCTTATTCCTTAATTTCAAACGCAGGCCACGCCTGCCATATCGAGCAGGGCATTCAACTGGCCGACATGATCGAATCGTTGATTCACGCATAAGACGCCGGGGCAATGAGCAAAAACAATGATTCCGCTGTAGATCAGCATGAGCGGTATAACGTCCCGGGGCTGGATCGGGGGTTGCGTTTGCTGTGCGAGTTTAATCGCCGCGACAGAGCACTGACGGCGCCAGAACTGGCGCGAAGGCTGAATATACCGCGCACCACAACCTTTCGCTTATTAAGCACTCTGGAGTCTTTGGGCTTTGTGCGCAAGGCCGAGGGTAGCAATGCCTATGAACTGGGCATGGCGGTGTTGCGCCTTGGATTTGAGTATCTGGCATCGCTTGAGCTTACCGAACTGGGGCAGCCGCTGCTTGAGCGAGTGCGGGACCTGACGGGGCTCTCGTGCAATTTGGTCATACGCGACGAGCGCTCGGTGGTGGTTATTGGAAAAGTGCCGGCACCTACGCCTTTTGTAAGTACGGTGCACGTGGGCACTCGGCTGCCTTTGCATGCCACTTTGCTGGGGCGTGCCCTGTTAAGCGATATGAGCCTGGAGGACCTTCGGGTCTTGTACCCCGAGAAAGGATTGGAAAAGTATTCGGCCCGCACGCCGCGTCATGCCGACGAGTTATACGAGTTGATTCGTCAGGATGCGGCTCAGGGGTATGCCATGGACGAGGGCTATTTCGAACCGGGCGTTGCCAGCGCGGCAGCGCCGGTGCGGGATCGGCGAGGCAGGACTGTGGCGGCGCTGGGCGTGACCATACCTGTCAGCTATTTGCATTTGGCAGGCCTTGACCGGGAAGCCATTGTCGCTACGGTAAGAGGGGCCGCCGAGGAGTTGTCCAGACTATTGGGCTACGCCCATTAGTGCAGATCACATCCCGAAATAACAGGGATTCAGTTTAGTCACTACGGAGACATTGATGTATGAGTTACAGAATCGCGTTGCCGTTGTAACGGGCGGTACTTCGGGCATCGGCCTGGCGACAGTGCAGCTGCTGCTGCAAAATGGGGCCAGGGTGGCTCTTTGCAGCCGCAACGCACAGAACATTGAAAGAACGCTTCAGGACTTGAAGCGCTTATTCCCGGACGGCGACGTTTTCGGCATGCCCTGCGACGTGCTGAATAAGGCCGCAGTGGCCAGTTTTGCACAGTCCGTGCAAGATACTTTTGGGCCTGCCGACGTATTAATTAACAATGCGGGGCAGGGCCGGGTTTCCACCTTTGATGGAACGGATGACGACGCCTGGATGCAAGAGCTGCAATTGAAGTTCATGTCAGTAATCCATCCAACCCGCCATTTCTTGCCTCAACTCGAACAGAGCGGACAAGGCGCCATCGTATGCGTCAATTCGCTGCTGGCAATTCAGCCCGAACCGCATATGGTGGCTACTTCCGCCGCCCGGGCGGGTATTGCTAATCTGGTGCGTTCCTTGGCCACCGAGCTGGCTCCCAAGGGTATCCGCGTAAATGGAATTTTCCTGGGACTGGTCGATTCCGGCCAATGGCGCCGGCGTTTTGCAGCCCGCAACGAGCCAACGCAAAACTGGGAAAGCTGGTCACGGGATCTGGCTATTACCAAACAAATACCGTTGCAACGGCTGGGGGCGCCCATAGAGGCGGCCCGGGCCATTGCATTTCTTGCTTCGCCATTAAGCTCGTACACAACGGGCAGCCATATTGATGTTTCCGGGGGATTAAACCGTCATGTCTGAACGCATTACTTGTACTGTTGGCGATGCCATTGCCGACTTTTTATCGCATTGCGGTGTTCAAACCGCATTTGGCGTCATTTCAATACACAACATGCCTATTCTTGATGCAATAGCGGCGCAGAAGAAAATTCGCTTTGTGTCTGCCCGGGGTGAGGCGGGCGCTACCAATATGGCCGATGCATGCGCGCGCAGCACGGGAACACTGGGCGTGGTGCTTACCAGCACAGGCACAGCTGCCGGAAATGCAGCCGGTGCGATGGTTGAAGCGCTGACTGCCGGAACGCCCCTTTTACATCTGACCGGCCAGATTGAAGCACGCTTTCTTGATCGGGACATGGCGTATATTCACGAAGCGCCCGACCAGCTAAGTATGTTGCGCGCAGTGTCCAAAGGCGCGTTTCGGGTTCGTTGCGCGCAGACGGCGCTGGCAACGGTGAAACAGGCTGTTCAACTGGCGCTTACCGCGCCAACAGGACCGGTAAGCGTTGAAATTCCAATTGATATTCAACAAACGGTTATCGATAAAAGTGAAGACGTTTCATCCCTGCCCATTGCCACGTTTATGCCTGATGACGTGGCCATGCGCAATCTGGCCGACGCACTAAGCAAGGCGAAGCGGCCGTTGCTGTGGCTGGGTGGCGGGGCGCGGCATGCAGGTGAAGAAGTGGCCCGGCTGGCTCAATTGGGATTCGGCGTTATCACAAGTACACAGGGCCGAGGCATCTTGGCTGAAGACAGCCCTGCATCGCTTGGCGCCTTTACTGTCCAGCCCGCGGTTGAGGATTTTTACCAGCACTGCGATGCAATGCTGGTGGTGGGCTCCCGCCTGAGAGGTAACGAGACCTTCAATTACAAGCTAAAGCTGCCCCGGGCTCTTTACCGCGTGGATGTGGATGCGGGTGCTAATGGACGGTGCTATCCGAACGATTTATTTGTGCACGGCGATGCCAAGGTTGTTTTGGGCCGCTTGGCAGATTGCCTGGAAGGGCGTTTGCAAGTGGCATCGGACTTCGCCGGTGCGCTGCTTGAGGCGCGCCGGCAAGCCGAGCAAAGTGTGCGTGCGTCACTGGGGCCATATACAGAGCTGGTGGATGAGTTGCAAAAGGCGCTGGGGCGCAATTTCAACTGGGTGCGCGACGTGACGCTGTCCAATAGCATCTGGGGCAACCGTTTATTGCAGATATTTTCTCCGCTGGCAGGGGTTCATGCCCTGGGGGGCGGTATCGGACAAGGCATGCCTATGGCCATTGGCTCCGCAATAGGGGCAACCCAGGCAGAAATCGATAGAAAAACCGTATGTCTTGCGGGCGACGGTGGTTTTATCCTGAACCTGGGTGAGCTGGCTACCGCTGTTCAAGAGCGCGCCAATATGGTGATTCTTCTGATGAATGATCAGGGCTATGGGGTAATCCGTAATATTCAGGACGTTCACTATGGCGGCCGCAACCACTATGTAGATTTGCATACGCCAGACTATTCGGCGCTGGCGGCTTCGATCAAGTTGCCGCATCAGCGAGTAAGCAATTTACAGGATTTTCCGGCGGTATTCAGCAGTGCCCTGAGCACACAGGGACCATTCCTTCTAGAGGTCGATATGCTGTCGATCGGTAATTTCAAGACTACGTTTGCGGGGCCTCCGGTGCGTCAAAAAACGGCTGAAGCGGCATAAAGAAAGGGGGCTTCATATGATGAATATATCGATCGTGGGTTGTGGGGCTATAGGCTCGGCGGCGCTGGCGCTTTTGGCTGATCGTAGCGATATTTGCGTTAGCGCAATCATCGTGCGCCCGCGAGCGCATGTTGCGGCACAAGAGGTGTTGACGCGTCTGGGGTTGAAGTCGCAGGTTTGCAGCAGCCTGACGGCTGTTGATGTGCAGCCGGATTTACTGGTGGAGTGTGCGGGGCATCAAGCGATTGTCCAGCATGTTTTGCCTGCTTTGAAAAGCGGAGTGGCTTGTGTCGTGACATCGGTAGGCGCACTTTCGGATGCGGGCCTGGCCGAGCAGTTGGCCGATGCCGCACGTATGGGGAACACGCAGGTTGAGTTGTTGTCGGGCGCCATAGGAGCGATTGACGCGCTGGCCGCGGCGCGGCATGGCGGATTGCAAAGCGTTGAGTATACCGGCCGCAAGCCGCCATTGGCGTGGTCGGGAACACCCGCCAGCGAACAGTTCGATCTGGCCTCTTTAACCGAGGAAACGGTAATTTTCCAGGGCACTGCACGTGAAGCGGCCGCCTTATATCCGAAGAATGCGAACGTTGCCGCTACGGTGGCCCTGGCCGGCCTGGGTTTTGATCACACGCAAGTTGTTCTGTTGGCAGACCCTGGCGTCACCGATAACGTGCATCAAGTCCATGCCGTGGGTACATTTGGCGAGTTCGAATTGCGCATGAAAGGCAAGCCTTTGGCGAGCAATCCCAAGACTTCTTCTTTAACCGCTTATAGCGTAGTCAGGGCTATTAGCAATCGCGTTACACCATTGGTGATTTAAGATGCATATTGATAATAACGAGATTCGAAAAATAAATGTAGGAGGTCAATGGCGCTACGGGAGAGGGGAGCTTTATAGCAGCCTGTACCCGGCAACCGGCGAGTGTGTTGCCCAGCTTTATTCAGCAAGCGTCGATGATGTTAACGAAGCCATTAGTCTGGCCGATGCGGCCTTTCGCAGCGGCGAGTGGTCGGGACGAAAACCGCATGAACGGGCAGCGGTGCTGTATCGCGTGGCTGCCATTATTCGCGAGCGAGCCGAAGAATTGGCGCAATTGCAGCGGCTGGATAATGGCAAGCCCATACAGGAAACGCGGGCCTTGGTGGCTAGCGCTGCCGCTACCTTTCAGTACTGCGCAGCGGCCTGCGAAACCCTGGAAGAGGCCATCACTCCCTCTCGGGGCGAGTACTTAAGCATGAGCGTATACGAGCCTATGGGTGTAGTGGCGGCAATTACGCCGTGGAATTCGCCTATTGCCAGCGAGGCCCAAAAGCTGGCGCCAGCGTTGGCGGCGGGTAATGCCGTCATTCTAAAGCCAGCGGAAGTCACTCCATTGCTGGCTTTAGAGCTTGCCGCAATTTGCGAACAGGCTGGTGTGCCGCGCGGGTCGGTTAGCGTGTTGCCCGGCAAAGGTTCCGTGATTGGCGATGCTATTACGCGGCATCCTTTAGTGCGTAAAGTTGCATTTACAGGCGGCACGCGCACCGGCAGGCATATAGCCCATATTGCGGCTGAAAAAATCATGCCGGTGTCGCTCGAGCTGGGCGGGAAGTCGCCAACGATAGTGTTTGAAGACGCGGATATCGAGCATGCGATAAACGGCGTAATTTACGGTATTTTCAGTTCCTCGGGTGAGTCGTGTATTGCGGGTTCGCGCTTGTTTGTGGCGCGCGCTATTTACCCGGTTTTTATGCAAAGACTGGTCGAGGCGACGCAGCGCTTGCGTGTCGGCGACCCTTGCAGTGAGCGTACTCAAATGGGGCCCTTGATCAGCGCTGCACACAGAGAAAGCGTCGAGCGCTATGTGCAGATCGGCCTTGACGATGGCGGCAAGGTTTTGGCCGGTGGGGCACGTCCCGCCGGAGCCGATTATGACGCGGGGTTTTATTACTTGCCTACAATCATCGACGGTTTAACAAATGATCAGCGCCTGTGCCAGGAGGAAGTGTTCGGACCCGTGTTGGTTGCTTTGCCTTTTGATAGCGAGGACGACTTGTTGCAACAGGCGGGCGACAGTGTTTATGCGCTGGCGGCGGGGATCTGGACGCAAGACTATAAAAGGGCCTGGAGCATGGCTCGACGCCTGAAGGCAGGTACGGTCTGGATTAATACGTATAAGCAGTTTTCAGCCTCCACTCCCTTCGGCGGGTTCCAGGACAGCGGGCTGGGTCGGGAAAAGGGACGCCTGGGTTTACTTCAGTATATGGAGCAAAAAGGTATATACCTAGGACTGAATTCCATGCCCATCGCCTGGGCTGATTAACCGTATTCTGATGGGTTTGGTCCTTTATTGCTAGGGTGCTGCGGTGCAATAATGCGGTGGCATTCTAAAATTTTAGACGGGTATCCCTAAGCGCAATAGGGACGTAGTGGTTAACACCCTTGTGTTAGTCCACAATAGTGTTTTGACGTCTGTTTTGGAATGTGCACCATGACTCGTATAGTTCTATTTGAAAATATCCATCCCAGCGCCCGCGAGGTTTTCGCCGCGGCAGGCTTAAGCGACATCACGGCTCATGCGTCGGCGCTACCGCCCGAAGCTTTGCGCGAAGCCTTGCGAGGCGCTAATCTGGTGGGTATACGTTCGCGTACGCATCTGGATGCTGCACTACTGTCTGATTTGCCCGATCTGCGCGTGGTCGGTTGTTTTTGCATCGGAACGAATCAGGTTGACCTTGAAACCAGCATGTTGCACGGGGTGCCTGTATTCAATGCGCCATTTTCAAACACGCGCTCGGTGGCCGAACTGGTATTGGGCGAGGCCATATTGTTGCTGCGCCGCATTCCCGAGAAAAACGATCGCGTCCATCAGGGCCATTGGGATAAAACCGCTGAAGGCGCTTACGAGGCGCGCGGCAAAACGCTGGGCATTATCGGTTACGGGAATATTGGCTCACAAGTAGGTACTTTGGCTGAAGCGGCGGGCATGCGGGTCGTGTTCCACGACATCGAGGCGAAGTTGCCCCTGGGCAACGCCCGCGCCTGCACGACGCTTAAACAGTTGCTTGAGCAATCCGATGTGGTAACGCTGCACGTGCCGGGCGGTCGTAGCACCAAAAATATTATGGATAAAGCTACTATCGCGGCCATGAAGCCGGGCGCCATTTTAATTAATGCCTCGCGCGGTACGGTGGTCGATATTGATGCTTTGCACGCGGCCTTGAAAGAGGGGCATCTGTCGGGCGCTGCGATTGATGTTTTTCCCACCGAGCCTAAAAGTGCGGGCGAAGCGTTGGCAAGTCCGTTGATAGGAATGCGCAACGTAATACTGACCCCGCATATTGGGGGCAGTACACAAGAATCCCAGGAAAATATTGGTCGCGAGGTGGCTGAAAAACTGGTTCGTTTTATATTAAGCGGTACAACGAAAGGCGCTGTCAATTTTCCTGAAATACCTTACCAGGAAGCTGCCGGGACTGCGCGCATTATGCACGTGCACCGCAACTTGCCCGGAGCCCTGGGTACGCTTAGCAGTCTGATGGCCGAGCATGGGTTGAATATTGTCAGCCAGCAACTGCAAACGCGGGGTCAAATCGGCTACGTGATTTCAGACGTCGAGGGCAAAATCGATGACACTGTTCTGTCGGTATTGCGCGCCCACCCCATTACAGTGCGTTGCGACCTTATTTAATAAGCATTGAATTAACTTTCTGCACCCGGCCCGATTGAACTGCACCTCTAAGTTTGGATGGATGTCCAACTTCTTGGGGTCAGGTTACGATGGCCGGGGTTTTTGTGTGTGCATCCAGCAAGCGTTGCGGTGATTGGTCAGCTGGCCCCAAGGGCTGCGGGAAGAAACGTTAACGGCTGTTCGCCGCCGGGCCCGGAGTGATCTTTGTCTGGCAAAATATCGGCAAGACTGAAACGGTCGAGGTGGCCCAGAAAACTTTGCAATGCATCGCTGATAATCGCCGTTAAATGGCATTGACCGCTTAAGGTGCATGAGTTGCCGTGCGCAAAGCATTCCACCAGCTTAAAGTCGTTTTCGGTATCGCGCATGACGGCGCCAAGGTTGATCTGATCGGGTGGAAGCGCTAAGCGCATTCCGCCGTTTTTGCCGCGTACCGTTTCAATCCATCCGTGCTGGGACAGCCGGTGGGTGATTTTCATAAGATGCGGTTCAGAAATATTGTAGGCGCTGGCGATTTCTGAAATGGTGCACAAACGGTCGGGGTGCCGGCCTGCATACATAAGCAGGCGCATGGCATAGTCGGTGTGGGTAGTTAGACGCATGGCTTGGCTTTTATCAGGGGGGGCTCGGAATTGCCTGCTTGAGACCGTGCCGCACGTATCGATTGATAGCTGTCATGACGATTTGGATGTAAGGGCGATATTGGATTGCTTGTCGGCAGCAGCGCTGTAGCGGGGGCGTATCAGCAGGGGGACGAAACGCCATAGGTACAGGGCGAAGGCGGCTATCCAGGCGGCTGCCGCAGCATGAAGCAAGGACTGCGTAGCTGCCGTTGGCCACAATGCCGCCAGGCGCAGAATTACTGCGGCCAACATGAAGATATAGCTGATGTACATGCTTTGATCCAGTTTTAACGGCCGTCCCAGGTGGCCCAGAGCGGTGCGGGTAACCATACCTATAATCAAGACCGAAAAACCGCCCATGCCGATGATATGAACGTGGGTGGCCGCGCGGACGAAAGTGGCTGATCCAAGTCCTGCAAGATGTGCGGCAGCAAATAGCAGGCCGATACCCATTGCGGCATAGCCGATGTATAAGATCCACAATAGCGGCTGACGAATGACGGAAAAGGGTTTCCAGCAGGCAACCTGGAATAGGCTGATCAACCCGGCAATGGCCAGGAACAGACCCATAAGCGCCATTTGTCCGAACAACCCCAAAATTATGGCGATGACGCCGGCAGCCAGTTGCAGGTGTCCGCTACGAGTCAGCATGGGCAACTCCAGCCCCGGAATAGCCCGCATTGCAAAAAAGGGAATGACGCGGCGCGCTATGAGCAGTGCAATTACGGCCATACAGATTAAACCCAGGTCGAAACGCTGCATGAGAAGGGCGTAGTCACCTTTGAGGGCTGCTTGCAGGTATAGCGCATTGGCGGCGCCCAGGCCCAAAACCAGCCATGGAATTCCATAGTTGCGTTTGCTTTTGGCTTTGTGCACCACGCGCAGCAGCGAGCCCGCACTGATCAGGAAAAAGGCAGTTTCGCTAATACAAGCGACGGTGAAGGCCAGGTTGCCCCCGGCCAAATAGCCAATGCGGGCAATAGCCCACAGCACGCATATCAATGCC
>DATCVA010000124.1:0-4006 GCA_036567205.1 Eoetvoesiella sp. | reverse complement strand
GTTGTTTTCATGTTTAGCTTCCGGGCTGTGTAGGTCGATAAAAAATACCCTTGCAGTATCCCGCCAACTACAACGTCGCGCGCCTGGGTCCGCACGCCTTCGTCGTCAAATGGCGCGCTGCCCATTGCGCCCTCGATGTGCGGGTTTTCTTTGACATCAAGGTGATCCGCCAGAACGGGCTGCCCCAGGGAGTCCAGCAAAAAACTGGCTTTACGATACAGCGCGCCGCCGGAGGTGGCCTGAACCAACGCACCGAGCAATCCGATTGCCACCGGCGCTTCAAACAACACCGGAAATCGGCCTGTTTTAATGCGGCGCGCCGATAAACGGGCCAGCGTACGTTCAGCGGCATAACGCCCTATCGTTTTGGGATCGGCCAGGAGTTCGGACTTGCGCTCGGATGTATACCAGTAATCGCGCTGCATATTAGCCCCGCGCCCCGCAATCGGCGCCACAGACAGGCTGTGGCGAGAGTACGGAAAGCCCCCCATAAAGCCGCGGCTGTTACCCAACACGAAATGCCCTTCGAATGTGCCCACGGAGGCGCCATCGGTGTTTGTAATGAGCGGGCTCATTTGACGCGCGGCCCGCTCAGCCTTAAGGGCCAGCCTGGCCGCCTCATCCGTGGAAATATCCCAGGGATAATGCAGCTTCAGATCGGTGTAGTCCTTGGCCAACAGCTCTTCACTGGGCAAGCCTGCCGCCGGATCTGCAGCCGTATAGCGTGCGATGTGCCATGCCGCATCAACCGTTTCGCGTAATGCCTGAGTGGAAAAATCGGACGTTGAGGCCGATCCGCGCCGATGTCCGGCAAAAACCGTTACATCAAGCGAACGGTCGCGTGTTTGTTCGACCGTTTCAATATCTTTGTTGCGCACCGAAACGGACAAACCGCAACTTTCGGAGACCTCGGCCGCCGCATCCGACGCCCCGATCGATTTGGCGTATTGCAGTGCGTCGTGCACCAACTGGCGAAATCGGGCCTGATTTTCAATAATGGATAAATGTGAAGTAGAGTGTTCGCTCATTGCTGCTCTTATCAAGTTAGACAGTTATCATAGCTAATTAAAAGATATTTTTAACGCCCACATGTCAAACGACTCTACAGAATACACCGACGACGACTACGATCGCCCCAGCAAGTCCCAAATCAAGCGAGAAATGCTTGAACTACTCGATTTGGGTAAGCAATTGACTGAGTTGCCGATCGAAAAGCTAAAGCAATTGCCTCTTGAAGAAAAGCTCTTCGAAGCGATTCGCATGGCGCAGCGCACTACCAGCCGCGAAGGGTTGCGACGTCAGACTCATTACGTTGGCAAACTTATGCGCGACGCCGATGCCGACGCCATTCGCGCTCAAATGGATATATGGAAGAACGGCTCACGCGAACAAACAAAGGCCATGCACCGGCTTGAAACCCTGCGCGACTTGCTGCTGAACGATGACGACGCGCTGACCAAGTTACTTAACGAATACCCCAATCTGGATATTCAGCATCTGCGCGCCCTGATTCGGGCCGGACGCAAAGAAGCCCAGAACAACCTCACCCTTCAACCAGGTCAGGACCCGCAGCGCAAACATTATCGTGCGCTGTTTCAGGCCCTGAAAACATTAAGCGAGCCAACGGAACCAGTATGAGCACGTCACTTTTAGACAGCATTGAAATTGAAACCGCCCCCAATCCCGCGCATGCCGTAATCTGGCTGCACGGTCTGGGCGCCGACGGCAACGACTTCGCACCCATCGTGCCCGAGCTTGGCCTGCAAAATAGTCCTGCCATCCGTTTCGTTTTTCCGCATGCACCGGTTCGGCCCGTTTCGATAAACGCAGGCATGTCCATGCGGGCCTGGTACGACATAGTGCATACCGATCTTGTACGTCGCGAAGACGAGCAGGGGTTGCGCGAATCCCAGCAACTGGTCGAAGCCTTGATCGCGCGCGAAAATGAACGCGGCATCCCCACTAATAAAATCGTGTTGGCCGGGTTTTCACAAGGCTGCGCCATGACGCTGCAGGTGGGCCCCCGACTGAACAAAAGACTGGCGGGCATGATCGGCCTGTCAGGCTATTTGCCACTGGCTGCGCAGTTTGACGACGAACGCCACAGCGCCAATCAGGACACACCTATCTTTTTAGCCCACGGCACACAAGACCCGGTGGTCTCTCTTTCACGCGGGCAGGCTTCGCACCGCCAGTTACAAGAGCTGGGGTATTCGGTTACCTGGAAAACCTACGATATGCCGCACTCGGTATGCCTTGAAGAAATCAAGGACATCGCCCAGTTCTTGCGACAGGTATTAGTCGCAGAGAACTAAGCGGCGCGACTTTCCCCTAAATCCAGCCACACCCGGCGCATCGTCGGGTCGTCCTGGGTCCGGTCGTTCTGAAAACCCAGATGCGCCATAAGGTTTAGCATGGCCCTGTTGCTGTTTAGTACGTAACCGTCGATATAGGTCAGACGCTGCAGTTGCGCCGCTTCGATCAAACCGCCCATAAGTTGCGTACCCAGACCGCGGCGCTGCCAATTGTCGCCAATAACCAGCGCGTACTCGGCACCGCGGCCATCGGCATTACGCAAGTAGTGCGCAAACCCGATGATCTGCTCTTGGGGATAACCGCGATGCTCGGGATTGGGCACTTGCACGGTGGCAACCAACGCCAACTCTCGGTCGTAATCGATACGTGTATAACGCGCCAACATACTGGGCGTCAGTTCGCGCAACATCGAAACAAAGCGCATGTAGCGCGACTCGTCGGACAGATCGCGCACGAACGTTTGCAGCGGCTCGGCGTCTTCAGGGCGAATGGGACGCATCATCCAGGGTTCGCCGTCTTTAAAGCGCTTGGCCTGTGCCAATCGCCTTGGATAGGGATGAATCGCCATATGCCGATAGCCCGAATTCTCGGGCAGGACCAATACTCTGTTCGCCCCCAACTCGATACAAATCGAATAAGCCAGCAATTGCATATTGCTGGCGAAAAGCGGGTCGATGAGCAGAAGCTCGACCTCGGGCAACTCACTTACCAGATCGGAAATCCGCTCTAGTGATTCCTGCAAGACATCGCAGGCAACCGGGCTCATTTCGCGCGATAGAATGCGGCGCCATACCGCGCTGCGCTCAACCAGCTGACGAGCCAGATACCCATTGAGCGGCGGCAATTCAATGCCCCGGTCATTAATCGAAATGGGTTCTTGGCGTCCACTCGAACCAAACCGTATAAACGGGCCGAATTTAGGATCGCGCTGCACGCGGATCGCCATGGCTTCGTGCAAGCTGGCGGCATTACCCGGCGAGTGCGACGGATGTGCAACGGCCTGGATGGGAACATGGAAAAAATCGAAGAGCTGCTGGCATTCGGTGGGTGTCAGCCTGCTGCGATGCTCGCTTCTGACGAACTCAATCAGTTGGCGCGCCTGGTCGAGCCTGGGCGGTGTACCTAATGGCTCGGGCGGAAGTGTTTGTTGCGATAGAGTCTGGTTGTAGTGATACGTTGCCAGCACGCCAAACGCGTTAGCGGCCGTTTCAGGCGTACGGAATGCCGGAGTCCCCACGTTATCCAGCAAGTGCCGCAAGGGCCTCATGGTGGCATCCCCCATGAAACACGTAATAATGGGTTTACGAGCGCAAGACGCCGCCAGCGCCAGTTGCTTCGCGACTGCCAGCATATCGCTGAGCGGATCAGGGGCCAACAAAACCAACACACCGTCAACCCCAGGGTCAACCGCCAGAATATTGATAATTTTCTGAATTTTGTCCGGGTCAAGCGGGGCCTGAGTGATAACGGGGTTTTGAGTTTCGGCCCCATGCTCAAGCATACCTCTTAGCTCTTTGATCGACGCCTGCGACAGATCGGCGCGAAACACGGCTGCATTGCCTCCCATGACATCAAGCGCCAGTTGCGGCGCCCCGTTGCCGTTGGAAAACAAGGCAATCCGCCGGCCACGCGGGCGGTGCGTGTACCCCAGCACCTTCAACGCCGAAAACAACTGAACAAAATAGCGTAC
>DATCVA010000123.1:0-8137 GCA_036567205.1 Eoetvoesiella sp. | reverse complement strand
GCCGATCAACATTGCACTGCGGTGACCGCTGTGTTGCTCGGCCGCCGGTGTAGAACAGTACGCAGTGGTCGTGTGTGACGGCCCACCACATATCTGTATAGACCGTTGCGCCACGTCGTGGCGTGGTGATGTCTTGGATCGGAACGGCGATGTATTTCGACCCGTTAATTTCCCGAGGCTCGCCCTCCTGGCTCGACGGCTGCAGGCCAATACCGTGCATGTCAATAAGGCCGTTTTCAAGAAAGGCGTGCTCATAACCTGCCGCGCGCAGCTTGCGGGCGATCTCGTCGTATGCACGTCGGGAAATATCAAGGGTTGCAAATGAGTATGTCATGCGACCATCTTCCAAAATTCGCCATTGGCAGCCAGGCGCGCATCGGGCACAACAATGCCCTGCTCTGTCTCAAGCCGATCAAGGCATAACGTTAATAATTGCGGTTGAGTTCCGTACCGCACCTCAAACCGCGTTTTCCATGGATGGACGGCGAGCAAGCCCGGAGCACCCGTACCGTCCTGATGATGGCCAGCGCACAGTGGCAGCACGAACCAATGAGCCCACGGCTTCACGCGCCCATCGATGTGGTGCACGCTGCAGTAGTCGTTGAAGTGGCCATCAAGCGCGCACGCAATGCAGCCGATATGGCGGCACAGCTGGCCGTGGAAAAGCTTCTGAGCTGGGGTAGTCGGGCGACCTTTCATTTCACATACCCCGGCACGTCAATCGGCTCCGACCAGACAACATCGTGATCTGCCCCGAAGGCATAAAGAAACTCGATCATGTCCGACATTTCGCGGATGGTCATGGTGCTGGTACGCTTGCCCAAAATGACAAAGCCGCCGCGAACACCGGCAGCCATGCGCTTTTCCTGCGTGAGACTGGCCGTAATAACCGCCTTCCAGTCCTCAATCGTCAGTCGCTCCATCGAACCGTTGACAGGCCACCGCACCTGACGCGCCACATCGCCCAGCATGGCGTGCAGCTTTGCCGACTGATCCAACGTGCGCGTAGGCGGCAGCGGTTCCAGAAAGAAATGCCCATCGGGCGCCCCGCGCACCAACTCAAGTGCGCGTGGCCGCGTGTGCGGCGTCAATCGAATACGAGTAGCCACGCCCTCTACCCCAACAGCGGGTCACGGCGTTGAATTTGGTCAGCAGCACCATAAATATGGCGCTCAATGATTAAGCGGGCGTACTCGGCTTTGCTCAGGCCGGCCAGCCTGGCAAGCGTAATGAGTTTTTCGTTCGTATCTTCCGCCAGGGGAATATCGCACCGCTCCGTACACTTCCCGTACTGTGAGCCGTTATTGCGCGATTCGATTGGTAAATCTGACATCGTTTAATTCTCCGAGATAAGTCCACTTCACCGTATGGTGTGCATGGACAACAATGGCTATAAGTAAAAATTCGAGGTCGGTTTTCCCGACTACACAGAAGCCCACGCCCGGCGAATAATCGAGGCATGAACTATGAAAAATTGTTTGATCGAGCCGTACACATCGCCTATGAATGGGTTGACGCCCCCACCGACGAATTTGTATTGGGGCTCTTCCGGCACTTGGTACTCGCTGGGTATCACGAGGTGTCCGAACATGCCTGGCCAACGCATCACTGACACGTTGTCGCCCGGCCCAATCGGGATGCGGTCGTCGTTCGGATCAGGTTTCCAGGGGTTTCGAGGATCAGTCATGGGCTGTCTCTTCCTGCTGTGGGGGGTGGGCGGGCTCCGCGAGCTCTGGCCAAATTTCCAACCAGTCCTCTGGGCGCAGCGTTTGACGGGTGAGGCATCCACCAGACTGGAGCTCAAGCTGGACACACAGCTTCTCGCCAGGCTTACGGGTGCCATATATGACGTTTCTTAGGAAGGGCCAGGTTGTGCCGCAGCGTTCCGCGAATTCTCGGCGCTCGGCGTTCGACATATCACTGGTGTATTGTTTGAGCGTTTTCATAAGTGCAAATCGTACACCGTTTGGTGTACGCAATCAACACCATTTGGGGAATTCACCATTTGATTACAAAATGGTGTAATACTCCCTATGTCAGATATCACTGATACGCGCCGTACCGTCCTGCAACGCCTTGTTGATAACGAGGGGCTTGCGGCCGTCGCAAAAAAGATGCAAAAGCCAGCAAGTCAAATCAAAGACATGCTGGCTCGGCGCAAATCGTTCGGGGAAAAGGTCGCTCGGGAAATTGAGAAAAATTACAACCCAGACATTGAAGCGGGATGGCTTGATGTCGCCGATACCGCCAACAACCTACCGGTAAAGCCCGCCGAGGTTCGACCCTCGGTAAAAGTCACCCCTGAAAAACTATGGCCGTTCACGTGGGTTGATGAAGACAAAATCCGGGGCCTGAAACGTGACGACTTGATCAAACTGGAAGCCGCGATCCTGATTGCTGCCGCCCAGACTGGGTTGGACGTCAAAAGTCCTAGAACAAAATCAGGAAAAATTGCCGTCTGAAGTAGGTCAGCGAGACAGAGGAACGTTGCAATTGATATGGTCAGATGGAGTTTTTTTAGCCAATGAGTAACTACAAGTAAATAATATTACAAAATGATTACAGAATATCAGGTGCTTTTGGGTTTAATGTAAGGAAGATGTCATGAAAAAGGTTGTAGCAGTGCTAGGCGTAGCCCTCTTGAGTGGATGTATGTCTACCAGTGAAGTGCAGCAAGTTGACCGCGATACATACGTCGTTTCGAGTTCGACCGGCGCCGGGGCCATCGACAATCAGGAGCTGATGATTGCGTCGGCTCAAAAGGCTACCGAATTCTGTGCGAAGAGCGGTTTGGAAATGGTTCGCGCCGAAGGTCTGTTATCGCACAAAGGTTTCGGGAAGCGCGAAATGATGTTCAATTTTCGATGTATTGAGAGATAGTCAGGCATGAGGAATTGACCGTGAACCCAGCAGATGAAGGGTTGGGGCTAGGATGGATAGCTATCACATTCTGTGGGTTTATTGTTGGCTATGTGCTGGCAAAAATTAAAGTGCTATCTGATAGGAACTCAGGCCAGTTCTGCACATGGGCATCAGCCATTATTGCCGCAGTTTTTGCTTTTGGCGGAGAACTTTCCACCCTATCATTTATCCAGATCGGGGGAAGGATTGCGATCTTCGTAATTATCTGGTTTTTCTTTGGGATAGTGTTCACGCTTGGTATTGCAATGGGCATGGAAAAGGCTGAAAAGGTCAATCGAATCAACAAACCAAAATGACAAGAACCTCCTTCAAGCAAGATAACGAAGCCCAGCTTATTCAGCTTTGGCTGGAGCGGCCGGCTGATCACCGGAAGACACAACAGCATATACGTGTGTTTCACGCCTACGTCCGCTACAACCATGAGCATCTGTACGAAGGAATGCAGGGCGACCCTCTCGCGTGTTTGCAAACCATCCTGCGTCCTTATATGAGCGAACCGTCACAAGAACCGCCTCGCATATAGCTTGCGGCGTCATCATGACTAGAGCAGTCGATAATCCTCTGTAATCGGCTGGTGTGTCATCACCCATGTCTGCCAAGCACGTCAGCTCGGCGTCCAGGCGGGCACGCACTTCCCCACCCTTTGCCCACACTTTCGTCATTGCCTGGTTAGCTGCCAACCTGTCCGTCGAGTATGGAGGCAGGGGTATGCTTGCCGCCTCCAGGCCGTGTATCACATCGTCGGGCAGACCAAACACTTCCTGCGCGATAGCCCGGTCCATGTCGAGCGCTGCATCGTTCAAGCCGATATTTAGGGGCGCATCGGCGCCACATCCCCCGCAGTAAACGAAATCCTTCGACGCATTATCCATTGCAATCTCCTAACGAAAATATGGGGAAAGGATCAATATCGCAAAATAATACACCGTTTGGTGTTGACATTTAATACACCATTTGGTGTAATCACTCCCAAGCCGTGCATCACGGTATTGAAAACGCTCTTTGACAACCAGGGATTTAAGGAAGGGGAACATACGCCCCACAGCAAAATGATTGCTCATTGAGCGATCTTGACGGTCAGCCGATCTGACCGCACCCACTTGCAAAATGGCCTCGACGCAGAGGTCTGACGCAGCCGCCGGACGAGGGTAACCGGCAGCATTAACCAGAGTCCAGGCTGGTAGCCCTGGAACGGCAGCCACACCGAGAGGCGCAGAAGGCAAGCGCCAGCGAGGATGAGCACACGATTGACCACAAGCGGCCGTGCAAGGACGGGCAGGCGTGCAGTGGGAGGCGAAAGCCTATACACCCCGGAAAGTACGGGGATCATCATCGAAGCGGCTGACCATGACCCTGAATATCCGGCGGCATAAATAGGGGCGCAATCGAGCAAGGCTGTCAGGCCGGCATCAATTCCGGCCCGCTTCGATGATGGTAAATGCGCAGGCTGATGCGCAGAGACATAAGCGGGGTTGCGTAGGTGTGGCCACCTTGCTCTACGCAATATCGACCTTTTGTAAGCGGCCCCATACGGCTAAAAGGTCATGCCGGGTCAGCTCCGGTAACCATCAACGCCGAAAGCAGATGCTAACCATCCCGGTTAGTGCTGCGAGTAGGCACCCATACCCCACCCTTCTTTAAATCCCCCTGGTTGTCAAAGGCACTTGGGAGAGAACGATGGGATACGCCCTTCATCGCATTCCGGAACAGCCGACACAGCCACCGGAATTGCCGCATGACGTAGAACTGGCCTACTGGTCAATCTACCGCGAAACACACAAACACGAAGCTGCCGCCGCGCATTTTGTCGTGCGCCGGATTCTCAGCGCTGGCGAAGGCCAGCTTGATAGCGTTACGGAATACGGCGCCTACGTTGCGTTCGATGCTGGCGATATATGGGACGCCCTGACAGAAAGTGAAGAAAGCGCGGACCTATCGATCTTGGTCGGCGCCGTGATCGCGGCAGGCGTCCCGAATGTAGTTGCACGCGCCCAGGCCTTCCTGAATCCCCTCATTGACCGGTTCGTCGATACGCACGCCGACAACATGGCCAAGTACGCCGCGACTCAATACCTACTTGAGCGGGGCACACAATGACCGCCCTCACCTTTCTTGTTACCTACTGCCTGGCCGCTCTGGCAATCGCCTTCGTGGGTGATCACGTCCTGGCCGCCAAAAACCCTCGGAGGGAATCATGAGCACCGTCACCGTTAAAGGACTCGTTCATAAGGGCGAGTACCAAAAAGACCTTCTGGTTTTTCCGAACGACATGAGCGAATACGGCTATGTCCTCATTGGGCCGGTCGAGTTCGAATACACCATGCCCGCCAATTTCAACGCCGTGGCCGCACAACTAGCGGCTCTGGATAAGAAGCTAACGAGCATACATCGTGAGTATGCCCGGCAGATCGCACATATCGAAGACAAAAAGGCGAAGTTGCTCTGCATTGAAAACGGGGTGACTGCTCATGCATAAGACCTCGAACTGGCCTTACGGTGTGGATCGCAGTCACAGCAACTTCACGCTGCGTTTTCCGCGCACCTCTAAATACGACGGCACAGGCGGCTGGGCAAAAGACAGCTCAACCCCTCCGGGCGGCTGGCTTCCCGTGATCGCCGGTACTGCCGTTGTGTTGGTTATTGCTGCTGCCGTGATGTATATCGGCGCGGCGGTGGGGTTCTGATCATGACGTTCAATCCCGACGTTTACACCAAAACCGACTCAGCCAAGATTCGCCGACTGAAACCGAAATTTGAACAGTTCGTGACCGATCGAGGTGGTGAGGTCCTTGCGCCAACAAGCGAGTGGGAACTGGTCCGCTTTAAGGCGAATGGTCTCACCGCAATCATTTACCGCAAGGCGACCGAGCAGGTCACTTTCAGCGGTGGCGCGAAAACAGCCTTCGACGCATTCCTACGCCAAAAGCCCTGGAGCGCTGGAAACAAGACAAAGCGCAAAAAAGGCAACCAGTCAGTCGTCATTCAGAGCCTGATCCGCCGCGACGGTCGGCAGTGCTTCTACTGCGGCCTGGAAACACCCGATGAGGATGCAAGCGTTGAGCACGTTGTGCCGCTTAACGCTGGCGGGACCGATCACATGGCGAACAAGGTGCTGGCCCACCAACTTTGCAATAGTGAGGCCGGTCATTTAAGCGTCATCCAGAAAGTAAAGCTACGAGAAAGCAAGCGTGCCGCAAACGCCAACGGAGAAGCGGCATGAGAGGCCAAACCGTCGAAGTGAAGTGCGAGCGCTGCAAGACACCTTTCATGGCCCGCGTAGCTGATCGCAAGCGTGGCTGGGGCCGGTTTTGCAGCAAGTCCTGCAAGGCCATTAAGCAGGAGCAACGGACCGGCCAACACGCCTCCTACCTCAACAACACTAGCGGCGGCGAGTCCGAGTTCTCCAACGCCCATCTATTCGACAACTGCGAGAAATGATCATGAACGCCCAAGAAAAATTCATGCTGGAGCGCCGCTCGTACATCGGCGGCAGCGATATGGCGGCGATCTACGGCGTCAGTCCCTTCACGACTGCTGTAGAGCTCTGGCTGCAAAAAACAGGTCAGCGCCAGGCACCTCGGCGCAGTAAGGCCGAGCAGCGCATCCTCGATAGCGGCAAGCGCCTGGAACCCATCATCGTGGATATGACCGTTGAGAAGCTGCGCGATGAAGGCCATGACGTCGAGCTTATTGCAACCAACAAGCGGTACTACGACTCGAAATACCCCTTTCTCTCATGCGAGATCGACTTCGAGCTGATGCTTGATGGTGAACACGTCAATGGCGATGCCAAGACCGTCCGTGGATTTGCAAAAACCCAATGGGGCGAGGAAGAAACGGACGAAATGCCACTGCATTATCACATTCAGTTCATGCACGGCCTTGGCATCACGGGTCGGCGCCGCTGCATTGTTTCCCCAATGATGGGGCTGGATGATGTTGGCACCTACTGGGCCGAGCATGACGAAGAAGTGATTGCCGCCATGCGTGAGAAAGCAGTCGCGTTCTGGAACGACTGCATCATCGGCGGCAAGGTGCCCGACATCATGCGCTTTGACGACGTGAAGGCAATTTACCCAATCGACAACGGCAAGGCTATCGAGGCCGACGAAGCGACGGTTCTGAAGGTTCAGCGCTTCGAATCGCTTAAGCAACAAATTAAATCCTGGGAAAACGAGGCCGAGAGCCTGCAACTGGACATTGCTGAGTTCATTTCCCCCTACTCCATTCTGACATACCAAGGCCAACAACTTTTGACGTGGAAGGCTCAAGAGTCACGCCGACTCGATCAAGAGGCATTGGCCCGCGAGCACCCCGACCTGGCCGCCAAATTCAAAACCACCTCAACCACGCGCGTCATGCGCTTGAAGAAAAGGAAATAAACCATGAGTGCATCACAGCTACGAACCGTAACCACTGGCGAAGCGGTTCCATCAAAAACCATCTTGTCCTACCTGCGGGATGACCCTCGCATCGAGCGCGGCATCGGTGCGGTCGCCGGTAAGTATTTCACTCCCGAGCGCTTCCTAAGCCTGGCAGTCAATGCGGTAAAGAAGACCCCGTTATTGGCGCGATGCGACCCGCAAAGCGTCCTGGGTGCCTTTATGGCATCGGCTGCGCTGGGCCTCGAACCCAATACCGTGCAGCAGCAGGCGTTTTTGATCCCATACAAGAAATCTTCGCCTCTTAAAGACGCCAACGGCCAAAACGTTACCGGTGGCGATGGGAAATGGGTTTGGGAAGACACCTACGAATGCCAGTTCCAAGTTGGCTATCGTGGCTTTGTGACCTTGGCGCACCGCAGCCCCCACATCCGCAGTATTCAAGCCGAAGCCATTCACGACGGCGACACGTTCGAGCACATGATCGGTACGGACGCCTTCTTGAAGTATCAGAAAACCTTGAAAAATCGCGGCGACCTCATTGGCGCATTCTCCTACGTCCGGCTGGACGGTGGCGACGAAATGGCTGTCGTATTGCCCTTGGGCGAAATATTGAAAATTCGCTCAAAGTCGGAAACCTATAACGCATTGGTCCGCCGGGTAGAGGGAGCGAAGAACGCAAAGGAAAAAACTAAAGCCGAACAAACCTTGGCAGAAACTCCGTGGGTAATGTGGGAAGACGACATGTCGGCAAAATCCGCGATCAAGAAACACGCCAAGCAGTTGCCCCTGACTCCGGGTGACATGCTCAACGCCGCCGCTGCTATCGACTC
>DATCVA010000122.1:0-12345 GCA_036567205.1 Eoetvoesiella sp. | reverse complement strand
GGCTGGGCTTTCGCACGCAAACGCTTACCCGCCGTACCCGCTTTCGCCTGGATAAGGTTACCGACCGTATTCATGTGCTGGAAGGGCGCATGGTGGTTTATCTGAACGTCGACGAGGTTATTCAGACCATACGCGAATCCGACGAGCCCCGCGCGGCTCTGATGGAACGCTTCGATTTGTCGGAGCGGCAGGCCGAAGACATTCTGGAAATGCGCTTGCGTCAATTGGCCCGTCTGGAAGGCTTCAAGATTGAGAAAGAGCTGGCCGAACAAAAAGACCAGCAAACCAAACTGCAAGAGCTGCTCGATAATCCATCGTCGCTTAAACGCATGATGATTAAAGAAATCGAGGCCGATGCCAAGCAGTATGGCGATGACCGTCGCACGCTGATCGAAATGGCCGAGCGTGCGGTACTCGAGGCCAAAGTGGTGGACGAGCCCCTTACTGTCATTATTTCCCAGAAAGGGTGGTTGCGTACACGTCAGGGGCATGGGCATGATGCGGCCCAGTTCGGCTTTAAAGCAGGCGACGCGCTCTATGATGTGATCGAGTGCCGCAGTACCGATAATCTGGTCGCCTTTTCCACGGCGGGACGCGTTTACACCGTCGCTGTTTCAACTTTGCCGTCGGCGCGCGGCGATGGTCAGCCCATTACATCCATGGTCGATATCGAGCACGGCGCACGAATTACCCACATGGTTGCCGGGCCCGACAGCCAGCGCTATGTATTGGGAACGCAGTCGGGTTACGGGTTCATGACCAAATTGAAAGATCTGACGACACGCCAGCGTGCGGGCAAGCAGTTCGTCACGCTGGATAAGGGCGATGTTTTGCTTAAGCCTTTATTGCTGCGCGATACCGATAATCACCTGGCCATGCTGACCAAAAAAGGCCGCTTCCTGGTGGTGCCGCTGGTTGAGCTTAAGAGTTTGTCGGGCGGCGGCCGGGGTACCATTTTAATGGGGCTTGACGCTGGCGATACGCTTACTCAGTGGCTTGCCATGGGACCCTCGGGTTTGATTGCCAGTGGCATTTATCGCAATAAACATACCGATTTGCCGCTTGATCTGGACGCATTGGCCGAATATATCGGTAAACGTGCACGCAAGGGAAAAGTCTTGTCCATTAAAGTGAAGCAACCTACACTTTCGACCGCATGAGCCAGCGCAATACAATGCGGTTATTCATTTTAATTTTTTAATAGAAAAAGTCGTTATGAGTTTTCAGGTTACAGTCCAGCCCACCAATCATCAGTTCACCGTCGAGCCTGGTCAATCGGTACTTGATGCGGCATTGGCAGCGGGCATAGTGCTGCCTTACAGTTGCCGAAACGGTGCATGTTCGACGTGCAAGGGTAAAGTGGTTTCAGGCAGTTTCGATGCAGGCCCCAATCCTGCTCAAATTCTATCTCCTGAAGATCTCAACGCCGGATACACATTGTTTTGTCAGGCCAAGCCCAGTTCCGATCTTGTCATCGAGGCGCATGAAATCCGCATGGCCAGCGATATTCAAATTCGCAAGATGCCGTCCCGCGTGGTGGGCGTGGAACAGCTTGCCCATGATGTGAAAGCGATACAGCTGCAACTGCCTGCCACTGAGCCGTTCCGGTATTATCCGGGCCAGTATATCGAGTTCATTCTTAAAGACGGGCGGCGTCGCAGCTATTCCATGGCATCGCAGCCGGTCGACAATAATATCGTTGAACTGCATATCCGGCACATGCCGGGCGGAGTATTTACCGATCATGTATTTGGGGCGGGGCCCACTGAATTGAAGATTCGCGAAATTTTGCGGGTTGAAGGGCCGTTCGGTTCATTCTTTTTACGCGACGATAGCGAAAAACCCATTGTGTTCCTGGCCAGTGGTACGGGGTTTGCTCCTATTAAAGCCATTGTCGAGCGCATGATTGCAACCGGTAATCAGCGCCAGGCGGTGTTGTATTGGGGCGGACGCCGTCCCAATGATTTATATATGCACGGCAAAGTGCTAGAGTGGGCTCGTGAGATTCCCAATTTTTCATACGTGCCGGTAATATCCGACGCTACGTCCGATGATAACTGGACTGGCCGTACGGGGTTTGTGCATAGGGCCGTTATGCAAGACATCCCGGACCTTTCGGGTTATCAGGTCTACGCCTGCGGGGCGCCGATCATGGTTGAAAGCGCAAGGAAAGACTTCACTCAGCTTAACGGATTACCCGACGAAGAGTTTTATGCTGATGCATTTACGTCCGAGGCTGACGCACCGTAATGTGTGCCGCGGACCGCAAATGCGGAAAGTTGACGTTTAAAGGTAAACACAATGAAAGTAGCGGTACTTGGTAGCGGCATTATTGGAACGGCCACCGCATGGTGGCTTAATCAGGCAGGGCATGATGTTGTCGTGATCGATCGTGAAAGCGGTCCGGCGCAAGAAACCAGCCGGGCCAACGGCTGCCAGATTTCCGTGTCCTATTCCGAGCCCTGGGCTAATCCGCAAGCCCCTCTGAAATTGTTTAAATGGCTACTTCAGGACAATGCCCCTTTGTTGTTCCGGCCGCAGCTCGATTTGCGCCAGTGGTACTGGGGTCTGGCTTTTTTGCGCGAATGCCTGCCTGGCCGTCTGGCGCCCAATATCCGGGCCATGGTGGGCTTGTCCGAGTACAGTTTGCGTACGCTTCAGGGCATGCGCAACGATCTGGGTATTGAATACAACCATCTTGAGCGTGGAATTCTTAATTTCTACCGCAATCACGCCGATTTCGATGCGTCGCAGAAAGCCGCCGGGTTGATGCGCGATTTTGGAGTGGATCGCCGTATAGTCAGCACCGATGAAATCGTGCAGATAGAACCGGCACTGGCGCCGGTGCGCCATACCATTGTCGGCGGCGATTACACTGCTGAAGATGAAACCGGCGATATTTATTTGTTTACAGCCGCCCTGGCACGGCGGGCGCAGCAGGCGGGCGTGGAGTTTCGGTTTTCAACCCAGGTCAGTCGCTTAGTGGCAACAGGGGGCCAGGTCCAGGGAGTTGAGTTGGTCAATTCCAACGGCATGTACGAGACCCTGGCTGCCGATGCTTATGTGGTTGCATTGGGCAGCTATTCACCGCAAATGGTTACTCCCCTGGGGATACCTTGTAACGTGTATCCGGCTAAAGGCTATTCGGCCACCTTCGATATTGTCGATGAAGCCGCGGCGCCCGTTGTAAGCCTAACTGATAGTGCGCACAAAGTGGTTTACACGCGGATTGGTAACGAATTGCGTATGGCCGGTACGGCTGAGTTATCGGGGTATTCGCGCGCGCTTAATACAATCCGTTGCCAAAATATGTCGCTGCTGGCGCAAGAGTTGTTCCCAACGGCGCTCAATTTTGATAATGTTCGCTATTGGTCTGGTTTACGTCCCACGACGCCATCCAACGTTCCGCTAATCGGCAGAACTCGCATCTCCAACCTCTTCTTGAATACAGGGCATGGCACCCTGGGCTGGACGATGGGTGTGGGCGCTGGGCGTGCTCTGGCAGACATTGTGTCTGGCAGGAAGCCAGAACCCGAGTTTCCTTTTCTAGGTTAATTTATTTATGAAAACACGTCGTTTTTTAGGTGCGCCCTTGTCTTGGCGTACTTTAGTGCTGGGAACTACGGCTTCTTTTTTAAGCGTGTCGTTGGCACACGCGGCAACGGACATCGAAGTTTGGTACTCGCTGAACTCAGCCAACAAGCAAACATTTGAAAAGCTGGTCAAACAATTCAATAGCGATCAGGCCGACGTCAAGGTCAAGCTAAAAGCATTTGATGACAATACAAAAATCGAATCGGCATTAAGCAGTAGTGTAAAAGATAAAAAGACACCTAACCTGGTTCAGCTGGCCGACAATAGCTCGCCTGAAGACATCGCCAGTCGTAAATATATTTTGCCGTTGTACAGTTTGCTGGCTAAATATCCGGTTAAAGACGCGAAGTGGTTTGTTGCCGACGACAATACGTTCATGCGTGATGGCAAAGGACGTCTGTTGGCGTTTCCATACATGGTCGACGTTCCGGTCATGTTTTACAACGTCGACGCATTTAAAAAAGCGGGTCTTAAACCTGCAGAGCCGAATCGCTCCTGGCAAGGGTTGCAAGATCAGTTGGTTACCCTGGCTAACAATGGTTCAAGAAAATGTCCGCTTACTACCGACCAGACTGTGTCCGTCAATCTGGAAAACCTTGCTGCGGTCAATAATCAGTTCTACACGACGTCCGATAATGGCTTAAAAGGCAAGGCAGCGCCTGTTTTCGCTTTCGATACGATGTACGTTCGGCATTTGTCGCTCATGATTAGCTGGGTACGTACCGAGTTAATGGTCAAACCGTCCCAGGATGTCAATGCCGTAAAACGGTTTGCCAACGGCGAGTGTGCCGTGTTGCTGTCGAACTCAGGCAATTTGGGAACGTTTAAAGACGCACGCTCGCTGAACTTCGGTATTACCGGGCTGCCGTACTACCCTCAGGTTACGCAAAAACCGGGCAATGCATTTGTGACAGGTTCGGCCCTTTGGGCTATTGACGGGCATGAAAAAGCCGAAGATAAAGCAACGTCTCAGTTTCTTCAGTGGCTGGCTCAGCCCAAAAATGCCAGTACCTGGTATCAAAGCACCGGCTATCTGCCATTAACGGATAAGGCTTATTCCACTACCAGCAAGTCTTACTATAGCGACTTGGGTGAATGGCAAAGCGTAGTGGCTGCCTATCAAAATAAACCGGTACTAACCGGTCGCGGTTTCAAAATCAATAACTATCCCGAAATCAAGGCAATGTTTCAGAAGAAACTGGATAAGGCCTTAAGCGGAGATGAGCCTGCGGTTGTGGCATTAAAGTCCGCCGCCAGCGAAGCTAGCCAGATGATGCGCCAGAAATAGTGGCCGGCCTTTGGGCCGCTTCCCGGTAAAAATGAACCCGTGGCTGAATTCAGCCACGGGTTCATTTTTTTGTGGAAATTAAATATGTCACGTAAGATATTGATTTAAAACATTAAAAAAATAAATTTTCGGATTTTTGACGGAGATAAAAAATTCCATCCGTACAAGCCGGTCTAGCCCTGGCGTAACGGGCCCCCCAAGATGGACACCCATGACAGAACGGGCGTGTCCCTCTTTGGTGCCAATTATGCTCAAGACCGTAATTACGATAAGTTTTATTCCACTGCTGGCAGGTTGTACGGCTTTGACCGACATGGCTCTCTTTGGAAAGCCGGCGGCTGCTAAGTACATTGAAAGCGCTGCGTACAGCTTTGCGTGGCGTTTGTCCGGGGACCGTGCCGTTGCACCTTTGCAAGTATTCGATAACGGCCATCAAATGTGGTTGCAGTTTGCTCCGGGCCAGGCAATACCGGCCATTTTTGCACACACGAAGCACGGAGACCGTCCATTAAGTTATCGCCAGGAAGGGCCATACGTTGTACTGGGCTCCGTGTGGCCCAGCCTGGTACTGCGGGGCGGTCATTTAAGCAGTCATGTCAATCGCATTACAGAGCCGTCCAGGCAAGCAATCCCCGCCGACTCGACGCAGGCATCTGAATTACCCATTGAAGAAGCTGTCGCCGTCAAGACGGATGGACTACCTCCAGACTTGGCAGACTCCGTCCGGCTCTCCGCGCAGACAATCGCAGTGCCAGAGCCAGGCGTAGAGCATCTTGCCGCCGCGCTTACTGCTTCAAGCTTTGCTTTGGCGCCAGCCGGCACTGCCGCGCCGAGCGAAGTGGGGCACTATACGGTGGGTCCGGACGATCAGAATCTGCGCGTCGCTTTATCGCGCTGGGCCCAGACAGCGGGCTGGACATTTGGGGCCGAGCACTGGGCCGTTGATGCCGATATACCTATAGTCGGGTCGGCTACGTTTCAGGCGCAGTTCAAAACCGCCGTGCAAGAGCTCGTGGCATCGACCGAACTGGCCGATCGGCCATTGCAACCGTGCTTTTATTCAAATCGTGTCCTGCGCGTCGTACCGTACGCACAATCGTGCGATCGCACCGCGAGCCTGGCGGAGGCGTCATGAGTCCGACAGTACGATGCCTGGGATTAATTAGCCTGTGCTGTTTGCTTTCATCTTGCGCATTAAGTGAAAAAATCCGTCAGATCGGATTGTCGGCTATCAAAGCGGAAGACACGATAAAAGCCGGTCACCGGACTTTCGCCAATGCTATAACAAGCCAAGAGGCACGCCGGGTTGCGCAGGATGTCAATCGCCCCTGGCTTGCGGGCAGTTCGATGCCGCTGGCCCGGGAAGTTACGTTGCCGCTTGCGTTGCGCGCGAATGTAAATACTACATTTATTTTTTCAGGCGCCGAGCTCGATTTGTCGGGAGTTGCTCAACGCATTACCGCAGTCACAAGTATTCCAGTTTTTGTCCGGCCCGATGCGCAGTTGCCTCTTGAGCGCTTTTTGCCGCGTTTATCCAGCGTAATGCAGGCTGGCGTTGCCGGTGCCGCGCCTTCGACGGTTCGGCTTTCAGGCGGGCCTGAGCCGCTGGCGAGAATTCTGGATCGGATCGGCGCGCGGCTGGGCGTCATGTGGCGATACGATAATGGCCGTATTGAGTTCTACCGTACGGAAACCCGCGTGTTCAACGTTCGCGCGCTAACACTCAATGCCAGCGCTGATGCTTCCCTGGGGCTGGGCAACAGTGGCAGGGACGAGGGTTTTACAAGCACCTCAAAAACCAGCTTATCCAGCGGAAAGTATGATTTGCTGGAAGTCATTCGACTGCGCATTGAACCGTTTCTGTCGCAGGCGGGCGTGCTGGTAGCCGAATCAGGAGGGAGCTCCTCTATCGTTGTTACCGACACGCCCGATGTGCTGCAGCGTATTAGCCAATATCTGGATAATGAAAATCGCGCACTGACTCGCCGGGTCAGGCTGGTGTTTGAGGAAGTCACCTTGCTTACGCGCGAAGAGGCCGAGGCGGGGCTGGACTGGAATTTGGTTTTTTCCAGCGCCAAGATAGCCGCCACCGCATCAATACCCGGTTCAAGCCTGGCCGAGGCAGCCAGTTTGGGTATTGGCCTGAACGAAGGGGGCTTCGGTGGTTCTGATGCCGTCGTCAGGGCCCTCGGGCAGGTCGGTCAGATTGTGCGCCGTAGCAGTATGCCGGTGCTAACTCTTAATCGACGCCCGATCACTCATGCAGTTCGAACCACTTTTTCCTACATTGATCAGGTGCAGACCACAGCTCTTGCCACCGGCGCCGGCCTGGCCCTGCCATCGGTGTCGGTGAGTCAAAAAGAGGAAACGGTCGGGTCGCTGATTACATTGGTTCCCGACGCGCAAGAGGATGGCCAAATACTGCTTTCTGTGGCCTACGACAATACCGTTGCGCAGCCACTCAAATCTATTACGTTTGGCGACAAGACCAACCCGTTGCAGTTGCAGCAGGTGACGATCGACGGTAATGGAACTGTACAGCAAGTGGCATTGAGGCCAGGCCAGCCTATGGTGATTTCAGGCTTTGAGCGGACTCAAGAAGAAACCGAAGGCAGGCGCTTGAATCCGGGTATGCCCATCGTATTGGGCGGCAGTGATCGTGCAGCCGTCCAGCATTTGACTACTGTTATTGTCGTGACCGCCCAGGTTGAAGAAGGCTTTTGACGAGGCGGCCATGAACAATTTATTGATATTGCCTGTGTCGTCAGTATCGCTTGTGTTTGGTTTGTACTGGTTGCCCCTGATCAGCGGCCGCGCCAGCCGTGACGCCTATCGGATCGCAAGGCAGCATCGGGCCACGCATCTGGTTGTTTCGGGGGAAAGCGCCGCGGCTGTGGGGCTGGCTGCATTCAAGCCCGATCGGCGCGAGCGTAAAAGCACGTTTAATTCGGCGGCGCAAAATGTGGCGCGCCTGCATGCGGCCGGTACGGTGGCTTTGGTGCTTGAACTAGAGCCGCATAATTATTGGCTGGTGGCCGTACACGAAGGGGCCGTAGTGGCCCGCACTGACAAACTGTATCGGTCACGCGCGGAAGCTGTGGCCGTGCTTGAGGAACTTCGGCAAGCATATCCGCAGTTGGTGGTGCTGGACTCATCGCAGGCGCCCGAGTCGTTGACTTTGGAAACGATAGCGGCCGCCAGCGAGGTTCAGACCCAGCTGGCGCCACTGGGACGCTGGCGTTCGGTTTTGCCGCTGCCTATACAGTGCTTTCTGCTTGCGCTGCTCCTGGTGGTTATGGCTCCCAGACTGTGGGCGGTATTGCGTCCCGCTACCGCCGTTGTGCCGCCAGCCTATGCAGTGGATCCGGTATTGGCCTGGCAAGATGCGATTTCTCAGGTTTTGCGCAGCATGGCGGTGCATGGTGTAGGGGGAACTCAATTGCTTTTGAACAGCATATACCAGGTGCCTGTACGTATCTCCGGATGGGATTTGGCGGATGTGCTGTGCACGCCTGAAAAGTTCGAATGGCATTGCCAGGCGCGTTACGATCGTCGTGACCCGCAGGCCAGCAATGAGTATTTACTGTCAGGTGTCCCCGCATCATGGACAGTCGAGTTCGAATCGATCGAGCGGGCGAATGCCAAGTGGGGTTTTAAAGGGGCGAGTCTGCCCGTACTGTCGCATAAATTAAAAAATACGGCCGACAACGAGCGTTATTTATTCAGCGCGTTGCAATCCATAAAGCCTGCCTTTACCCAGATGCAAGTGGCGCGGCCGGCAGCCATTAAAGTGCAGCCGCCTCGCGATGGACAGAACCAGCTTATCCCCAAACCTGCTCATATACCCGCTTATCTCACTAGGTCGATCCTGATCGAGGGGCCATTGCGTTCGGCCAGTTTGTTGCTGCCATATACCGAATCCATCCGTTGGCGGAAGGTGCATGTCACTGTGCGCCAATTAACGCAGCCAGGTATTAAAAGCAGCCGTCTGAGTGTGTCTTTTCAAGGAGAATTATATGAACTGGAGCAGACCGGAAATAATCAAGGCAAACTTGATCGCGCTGGAATCACGCCCACAGTTATCCTTTCCACCACGGACGATCCGGTGCGGCCAGAAGCGCAGGCTGCGTCTTGAAAGCTTGTTCGCGTCCTGCCTGCTCGTTGGTTTTGCCGGGAGCGCGTCAGGACAGACGGCCCCTGGCGACGACTTGGTGCTTGACCAGATGTCGGTACGTGAGCTGATGCGGCTTGATACTGCTCTGGCTTTGAGCCAATCGAAAAGTAAGTTGCAAGGTCTCGGCAAACCCTCGGCGCAAGACAGGCATAGCTCCCTGGCGGCCAAGGGCGGACTCAAGCTGGTCGCCGTTTATGGCGTCGGGAAAAAACTCCTGGCCGAGGTAGCCGTCGGCCCGCATCCGTATGTCTATATGAATGGACGTGCCTTGCCTGTGGGCGTGAAAACCAGTGCGACAGCTTATCGATTGCGCTCAATTACCGGGTCTTGCGTCCACCTTGAGCGTAACGATGAGTCGCATACGCTGTGCCTGAACCCTTCGTTATCGGCAGGAGGCTAGATATTATGCGCACTTCCTGGGGGCGGATCAGCGGATTGCGGGTCGCCGAAACAAATCCGCTGCAGATTCCGTTCGATACAACGCAGGCTGTTGTGATATCAAGCTCCGATGAACTCCTGTCGCTGAATCCGCCTTTTCTGAAGGGCCTTAGTGCGGAGCTGGATGTTGATGGCCTGGCCGGCCGTTTATGCCCGGTATTGCTCGGCGACCATTCGGTGGCGATTTTGGCCCTGGCCGAACATGTTGGAAGTGATCAGGCCGATGAACTCATGCGTCGTGTGCTGCAGCGCGGGTACGTGCTGGCGACTCCGCAACGTTATGTGCTGGCGGCTCCCTTGTTATTGGCAATCGCCCGCAAGCAGGTGACAGCACAAACACTGGTTGCGCAAGGGGGGGTATTGCGCGAACAGTCCAAAACGGCGTTGGCCGATGCATTTCAGGACATGGTTGAGTGGGGAGTGCGCCACGGCGCGAGTGACTTGCATTTAAATGTCAGATTGCACGAGGCCGAGTCGGAAGTGAAGTACACCCTTGCAGGGTGCTATGTTGCGCCGGAGCGATTCCGTCGAATACCCACTACCACGTTAATGGATATGCTTTCGGTCGCCTGGATGGACATTGGCGGAGGCAATGGCGCTGTGTTCGATCCCCTTATTGAGCAGCAGGGCCAAATGATCAGGCAGGTCGACGGACGGGCCGTTATGCTGCGCTGGGCTTCCCTGGCGGCTGATCAGGGGCCAAGCGTGTGTCTGCGGTTGCTCGGGCGCGACGCAGCCGCGGCATGTTCAAGCCTGGCTCAATTGGGCTACTTGCCGCATCAAATAGAGGTTATAGAGCGGGCCATGTTGTCAGAGGGCGGTGCTATTGTGTTCGCGGGAACTGTCGGGTCGGGGAAATCGACGACTCTGGCGTCATTGATCTCCGGAATTCCCGAGGACAGGAAGGTCATCACTATTGAAGACCCTGTTGAATACCTTATTCCGCGAGCGATACAAAATACGGTAACGCGCGATCTTGGCGCAACGGCCCACGATGGTTATGCGGCAAAGCTTCGAACGCTTAAACGTTCTGCCATGAGCGATGTTTTACTGGGGGAAATCCGCGACCAGGAAACAGGAAGGGCGTTTATGGATCTGGCCGGTTCGGGGGTTAATGTTTACACCACTACGCATGCGCCCTCGGCGGCCCAGATAGGAGAGCGTCTGGCTTCCGACTTCATAGGCATATCGCGTGATTTTCTGGCTACCCCGGGTGTGCTTAAACTGCTGGTTTATCAAGTCCTGCTTTCGAAGCTGTGTGTCCATTGTGCTTTGCCGGCATCCGAGCTGTTAAGGGGCGCTAAAACGTTTGATGGGCACGGACGAACAACTTTGCAGTGGCGGGCATGGTTTGAACGCCTGCAGCGTTTATTTGCCTGTGACGGCAAGTCCTTTAGAATTCGCAATCCTGCGGGTTGTCCAGAGTGTCAAAACAAACAAATTCCACGGCTTAACGGCTATGCCGGACGCACTGTCGCGGCCGAGTATATCGAACCGGCCTTGAGCGCGGGATTCCTGGAGAGTATTCAAAACCGCACGAGCCTGGAGCATTGGCACGCCGGCTCTAGTGCAGGCTTAATGGTGGCCGCAAACGATAGCGGGGCGCCTCAAACGGCCATGCAGTGCGCAATATACAAAGCCATGCGCGGAGAAATCGACCCCCGCGAAATCGAACCGCGTTTCCAGTCATTTGATACTTTGGAGCGTTTGCTTCGTGCGCGTCGCGATCAGCGCTTGCGGGTGCCCGCATGAGCCGGCTTGTATTTACCGCAAGGCCAGGGCGGGGTATTAATCTGCTTCGGTACATACTGGATAGGTATCAGTTTCGCCGGCAGCGTGCCGATTACCTTGAGTATCTTTCGGCTTTAATGGACGGCATACAGGGACGGCGCACCTTAAAGGAAATTTTCGAGCAGGATGGACGGCGCTATGGGGTATCCACCGTACGTGGCCGTCTTTCAATGCGTTGGGCGCAAGATTACCAGGCAACTGGCGGGGAACTGTATGCAACGTGGCTCGGTTGTTTTCCTTTGATCGAGCTTGGGTTGATCCGGGTGGCTCAATCGTTTGGCAACGCTCCTTTGATCAGCACCTTGCGTGATTTGGCCGATGCCTTGCATTTGCAGCAGCAGGCCAAGGATATTTTGATCTCGACCTTATGGTCTGCCGCGCTGGCCCTGACGCTGCTCTTGACAATGTCACTTGCCATTCCGTTGTTTACTGTGCCGCGTCTGCAAGAGGCATTCAGCGCTGTGCCGCACGAATATTATGGTGGCCTTACGCGTTCGTTGGTCGAGTTTTCCATTTTTGTACGAACGCACTGGATTGTCGCGATAGTGGCGCTGGCCGGTGGGGGCATGCTTTTTTTATGGTCCTTGCCCAATCTTACCGGTCGGACGCGCCAGTATCTGGAGCGATATGCGGTTTGGCGAATATACCGTTGCGTTAACGCAATGCGTTTTCTGGCAGTGCTGACTATTGTGCTGACGCGCCAGGGTTCGACGTCCACGCAACTTCGAGCGGCATTATCGATGCAGCGGCCAGGCGCCAGCCGATGGCAGAGTTGGCATATCGACGCCATGTTGGGGCGTATCAATGTTGGCCTGGTTGGCGCGGACACCTTCGATACGGGCTTGCTCGATCGGGACCTGTTTTGGTTTTTCAGCGATATGGCTATGGCGCGTGGGCTTGTTCCCGGATTAGTCCTGACTCGCCAGCGGCTGAAGGACCGCATACTTAAAACCGTGGCCAGACAGGCTCTGGCACTGCGCTGGAGCCTGTTGCTGATTTGTGTTTCAGGTCTTCTGGGGCTTGGCTTATGGCACTACGCAGTAATCGACGAACTGCGCCG
>DATCVA010000121.1:0-4997 GCA_036567205.1 Eoetvoesiella sp. | reverse complement strand
GGGGAGTACCTTCAACCACTCGGCCACGTCTCCGAATTTAAGTCCGCTATTCTAGCATAAGAAAAGAATGTTCCAAAAAACTGACGTGCCCGCGCCAAAAACAGGGGCCGGAAACATCCTTTTCCAGCGGAAGAGCTTATTCGTGAACCGTTTTATCCTGGTCCAGGCCAAACGCTTTGTGCAATGCCCGCACCGCCAGTTCCATATACTTATCGTTAATGACCACCGACGTTTTAATTTCGCTGGTGCTAATCATTTGAATGTTGATGCCCTCTTCGCTTAGCGTGCGAAACATAAGGCTTGCAACGCCAACGTGGCTGCGCATGCCGATCCCCACGATCGAAACCTTGCATACTTTGTCGTCGGCTACGACTTCGCCCGCACCCACGGTTGGAGCAACCTGGTTTTTCAGCAAATCCAGCGTACGCGCAAAGTCGTTGCGATTAACCGTAAACGAAAAATCAGTGGTGCCTTGAACCGACTGGTTCTGTAAAATCATGTCGACGTCGATGTTGGCGGCGGCAACAGGTCCCAAAATCGAATACGCGACTCCGGGTGTGTCTGGAACAGCAAGCAACGTGATTTTGGCTTCGTCACGGCTGAAGGCGATGCCCGATACGACGGCGGCTTCCATTTTTTGGTCTTCCTCGAAAGTAATTAAGGTGCCCGAAACCATTTCGTCTTCGAGCGGTATTAAGGGGTCGGTGAGCGATGAAAGCACACGCACAGGCACGCGGTATTTGCCTGCAAACTCGACCGAACGAATTTGCAGAACCTTGGAGCCCAGCGATGCCATTTCAAGCATTTCCTCGAATGACACCACCGACATGCGGCGCGCCTCTGGCACGACACGGGGATCGGTCGTGTAGACACCATCGACATCGGTAAAGATAAGGCACTCTTTAGCTTGAAGCGAAGCAGCCACGGCAACCGCCGAAGTATCGGAGCCGCCACGGCCCAGTGTCGTGATATTGCCGTCCTCGTCGACACCTTGAAAGCCGGTCACGATCACGACGCGTCCCGAATCGAGATCGGCGCGTATGCGAGCGTCGTCAATGGAGCGAATCCGCGCCTTGGTATAGGACGAGTCCGTACGCACCGGCACTTGCCAGCCGGCATAGCTGCGTGCCGCCACACCTTGCGACATTAAAGCCATGGCCAGCAATGCGCTGCTGGCCTGTTCGCCGGTCGATGCCAGCATATCGAGCTCGCGCCCGTCGGGCTGCGGGCCGATCTCTTTGGCCAAGCCCAGCAAGCGATTAGTTTCGCCCGACATAGCCGAGGGAACCACCACGACCTGGTGACCGGCTGCGTGCCATTTAGCGACGCGGCGCGCCACGTTCTGGATGCGCTCTACCGAGCCCATCGACGTACCACCGTATTTGTGAACAATCACGGACATCTTTTACTCTGCATCAAGAAGACTGTCTTCAGCTAGACAGACAAAGCTGATTATTTTAGCTTTTTTCCAGATTTTCGTTTTTTAAGAACCCTTAAGGCTATATTTCCTGCTGCAAAAGCACTCTTCCCTGAACGCAACAAATCCATACCGAGCCATGCTTGACCTTCATTTGACGATCGTGGCCCAGTGCATGCAAGCCACGCAATTGCCGCATCACATCCTGCAAGCGGGCGTCGGTTGGCATACGCTGCCCAAGCAACGACAGCCAATAACGAAGCACCAGCGCCTGACGGGCCGGAGATAATTGGCGCCAGCCCTTCAGGGAAAAACTGCTGGCGTCACTGGCAGGCTCAAGAAGGGTGAAATCGTGCTCAGCGACTTCATGCAGCACTTGCTGAGCCTCGGCGCTTAATCGGGCATGACGCACCAGATTGCCCTGCCACCCCGGCCAGCGCTCGTTCAAAGCTGGTACCAGCCGCTCGCGCACCGCCGCGCGAGTGTATTTGTCGTCGACATTGGTCGGGTCATGCACAGGCCGCCAATCGCTTAGTTCGACAAACTTTTCAGCCAGGCTCAAGATGACTGAACGATCTACATCGAGCCAGGGACGCAAATACGTGATCCTGTCACGATGCGTAATCGGCGCCATGGCCGCCAGCCCGGTAGGCCCCGCCCCGCGCAGCAGACGCAATAATACTGTTTCCGCCTGGTCATTGCGATGGTGCGCCAGCAAAACGTGTTGCACACCCACCTGCCGCGCCATTTGAGTAAAAGCACGATAGCGGGCGTCACGGGCGGCCGATTCAATACCATCGCCGCGCGACAGATCGACCTGCACTTGCAGCGTATGGCACGGCACCCGTAGCCAGTGGGCCAAGTCATGCACGTGCGCGGACCACTGCCCGGCAACGTCTTGAAGGCCGTGATGAACATGAAAAAAATGCAGAGGCAAGGATTTCTGTCTGGCAAAGCAGGCGGCATGAACCGCCAGCATCGCCGAATCGGCCCCACCGCTAAGCCCGACCGCCAACACCCTGGGCGCTTCGGGAAGCGCGGCCACCATCCGTGAAATGGCCTGGATTAGAACCTGCGACCCAAACCCCTTGACCGGCGTGGAGTTAAGCACGAACCTCTGTGTAGCGGCCATACGACATTAAACGCTGCAGGCGCTGCTCCAGCAATTGTTCAGTCGACAAGCCGGAGACCAGCCGCAACGCGTCGGACAAAGCGCGCCCCAATTGGCGCGCCATGGTGACAGGATCGCGATGGGCTCCGCCTATCGGCTCGTTGACAATGCGATCAATCAAACCGAGCTCTTTAAGACGCGGCGCGGTAATCGCCAGAGCTTCGGCCGCTACGGACGCCTTATCGGCGCTGCGCCAAAGAATTGATGCACAACCCTCGGGGGAAATGACGGCGTAAGTGGAATACTGCAACATCATGACCACATCGCCCACGGCAATCGCCAAAGCTCCGCCTGAGCCGCCTTCGCCGATAATCGTCGAAATAATAGGCACTTTAAGTTCAGCCATGGCGTACAAATTATGGCCAATAGCTTCCGACTGCCCTCGCTCTTCGGCGCCAACGCCGGGATATGCCCCCGGCGTGTCGACGAACGTAAAAACGGGAAGGCCAAATTTTTCGGCCAAACGCATTAAACGCAAGGCCTTGCGATAGCCTTCGGGCCGGGGCATGCCAAAGTTGCGCATTGCGCGTTCTTTGGTGTCGCGCCCTTTCTGATGCCCAATAACCATACATGGCGTGCCGTTAAAGCGTGCCATGCCGCCCACAACCGACAGGTCGTCGGCATACATGCGATCGCCATGCAACTCGTGAAAATCAGTAAAGATTTCCCGTACATAGTCAAAGGTATAGGGGCGCTGGGGATGCCGGGCAACCAACGCCGTCTGCCAGGGCGTCAGCTTGGAGTAAATACTTTTAGCCAGCGCCTGGCTTTTTTGTTGCAAACGGCCGACTTCGTCGGAGATGTCCACCGCAGAGTCGGTTTGAACGAAGCGCAATTGCTCGATCTTGTTTTCAAGCTCAGCCAGAGGTTGTTCAAATTCTAGGAAGGTATTACGCATAAGTGCTTGGTTTCCAGATGAAGGCATTCACTTTATTTAGTACTGGTGGTGGACGGGTCGAGGCTACGCCATAAATACCAGGTGGCAACGGTACGCCACGGCGCCCATGCCTGGGCGACTTCGCGGGCTTCGAAGCGTGAAACAGGTTCACCACTAAAGTAGTGTAACGAAATTGCTTTGAGCAAGCTGCTGTCGTCCAGCGGCAAGACATCCGGACGCTGCAGGCTGAAAATTAAAAACATTTCGGCAGTCCAGCGCCCGATACCTCGAATAGCGCATAGTTCAGCAATGACCGCCTCGTCGTCCATGTCGGCCCACAAGGCCGGGTGCACCTTCTTTTCAGCAAAATGTATTGCCAGGTCCTGGATATATTCAGCTTTGCGTTTGGAAAGACCTACGGCTCGAAGCTCTTCGTGTTCAAGCTTCATGACGCCTGCCGGCGTTGGCTTGCGGCCGCATTTTTCAGTGAAACGCAACCAGACCGTATCGGCCGCCTTGACAGAGACCTGATGACCCACAATAGCGCGAGCCAATGTAACGAACGGCGTCGCCGACGGCAACAACCATTCGGACGCGTGACGTGGGATCAGTTTCTTTAAAATGCGGTCGCGCCGCATTAGCTGCGCGGAAGCTTCGTCCCAGAAATGAGGTTTACCATCGGTATTAACAATTAAATCGGCCATTACTCTTTTCCTTAGGCCCGGCGCCATTGCGTAACGCTGCCGGCCTTGTCTTCGAGCTCAATACCCGCGTCGCGCAATTGCGACCGGATACGATCAGCCTCAGAAAAATTACGTTCTTTTTTTGCGGCAACCCGCGCAGCAATCAATGCTTCGATCTGATCGCCAGATAACGTCATTTCGGCGACAACCGTCCCCAAGTACCGGCTGGACGACTGCAAATACAAGGCCGGATCACTCTGCAACAAACCCAAAATACCGCCCAGGGCGCGCAACAGACCCGAAACTTGAGCCGAGCCGGTACGGTTTGCCTCTGAGGCCAGTTCAAACAATACGGCCACGGCGCCGGAGGTGTTGAAATCATCGTCCATGGCAGCGCGAAAAGCACCCGCCACCGGATGATTCCAGTCGATGCCGACAGAGTCAGCCGGCACATTATGCAAAGTCTGGTACAAGCGGTCGAGCGCGTTCTGAGCGTCGAGCAAGTTATCGGGCGTGTAGTTTTGCACACTGCGATAATGGTTACGCACGATGAAAAAACGCAACATCTCGGCTTCGCGCGGATTAACCTCGTATCGCGCAACGCCGTCGGTCAACGACGAGGATATGCCGACAGTATCGCGGATAGTACGGAAATTGCCCAACGACTTCGACATTTTATCGGCATCGACCATGAGCGGACCGCAATGCATCCAGACATTAGCCAGGATTCCGCCAAAAGCCCCTTCAGTCTGGGCGATTTCGTTCTCGTGGTGTGGAAACTTCAGGTCGGGGCCGCCGCCGTGGATATCCAGCGGCAAGCCCAGAAGCGCCTTGCTCATGGCCGAGCAT
>DATCVA010000120.1:0-12983 GCA_036567205.1 Eoetvoesiella sp. | reverse complement strand
ATCTGGCGCCGCAAGCCAATATCGACTATTGGGTCAGATCTGTTCCGCAAGAGGCTCGTGTCTTGATCACAGAGTTTTGGCCAGGGCCATTAACCCTTATCTTGCCGCGTGCCCGGCACATTCCAGCCGCTGTCAGCGGCGGACAGGATAGTGTGGGTCTGCGCTGCCCGTCGCACCCTGTTGCACAAGCCTTGTTGCGTGAGTTTGCGCGTTTGAAGCCTAATGGCGAAGGTGGGGTCGCAGGCCCCTCGGCCAATAAGTTCGGCCAGGTGTCGCCGACCCGTGCGGAACATGTGCGCGCCGAATTTTCCGACTTGGGGTCCGACCAATTAATTGTGCTTGAAGGCGGGCAGTCTGAAGTGGGTATCGAGTCCACTATCGTTGATCTGTCTCGTCTGGATCAGGGTGTTGGTCCGGTTTTATTACGGCCCGGGCATATTTCCGCCAGGCAAATCAGCCAGGTACTTGGCGTTGATGTCGATCGTCCGGACAGCGCTGCGCCAAGGGTTTCCGGCTCGTTAAAAGCGCATTATGCACCCCGCACACCATTGGCGTTATTGGCCAGGGATCAGTTGCTGCAACAATTGGCCCATGCCAGTTCGCCAAGTGATTCCGGCCTGGACCCGGAAAAAATCGCTGCTGTGGTTTTTATTGAGCCTTCCGTGCCGGTCTCGCCGTGTGTAGACTACATTGTTGCGTCATCCGATCCCCATGCTTACGCGCGCAACCTGTATGCCTTGCTGCGTCGTCTTGACAGCGGCGGTTATGCGCGGATTCTGATCGAGCGGCCTCCGCAAGATGCCGCATGGCAAGCGGTTAACGACCGAATCGGCCGTGCTGCCGCCGCGTTTAATTAAACGCCCAGATAACGTGTAAGCAAATCGGTTTGGCGAGCCAGCGCGGCGCTGTCTTTTTGTTCGACGACTTGGCCTTTTTCCAGCACTACGCAACGGTCGGTATGGGCCAGCACCTTACGGTAGTTGCGGTCTACGATAAGGGTGGCCATGCCGGTCTGGCGCACGGCCCCGACAATGCGCCAGATCTCGGCGATAATTAGCGGGGCCAGCCCTTCGGTGGCCTCGTCCAGAATCAGTACGTCGGGGTTGGTCATTAATGCGCGGCCTATGGCCAGCATTTGCTGTTCGCCGCCGGACAGCTGTTGCCCGCCATACTCAAGACGCTCGGTCAGGCGCGGAAATGTGTCCAGAATGCGATCGTAGGTCCAGTGGTTCTGGCCGTCATAACCGGGCCGTGCTGCCACCAGCAGGTTTTCTCGTACGCTCAGGTTCGGGAAAATGCCGCGCCCTTCCGGTACATAAGCTATGCCCAGGCGGGCAATCTGATGTGGTTGCGCTTTAGTGCAGTTTCTGTCGCGTATGGCGATCACGCCCTTGGTGGGGGTGATGTGTCCCATAATGGTGCGAATCAGTGTTGTCTTGCCCATGCCATTGCGGCCCAGCAAACCTATGGATTCCCCCGGATTTATTTCCAGGCTGACGCCATGCAAAATATGGCTGGCGCCATAATAGGTATGCAGGCCATGCGCCTTTACCAGCGCCTTCATTCGTCCTCTCCAAGGTAGGCTGTCTGCACTTCCGGGTTAGAGCGTATGAATTGAGGGTCGCCGTGTGCAATGACGCAACCGTTGACCATAACGGTAATTTCATCCGATATTTTAAAGACGGCGTCCATATCGTGCTCGACCAGTAAAATGGCGTGTTCAGCTTTTAGTGAAACGAGCAAATCGAGCATGCGGCCGGTTTCTTCCGGACCCATGCCGGCCAGTGGTTCGTCAAGCAGCAGTACGCAAGGGTGGGTGGACAGGCTCATGGCAATCTCGAGTTGCCGTTTTGCGCCATGGGACAGCAGGCCGGCAATGCGATTACTGTCGGCGGCAAGGCCCGCCTGGGAAATCGCGGTATTGGCGGCATCGTTGCTAAATTGGCAGCTACTTGCCGGGCTGGCCCAGTCCCAGAATTTTTGTAAATTGGCCTGCGCAGCAATACGGCAGTTTTCATGCACGCTCAAGCTTGGGAAAATGGTGGTTCGCTGATAGCTGCGGCCCAGCCCTGCGCGCGCACGGCGCGGTTGCGGCCAACGGGTTATTTCGTCGCGATTCAGGAAAATACTGCCCTCGTCGGGCGCGAGTTCGCCGGCCAGGACACTGACCAGAGTGGATTTCCCGGCTCCGTTAGTGCCAATAACGGAATGCACTGTGCCACGCCGCAGGTTTAACGATACCTTGTCAATGGCGGTCAGGCCGCCAAAGCGGCGCGTAATGTTTTTGGCTGATAATACGCTTTCGTTCATGGTGTTCTTGGTTTACAGCACCGAGGCCGATTGGGTTGATGGGCGTCGCCGGGCTTTCCATTGGGCGGGCAGGCCCGCCAGGCCATGGGGAAGAAACGCGACCAGAACAATAATGGCGAGGCCGAAAGTAAGGTGCCAGTGCGTTGCAAAGTCGCCAAACAAGGCTTGTGACTGGAAGGCCTCTTGCAACAGGGTCAGTGCGATGGCGCCGATAATGGCGCCCCACAAGCGGCCGCTGCCCCCCAGAATAACCATTAAAAGAACCAGCCCCGACTGTTCCCATGCCAATAGTTCAGGATTGACATAGCCGTCTTTGGCGGCATAGAGCAAACCGCTTAATCCGGCCAGGCCCCCGGCAATTACATAGGCAGCCAGTTTGTAGTTGAATGTGGAGTAGCCGGCGGCGCGCATGCGTTGTTCGTTAACGCGGATACCGGTAAGCGCGGCACCGAAGCGCGAGCGCATTAACATGCTCAGGAAAGCCCAGGTCAGGATTAAACAGGCGAAGGTGAACAGGTAAAATGCGTAGGGGCTGTCGATATTAAGCAGGACAAATTCGCCAATGCGCAACTCGGGCCGGAAGTAAAGATAAATGCCATCGCTGCCGCCGCCTACTTTGGTGTCATGGAAGACATAGTAGGCCATTTGGCAAAATGCCAGGGTTACCATGATGAAGTAGATGCCTTTGGTGCGCAGCGCCAATGCGCCGGTGACCAGCGCATAAAGCATGGCGCATGTCATGGCAAGCAAAGCAAGGACAAACAGGTTGCCCGCACTGGATTCGGGCGACAGCAAAGTTGTTGCGTATGCCGCAATGCCGAAAAAAGCAGCGTGCCCCAGACTGACCAGCCCGGCCCCGCCTACCAATAATTGCAGGCTTAACGCAAAAAGCGAGTAAATCATGATTTTGATGATCAGCCCGATGTAGTAGTCGGAGGTGACCAGCGGCAACAAGGCGACCAGGCACAGCAGCACCAGCAAGGAAATGTTTTGGAAAGTAAATCGCATACGTCAGCCTTGCTTGAAGAGCCCTTCGGGTTTGTAAAGCAGGATTGCGGCCATTAACAGATACACCAGCACCCCTGCTGCGCTTGGGAAAAAAACCTGGCCGAACGTATCGACAAAACCGACTAGCATGGCGGCGAGGAAGGCCCCTTTGATCGAGCCAATTCCACCAATGACGACCACTACAAAACAGATAATAAGAACGCTATTGCCCATGCCCGGGTACACCGAGGATATGGGGGCGGCAATAGCACCGGCCAGCGCTGCCAGTGCTACGCCTATGGCGAAAACAACACGGTAGAGACGATTAATGTCGATACCCAGGGAACTGATCATTTCACGATTGCTGGCTCCGGCACGGATCATCATGCCAAGCCGGGTACGGCTTAAAACCCAGTACAGAAGGCCAGCCACGAACAGGCAGACCAGTGAGATGAATAACCGGTAAACGGGGTAAGTCATGACGTCGCCAAGCGGGATAGCCCCTTGAAGCCAGGCCGGCGGCGACACGCCGTGTACGTCGTTGCCCACAATAATGCTGCGCAGCTCTTCGAAGACAAGGATAAGTCCATATGTCATGAGCACTTGCTGCAGGTGATCGCGTTTGTATAAATAGCTGAAAAACGCCCATTCCAGGAAGTAGCCAAGGACGGCTGCCAGGGCGATGCATACCAGAACGGTAATAACGAAGCCCCCGCCCAGGTACTGGTCGACAAGGGGCTGTAACGCGAAGGCCATGTAGGCCCCGATCATGTAAAAGCTGCCATGCGCCAGATTAATGATGCCCATGATGCCGAAAATCAGCGTTAATCCGCTGGCTACCAGGAACAACAGAAATCCGTATTGCACGGCGTTCAGGCACTGAATCAAAAATATGACCGGGTCCACAAGGATTCCTTGACTACGTAATACGTTTTAGAGTTTGCAACCACGTGCCGGGTCGGTCAGGTCTTTGATAGCTACGCCAATCGATTTGTTCTGATCACCCTGAACCTGGCGCAGGTAAATATCCTGGATTGGGTTCCCCGCTTTGGAAAGCTTGAACGTGCCGCGCGGACTGTCGATGGTGGCGTTGCGCATGGCATCGCGCATTGGGTCTTTTTTAGAGACATCGCCATTTACCGCTTTAAGGCCAGCAGCCAGTATTTGCGCTGCATCGTAGCCTTGAACGGCGTAAACGTCAGGAGCCATCTTTGGGTAGTTTTTGGTGTAGTCTGCGCGGAATGCGTTATCGCGCGGAGTGTCCAGGCCATCGGCGTAATGCAGGGTGGTCAGCAGGCCTTGTGCCGCTTCGCCTTGAGCTTCAAGGGTGCCATCGGTAAGGAAGCCGCTGCTAAGCAAAGGAATGCTTTTCCCCAGGCCAGCTTTGGCATAGTCCTGGACGAACTTGACGGCGCCGCCACCGGCGAAGAAGGTGAAGACGGCGTCGGGCTTAAGTGAAGCTACTTCGGTCAGCAAAGGCTGAAACTCGACGTTGGGAAATGGAAGGGTAAGTTCCTTTATGACTTTTCCACCTGCTTTTTCGAATGATTCTTTAAAGCCATTGATGGCTTCTTTGCCTGCTGCATAGTTCCACGTAATGGTAACGGCCGTCTTGTAGCCTTTTTCGAAGGCCACGGGGCCCATGGCGTAAGAAGGCTGCCAGTTCGAGAACGACGAACGGAAAATGTTTTTGCTGCACAAAGGACCCGTAATGGCATCGGCGCCGGCGTTCGGGATGATTAGCGTGGTATCGGAGTCTTTGGCGGCCTTGGCCAGCGCCATGGCTACGCCGGAGTGCACGGTGCCTACAAGAATATCGACCTGGTCGCGCTTGATCAGGCGGTTTGCATTTTCGGGGCCCTTGGCGGGATTCGATTCGTCATCGACCTGGAAGTATTCAATATCTTGTCCTGCCAGTTTGCCGCCTTGTTCTTTTACATACAGCTTAAAGCCGTTTTCAATGGCCTGGCCCAGGGCGGCATAGGTGCCGCTATAGGGCAGCATGAAGCCTACTTTGACGGTGGCCGAGGCATTGCCGGCAGCTAGCGCCAGCGCGGCGGCGAGAGCGGTAGTAGTAAAGATCTGTTTCATTGTATTTGCTCCTGATTATTATGAATTCAAACAAGGTAACGCCTGGGGCGCGCGGGTGCGCGATTAAGATTAATTAAGGCTGTCCATAAACCCCGTTATCGCAGTTATTACGGTCTGGGGCTGGTCTTTATGAGGCGAGTGGCGGCAATCCGCAATAATACATAGCTCTGTCTGTGTTGCAATCCGTTTAATCCCGTGTATTTGCTCTAAAGAGCCGTATTCGTCGTCCTCGCCCTGGATAGCCAGGACCGGGCACCGAATGTCGCCTAAGTATGCCTGAATGTCCCACGCGCGAAACTCGGGATTAAGCCATATGTCGTTCCAACCCCAAAAAGCGGAGTCAGGGTCCTGATGATAGCGCTTCAGTTTTTGCGGCAAATCGGTTGTCAGATAAAGTTCTCGCGCCTGCCGGATATTGGCAATCGTGACGTCCTCGACAAATATATGGGGCGCGGCTACGACGATGCCTTTAACCTTGTCGGGATACATGGCTGCGTACAACAGGGCGATAGAGCCTCCGTCGCTATGGCCGAACAAAATAGGCCGCTCATTATCCAGCTTCAAGGCTTTAAACAGGGCAGGCAAAGCTTCCTGGGCCTGATGGTGCATAAAGGTGACGGGCCATTTTTCATTGCTGGGCCTGGGAGTGCTGGCTCCGTAGCCATAACGCGAAAATACCAGTCCACGGCAGTTCGCTGCCGCGCAGACCTGTGCGGGCCAGTCTTTCCACATACTGGCCGAGCCTAATCCTTCGTGCAGAAAGACCAGCAAATCGGCATCGGTTTTTTCGGGTGCAATGAAAACGCACTCGATATCCAGTGTTTGCCCCAGAGCTTGAATCGTGACAAGTTCGGCGGCTTCAATTGCAGAGTTTTCAGTCATGGTTATGAATTGTCTCGTTGGCGCAGGCGGAAGCGCTGGATTTTTCCTGTTGCGGTTTTGGGCAAGTCGTCGATGAAGTAGATGGTGCGTGGGTATTTAAAAGGGGCCAGGTTTGCCTTGACGTAGGCCTGGAGCTCGGTCTGGATAGTGGTGTCGGGACTTTTACCCGAACGCAATACCACATAGGCGGTCGTCTTGATCAGGCCGTCGGCATCAGCTACGCCAATCACGGCGGCTTCCAGCACGGCTTCGTGCTGGGACAAGATGTTCTCGACTTCGACAGGCGACACGTACTGGCCGCTGACCTTGATCATGTCGTCGCTGCGTCCGGCATAGGTGTAGTAGCCGTCCTCATCGCAAATATATTTATCGCCGCTTTTTAGCCATGGCCCCAGATAAGTTTCAAGCGATTTGGCGCGATTGTTCCAGTACATCAGCGCGGCGCTGGGGCCTTTGATATACAGGTCGCCAATGCTTCCCACAGGAACCGTCCGGCCGTCATCGTCGCGCAAGTCCACCGCATAGCCGGGCACGGGTTTTCCGGTCGTGCCATAGCGAATTTCGCCGGTTTGATTCGACAGGAAAATATGAAGCATCTCCGTCGAACCGATGCCATCCAGAATGTAGCAGCCGAACTGGCGGGTAAACCGGTCGCCCAGGTCTTTGGGCAGGGCTTCGCCCGCTGAAGCGCATACGCGCATCGCTACCTGGTCTTTGGCAGGAAGGTTGCCCGACGCCAACATGCTGGCGTAAAGCGTAGGCACGCCGCAAAATACCGTTGGCTTATGCTCGGTGAGGCGTTTGAATACTGCATCAGGAGTGGGCCGTTCAGCCATTAGGATGGTCGTAGCGCCAACCGAAAGCGGGAAGGTAAGTCCATTGCCTAACCCGTATGCAAAAAACAGCTTCGCGGCTGAAAAGACAATATCGCTTTCTTTCACACCAAGTACTGGTTTGCCGTAAAGTTCGGCTGTGTGCCAAAGATTGGCGTGGGTATGGACAACGCCTTTGGGCTGACCTGTCGAGCCCGAAGAGTAAAGCCAGAAGGCGATTTCATCGGCTCCGGTGGGCACATAAGGCAGGGTGGGCGCTTTTGAAAGCAGGCTTTCAAAATCGAGCAATTTCCCTTCTAAGGGCGCCGCCGGTTGCGACACGACGATGTGTCTGACTTCGTGCTTGGTGGTGCTTAGCGCCGTTTGCAGATTCCCCAGCAACGGGGCCGACACAAAGACAGCCTGACACCGGCTGTGCGCCACCATGTAGGCATAGTCGTCCGGGGTCAGCAAGGTGTTGACGGCGACAGGTATTACACCCGCGTGCAAAGCCCCCAAAAACACTACCGGCCAGTCGATTGTGTCGTGCATCAGCAATAAAATACGTTCTTCGCGGCGCACGTCCAGGTTTTTCAGAAGGCCGGAAAATCGCGCAACACGCTCTGCGAGCTGACCATAGCTCAGCGAGCGCTGATCGTCGATGTAGGCAAGTTTCCCCGGTCTGGACGCATTGGCCTGGGCAAGATGGTTGGCATAGTTTAGCGAGGTGGGGCAGGCGGCTTGCATTTGAGTGTCTCCAAAAATAACCATTACGGTTTCGGTGTTGTTCTTGTTCTTGTTTTATTTGCGTGTCTGTTTATGGGTTCCGGGAAGGCGCCAGCCGATTCAAAATAGCGGGAGATCCCTGTATGGCCGAAAGGCGATGATAGAAGTTCAGTGCCCGCAGGCCACCCAGTTCCTGGCCGCCGCCCGCCCGTCCGGGGCCGCCATGGTTCGATTGTGGCATGACATTACCGTGCCCGGTTTGCACTTTGGCCACTTCGCTGTTTACAAGATGGACCCGTCCATGGCTTTCGGCAAGCTGCACGGCCGCCAGGGCCATGAACTCAGGGTCTTCGCTATACACCGACGCAACCAGCGAGCCCATGCCAAGACGGGCCAGGGCGAAAGCGTGTTCGCTGTCGCGATAGGGCATTAATGTGGCTACCGGGCCAAATACCTCAATATGATGCACCAGCGTATTGTTGTCGGGGTCGCCGGTTCCAAACAGCATGGGCGCAACGCAGGCGGCGGTGTCGGTGTCGGCAAGAATAGTGGTTTCCTGACGCCCATTAAACAAAATGTCGCAATGCGCCGAGAGTTTTGCAATTCCGGCGAGCACATCGTTGTACTGCTGGCGGCTTACCAGGCTGCCCATGCGCACCTCGGGATTGCGCGGGTCGCCGACCGTAACAGTTTTCAGCTTTGCCGCCAAAGCCCGGGCAACGGCATCGTAACGAGACTGAGGCACAAGAATGCGGCGGATGGCGGTGCATTTCTGGCCCGACTTGACGGTAAGTTCGCGGACCACTTCACGTACCAGCAGGTCGGTTGCGGCGTTGTCGTCATCGGGGCCCAGCAGAGCGCAATTTACGCTATCTGTTTCGGCGTTGAAGCGTACCCCCTGACTCAGTATGCCTGGGTGTTTTCTAAGGTCGGCTGCTGTATCGGCCGAGCCGGTAAACGATACGACGTCAAAGGAGTCGAGCGCATCGAGCAGCCCGGCGGGGCGTCCGCAGATCAGGCTGATCGCGCCAGCCGGAAGGATGTTGGCATCGATTACATCTTTAACCATTTCATGTGTCAGCCATGCCGTCGCGGTAGCCGGTTTGACCACAACCGGAACCCCCGACAACAATGCCGGCGCCGCTTTTTCCCATAAACCCCAGGACGGGAAATTGAAGGCATTGATCAGTAGGGCCACGCCATGCGTCGGTACGTAGATATGTTGCGTTGCAAACGCATTATCGCGTGCCAGCCCATCGGCGGCTCCGTCGACGAGCAGGTTTTGGGCGGTTAGCTTGCTGCCTTGTTTCGCATAGTAAGAAAGAGTGTAAATACCACCGTCAATATCGACGGCGCTGTCGTTTTGCACGGTGCCCGAGTTTTTCAGCGAAATATCAAAGTACTTGTCGCGGTTGGCTTGCAGCACCTGTGCTATTTGAGCAAGCAGTCCTGCGCGTTCCGAATACGAGAGTTGCCTTAAGGCCTGGCCGCCATTGGTGCGTGCAAAGTCAAACGCAGCATGGACATCAAGCCCTTCGGCGCAGACACTAACCAGTTCATGGCCTAAAACGGGATCGAACAGCGCTGTTCCTGCCCCCTGGCTTTCTTGCCATTGCCCTTGCGTGTAGTTAGGTAGTGTGGTCATGGTCTCTCTGGATATAAAGTAGTGCTGTGGTCGAGCGTTTGCGTAAGTACAGCATGCCGTCCGGTGGCTGGCCGTGGTTGCCGGCGCCATGGTTAGGGCGTAGGTCAATAGGTATGTCAGGCGTGTGCTATGGGCTGATCAGGTTCGAGTGAATTCGATTTTGCCTTGTGGCAAAAGGTAAAGTATCAGGGCGCGGCCCTTGGTTACAGTGGGGCTGTGAGAGGAGTCGGGGCCGTATATCAGCCATCCGCCCGGATGGCCGTCAAATTCGGCCGTATCGTCCAGCGGCATGATCAAATCGATTTCGCCGTTCGGGTGCCGGTGGTGTGGACCGGCTGTATCCTGCATGTCGACGACGTCAACCGAATAGCCGCTTAGCTCGTCCGTGGGTTTGATAATGCGGCCGAAACGTATGCCATTGCCTTCGTGCTTGCACATCCAGCCTTGTTCAATGCCGTCTTTACAGGCCTGAAATATGCGCTGGTACATGTCGCCGCCATGCGGGAACCGCTTATTAAGTTCGGCTTGCAGTTCGGGATCAAGGGTACGTTGGCCGATTGTGTCGGTTACGTTTTTGATTAGCTGCTGAAATGCCTCTGGGTTACTCATTGCCGTCAATCCTTTGTCTTCCGGTGCCTTCTATTTACTGCGTATGTCAGCAGATGCGGCAGCGCTGACGATAAGTTGAAAATTAGGGCTTTTCTTATGAATAGTCAAGCACTATAATGCACTTTTGCTGCTTCCTTAGGGTTTTTCTGGATGAATAATAAAGCACTTGAACGAACCGCCGAGGCTCTTTTAAGCACAGAAGTTGGCCGGGATCCGTATTTGAATTCGTTGGGCGAACGAGTTCGGCGCCTTAGAGCCATGCGCGGTATGACGCGTAAAGAACTTGCGCGCGCAGCGAGCGTCTCCGAGCGCCATCTGGCCAATTTGGAACGGGGCATCGGCAATGTCTCGATACTGGTGCTTCTGCAAATCGCCCAGGCTTTCAATTGTGTTCTGGCGGAACTGGTTGGCGATGTAACCACGGCTACGCCCGAATGGCTGTTAATACGCGAGTTGCTTGAAAATCGTTCCGAGCAAGAGCTGCAAACGGCCCGCAAGGCGCTGTCCGGATTGTTTGCCGACAAGGATGCGGCTGTGGGAACTAACAAGCTGCAGCAAATTGCATTAATCGGTTTGCGAGGGGCGGGAAAGTCGACGCTGGGGCGTCTTCTGGCGGCGGACATCGGCTATCCGTTTATCGAACTCAGTACCGAAATCGAACGGGTCGCGGGTTGTGGGATCCTTGAAATTCATAGCTTGTATGGGCCCACGGCGTATCGCCGCTACGAAAAGAGAGCGCTTGAAGAGACGCTGCAACTTTATCCCGAGATGGTGCTGGCCACCCCGGGAGGGCTGGTTTCCGAGCCTGCAACCATGAATTTGATGCTGGCCCATTGCTACACGGTATGGATCAAAGCGACTCCCGAGGATCACATGGCGCGTGTGATGGCGCAGGGTGATTTTCGTCCTATGGCCGGCAACAATGAAGCCATGGCCGACTTGAAACGTATTCTGGCAAGCCGTGAAGCGTTTTATTCAAAGGCCGATTTTATTTGTTCCACCACCGACAAAACCCTGGAGCAAAGTTTTGACGGTTTACGGGCTCATATTCGGGAGGGGGCAGGTTTACCGCTTTAAGTTAGCCGATTAATGAGTGTGCTATGTATCAAACAATAAAAGTGCATAAAACTGCATTTTTATTGTTGACCTCCAAAATAAGTTGCATTATTATGCATCAATGCTTATTGCATGCATTATCGTTCCGCTATAAAAAGTTTAGGAGACTTACATGAATCAAGCCGTTTCCCGCGTCGAGTTTCGCACGGACCCTAGCCAGTACAAACATTGGGCCTTATCGTTCAACGGCGCCGTTGCGACGCTGGCGATGGATGTGTCGGAAGACGGCGGTTTGCGTCCCGGCTATAAGCTCAAGCTCAACTCCTACGACCTGGGTGTCGATATCGAGTTGCACGACGCATTGCAGCGGATCCGGTTCGAACATCCTGAAGTGCGGACGGTGGTGGTTACCAGTCTTAAAGACCGTATTTTTTGCTCGGGCGCCAATATCTTCATGCTGGGGCTTTCGTCCCATGCCTGGAAGGTGAATTTCTGTAAGTTTACGAACGAGACACGCAACGGCATCGAAGATTCCAGCCGCCATAGCGGGCTTAAATTTGTCGCCGCCCTGAACGGCGCTTGCGCCGGCGGCGGCTACGAGCTTGCTTTGGCGTGCGACGAAATCCTGCTTATCGACGATCGGTCCTCTTCGGTGTCGCTTCCCGAGGTTCCTCTGTTGGGTGTATTGCCTGGCACCGGCGGTTTGACTCGCGTTACCGATAAGCGCAAGGTGCGGCACGATTATGCCGACATTTTCTGCACTCTGGTTGAAGGTGTGCGTGGCCAGCGCGCCAAAGATTGGCGTTTGGTCGACCAGGTCATCAAGCCAGCGCAATTCGTCGAGGGGGTGCAAAGCCGTGCCGAGGAACTGGCCAGCGCCAGCGACCGTCCAGCCAGTGCAAAAGGAGTCGCGTTGTCGGCCCTGCAACGCGTGGATGATGAAAATGGCCTTAGCTATAAGTACGTCGATGTGCGGATAGACAGAGAGCAGCGTCTGGCAAGCTGGACGGTGCGCGCTCCGGGCGAGGACGTAGCACAGGACATCGACGCGATTCTAAAGCAAGGCGATGCCTGGTGGCCGTTGCAAATGGCGCGCGAACTGGACGACGCAATTTTGCAGCTGCGCACCAACGAATTGGATATCGGTACGTGGGTCTTCAAGACGGAAGGCGATGCTGCCAAGGTGCTGGCGGCGGACGCCGCCTTGCAAAAGCACGCGGATCACTGGTTCGTCCGTGAAACCTTGGGCATGTTGCGTCGTACCCTGGCCCGCCTCGATGTCACATCGCGTTCCATGTTTGCCTTGATCGAAGCCGGATCATGCTTTGTCGGTACGCTGTTCGAGGTGGCTTTGGCGTGCGATCGCTCTTACATGCTGGACGATCCCGAGCTTCAGGCGCCCGCTCAAGTTGCACTGACCGAACTGAACTTTGGTTTTTATCCCATGGTTAATGGTCAAAGCCGGCTCCAGCGCCGTTTCTACGAAGAAGATCCTGCCCTGGAGCCGATTCGTGCAACGGTGGGGCAGCCGGTTTCCGCCGCCGACGCCGAAAAGCTTGGCCTGGTAACGTTTGCGCTCGATAGCATCGATTGGGATGATGAAATTCGTATGGCCCTTGAAGAGCGCCGTGCTTTGTCGCCTGACGCCCTGACCGGGTTGGAGGCGAACCTGCGCTTCGGCGGGAAAGAAACCATGGAGACACGCATATTTGGCCGTCTGACGGCTTGGCAGAACTGGATATTCATCCGCCCTAATGCGGCTGGTGAAAAAGGTGCACTCAAACTATACGGTAAAGGTGAACAGGCCAGTTTCGATTGGAACCGTGTGTGATTCCATTTTTAGATCAAACGTGCACTTTGTCGGC
>DATCVA010000119.1:0-14272 GCA_036567205.1 Eoetvoesiella sp. | reverse complement strand
CGCCTGTTCAAGGAGGAAAGTCTTTCAGCGGCACATTCGAAATGCATGGGCAAGTAAGGGTTGCGTGGTGGCTGGGCCAACCATCCGTCCTTGTCCCGGTATAGAACGGTTTCGAGTTTCCAGGCGTCGCTTTTTTCTGGGGTAAGCAGGACGCGCTCTGCGGTGAGCCCCCATTGAGATTCGTTGAAACGAATCCAGCCGGGATGAAACAGAGGGTCGGTCATTACTCGTTAGTCCCCCTGTTCTGGTAAGACGCCAGACTACAAATCAGGTAGTAGCGCTGCTCTTTAGTAGTGGAATCGTAGTATTGCTCGACAGGTTTGAAACCGAGCTTCTCATTTGAGCGTAGCGAGGCGATATTGGTAAGCGAAACCCGGGACGAAATACCGGTTACGCCATTCTTGAAAAGATGATCCATGCCATAAATACGTATGCGTGTGCCAAGCCCTTTGCCCTGTAGTTTAGTTGAAATGCCCGTCAAACCGATATGTGCCGTGCCCTCAAGGCGATCTCTTTTGTTGAAGTAGTACATTGCCATGCCAACAACGTTTTGTTGCTGGTCTGTCGCTACCATCATCAGCCTTGGGCCGACTAGCCGATAGAGCAGCCGTCGCGACCAGGGAAGCGGGGCGTTGGCGTTGAGTTCGGCATACAAGGCACAGATGGCAGGCTCGTCTTCCTTGATCATGCCTCTGAAGGTGATGCCATCCTGTTCTTGCCGGGTGACGGGCTTGATATGCCTTGCAGCCCAAAGGTTACGGCACAAGAACTGTATGGACGCTGCAAAGGCGAGTGTTTCTTTTATAATTTTTTTCATGGCGACCGGCTCCTGCTTCAATGGTTTCGGCAATGCTTTAAGCAAATACAACTCATCGGGCCGCCTTGGCATCGCCTTTAACGATTTTCAAGGCCCACCAGCAACACTGAAAACTAAATAAAATAGCCGCCAGCACCGTCAGATAGTTGTGATGGAGCTTAAACAGCACAATCGCTGGAATTGCCAGGCCGGTAAACCAGCACAATATTTTTAGCTCTTCGAGAATTACAGCTTTTGTGTTCACTTTAGCTTGAGCCATAAACCAGAGCATCCGCAACAAGTAGGTTATTGCACTAACGACAGCAAACGCAAAAATACCGACGTCAGCACTTGTGTTCAGCAAGGCGCAAATTAATAGCGCGCCTAGCCTGACTGCAAGAGTGAGCAATTGAGAAACCATGGCGGCGCGCTGCAGGTCGAGCACGCTGGCCAGCATCGACAAGGGCGACCACTGAAATTGCATGTAGATCCATGGAGCCATCCATTGCGCATATTGTCCTGCTTTGCGCCAGTCCTCGCCAAAGACAAGTGCAAAAAGGTCGGGACCGGCCACTATCAGTAAAACAAGTGCGGGAATGCCAGCCATGGATAACTTCTGATGCAGCGATGACACCAGGTCTTTCAGTTTCCCCTCGCGATTGGCGGTTGGCGCATGAGCCAAAAAAACACTGCCAACCGCATTGCCTATGAGGGACGTTGGCAATGTAAGTATGCGCAGCGTAAGTGCGTACAAACCGGTGGTAACAGCCCCGTAAAGCGCTACAAACACCAGGGGTGCAAAGTGCAGGCTTGCTGCATTAAAGAGTGCCGTCCATGTCGAGTAGATGGGGAAGTCTTTATAGCGGTGTGCAACTCTGGACATCCCCGCAAAACTCAAGGCGCGAAATTCTTTCTGTTTCCACGCTGTGCTACCAAGGTTGCCGCTGCCTACTCCCAGGCCCGCAATCTGCCCGGCAATCAGCCCAAGCGGACCCAGTTTGAAGCTGGCCAGCTGAATAACAATATTGCCAAAAGATTGTGCAAGTCTTGTTTTAGCCAGCTGTTTGAAGGTTCTGCTGCGCACCGCCCATTTTTCAAATGTCTGATACAGGCCGCCGGAAAGAACGCCTACTGGTAGTAACCACAGATAGCTTGCTAATGCATCTGCATTCAACAACCGGGCAATGGGTCCGGCAAAGAAGTAGACCAGCAGAACACTAAGTCCGGTCATCGCCGTTACGATGATGAGTGAGAGTGCAACCAGGTTGGCTGCGTCTTGATCCTCTTCAGGCAGGGGGATGGCAAGTTCATAACGCAAGCATGCCACTACGCTGATAAAGGTCACTAAGGCAGTAAAAATAGCCAGCAAACCAAAACTGGCTGGCTCATAAAGGCGGGTCAGCAACGGGGCTGCAAGTGCGATAATGAGTTGCGCGCCGGCTGTACCACCCACCAAAATACTAATGCTGCGGGCAAAGCGCTCTTTGGGCAGCAGTTTGCGCGCGGCGGCAATCAGCTCGGTTTTCACGATCCCGGTTTTTGCATGCAGTGGACGATGTCTTGTTGCTGGTGCTCTGTAAGATACGGATGCATCGGTAGACTGATGACTTGTCCGGCCACCTCATCGCCTATTGGCAATTGAATGTTTTCATCGGCCACCGCAGGTTGTTTGTTCAGCGGAATAGGGTAGTGTACGGCGGTTGGAATACCTGCTGCGCTCAGTCTGGACTGTACTTGTTCGCGATTCTCAACTCGAACGGTGTATTGCGCATATACACTAACGTTGTGCGGCTCGACATAGGGCGTAGTTGAGATTCCGGCTGCATTGAGAAGACGCCCATATTTTTGTGCAACTTCTTGGCGTTGAGCAATTTCGTCTGCCAGAATTTCCAGCTTTGGCAATAATATTGCCGCCTGCAAAGTATCGAGCCGGCTGTTTACTCCTACGCGAATGTGATGGTAGCGGCGGTCCTGGCCATGGCGTGCGATTTGGCGCAAAATTTTGGCAAGTTCATCGTCGCTGGTAAAAATAGCACCGCCGTCGCCGTAGCAGCCCAGCGGTTTGCTGGGGAAGAAGCTGGCGCACGCAACGGTACTCAAATTGCCAGAGCGTCGGGTTTTGTAGGTGGCCCCAAAGCTTTGTGCAGCATCCTCTATAACCGGTATGCCAAATTTGCCGGCTATGGCGTTGATCGCATCAAGGTCAGCGCACTGGCCATAAAGGGACACAGGAATAATGGCCTTCGTGCGCGGTGTAATGGCCGCCTCGAGCAAGCGGGAGTCAAGATTATAGGTGCGTGAATCTATATCTACGTAAACGGGTTTGGCGCCAAGTAACGCCACTGTTTCGGCAGTGGCAATGTAGGTGAAGCCAGGTGTAATTACCTCGTCGCCGGGGCCGATACCCAATGCCATTTGAGCAATTTGCAACGCATCGGTGCCATTGGCGCAGGTAATGCAGTGTTTCGCTCCGGTAAAAGTTGCCAGCTTTTCCTCCAGCTGGGCAACCTCGGGGCCAAGGATGTAATGGCCGTGCGCCAGAACACGCTGGATGCCGGCATCGATCTTTTCTTTAATACGGGCTTGCTGAGACTTAAGGTCGACGAACTCGATCATGACGATGTCTCTTGTTTGGTCAGGTGTTTGTCTTGAAGAATGTAATGCACACCAGTATGCGGGCAGACTGCGTGGCCATGGCCATTTAACGGTAATTCAAGGCGTTCGCCGAACTCGCTGATCCAGCCGATTTGCCGCGCCGGTACTCCGACCATAAGGGCATAGGCCGGCACATTTTTATTGATAACGGCGCCTGCGCCGATAAAAGCGAATTCGCCGATTGTGACGCCGCATACAATAGTGCAGTTCGCGCCAAGGGTTGCGCCTTTTTTTACCAGCGTGTCGCGGTACTGATCTTTGCGCTCTATCAGCGAGCGGGGGTTGTACACGTTGGTGAAGACCATGCTGGGCCCGCAAAATACGCCGTCCTCGAGTGTGACGTTGTCGTAGATCGATACGTTATTTTGAATCTTGCAGCGATCGCCGATTATCACTTTGTTGCCCACAAAGACGTTTTGGCCTAACGATACGCCCTGGCCGATACGGGCGCCGGCGCAAACATGCACGAAATGCCATATTCGCGATTCCTCGCCAATTTGAGCGCCTTCATCGACGATCGCTGACGGATGTTGATAATGAGTCATGGTTTCAGGAATGGATGGTAGTCGCCCTGCAATGGAGCAATAGGCGCATTACGAATGGCTGCAACCGTGGTAATGGCGGTGCGATTTTCTTCTAATCCAAAACCCCGTCCGGCCAGAATCTCTTCGTAGCTGCGGATATGCAAATCGCCAAAACCTCCCGAAAATTCTATTTCATCGCCATCCAGGGTTATGGAGCGGTAAGTGCGTTGCCCCGATGCGCGCTGCTCTGCGGGTACGTCGTTGACATCGACCGATAGGAACCATCGTACGCGGGCGTGCTCGTACTCGAGGTAGCCGGCGGCTTTGGCATCGGAAGAGTGGTGTACTACGTTATTTTGCAGCTCGCCAAAGATGTAATGCAGCATATCGAAGAAGTGCACACCGATATTGGTGGCGATGCCTCCCGATTTTTTGGGGTCGCCTTTCCAGGACCGCAGATACCAGCGGCCCCTTGCCGTAATGTAGGCAAGATCCACCTCGTATTTGGTGTCGCGCTTTTGCTGTTGTACTTTTTCGCGCAGCGCCACGATGGAGGGATGCACGCGTAATTGCAATATGGTGTTGACCTTGTGGCCGGTGTCGCGCTCGATATCGAGCAGGCCATCTATGTTCCAGGGGTTTAGTACCAGCGGCTTTTCGCAAATGGCGTCGGCGTCCGAGCGCAGGGCAAAGCGCATGTGTGAGTCGTGCAGATAATTAGGCGAGCAAATTGAAATGTAATTAATGCGCTTGCCATAATCGGTGCGGCGCATTTTATCGATATGCCGGTCAAGACGTTCAAATTCGGTAAAAAAATCGGCATCTGGAAAATGGCTGTCAATGATCCCTATGGAATCGTTAGGGTCGAGCACGGCCACCAGGTCGTTGCCGGTCGCTTTAATAGCTTGCATATGACGCGGCGCAATGTAGCCGGCCGCACCAATTAACGCGAAATTTTTCATAGTGACTCATCGAAAATCAGAAAGACAAAACGAATGGCATCCTGGCCGCCATATAAGAAAGCAAATGCCTATGGTTTCTTGGCGTCGTAGTTGTAGTTGTATCCGTACTTGACGCCTGCGCTGCTTGTTAGCGCCAGGTCGTTGAAAATCACTCCTTTGACGCGCGTACCGGCATGATTCAGGCGTCGGGTGGCTTCTCTCAACTCGTCCAAAGTGCTTATTTCCGCGCGAGCAAGCAAGAACACCGTACCTGCCTGAGACGCCAGGGCCAGGGTGTCCGACACGGCAAGGACCGGAGTAGAGTCAAGCAGAACGAAGTCGTATTCCTCGGAGAAGCGACGCAGCAGGTCGATAACGGACGGAGACATCAGCAGTTCGGCTGGATTAGGAGGAAGCACACCAGTAGTGATCAGGTCTACGTTAGGCAAGACATTTTTATGTATGCCTTGCTCTAATGGCAGGCTGCCACTGATCAGCTCACTGAATCCATTGCTGCGTTCCAGCCCGAAGTACTGATGAATATAGCCTCGCCGAAAGTCGGCATCAAGAAGCAAGACTCGTTTCTCGGCCGCGCCCAACAGGGCCGCAAAGTTTACGATGGTGAAGGTTTTGCCGATGTTGGGAGTGGGCCCGGTGAGCAATACGATATTGTTACGAGCATTTAGCATGGCGAACTGCAATGTTGTGCGAAGATTTCGCAGGCTTTCTATTGCAGGGTCCTGAGGTGCGGTTTCCGCCAGCACATGATTGCCGGCGGCACTGCCAACGGCCAGCTGGTGCAGCCTGGTTTGACGTGTGGAATGTGGAACGGTGGCGAAGACATCCAGGCCAAGTCTGTTTTCAATGACGCCGGGCTCTTGAATGCCTTTGCGCATTTTGTCGCGCATCAGCGCTACGGCCGAACCAAGAATTAAGCCCAGCAGCGCCGCCGCCAATAAGATTAACGTGCGATCGGGCTTGATGGGGCGTTCAGGTTGTACCGCGGGGTCGACGACGCGTACGTTGCCGACCCTGCCTTCTTTGACCAATTGCAGTTGCTGTTCGCTGTTTAAGAGGCTGACATAGAGCTCGCCGTTTACCTGGGCGTCGCGTTGCAGATTCAGCAGTTGCCGCTGCAGATCGGGCATGGTTTTAATGCGATCATTCAGCGTGGCGATTTCTTTGTTCAATGCCTCGATTTGTTGATCGACAACCTGAACGTTAGGGTGTGCGGGAGCAAAAAGCGCTGAAAGCTCCCGGCGTCTTTGTTGAAGCGCAAACAGTTGGGATTTCAGGCTAACTGACGTATTTAGCGAAAGATTTCCTTCCGTCGATAAATCGAACGTGCCGTGCTCATCGCGAAAGCGTGTATAGCGGCTTTCGGATTCGTCCATTTGTTTTTTAAGTTGTGGTAAAAACTCTCCCAGAAATGCCAGGGATTTTTCCGCCTCAGCCGATTTTCGCTGGGTATTTTGCTGTACATAGGCGTCACCGACGGCGTTCAGGATGCGAGTGATTCGAGCAGGATTGGTACCTTGAAGAGTAATTGCAAGAACGCCCGACTGCCTTCCTTTTTCGGTGATTTCCAGGCCGGCCTGCAGTCCGCGGATCATGTTGAGCCTTGAACGGCGTGTTACCGTGAATTCAGCTCCCGGCTTGGCATCCAGGCTATTGACCAGGATGCGGCCGGTTTCGTCGCCTACTTTGAATCCACTGCGTTGGCCGACTTTTCCTTCCGTCAGTTTTTGCCCTTCAGGGGTAAGTAATTCGTAGCCTGTGGCCGTCGCCCTAAGAGTCAGTCCTTTTCCTTCGAGCGCCGATGGAACTTCAAGCTGTCCCATTCGTATGGACTCTGTTCCCCACACATAGCCTCCAAAACCGAAAAGGCCTGGATTTGAAAGTTCGGTCGCGCGCTGCGCCAGCCAACTGCCGATCAGCGGCAGATATTTGGGGCTGGAGCTGACATAAAGCTGGAGATCGTCGGCGGCTTCTCCTACCACCAGCCGCGAACGCACAATCTCGATTTCGGCCGAGGCCGGCGACTGAACGTTGAACAAAGCCGCAGCCTCACCCAGCGCGTTGCTGCCGCTGTTTTGGCTTTGCTCGACTTGAACCATTGTGTCCACTTGATATATTGGCGGGCTAAGGTAAGCGTAAGCGGCGCCAATAATGAACACCACGGCAGCAATGGCCAATATAAGCCAGCGCGCATCCAGAAGGGTGCGGAGGATTTCCCCAAAGTCAATGTCATCGCTGTCTTGCTGCTCTCTGGTATAGACCGGCGTGTTGGCTGAGTTGTTCATTATTTGGTCGCTTTAATAAAAGTTATACCGGTCAGTTATTAGCTAACCCAAGTGGCGACTTATCGTGATGACTGCAAAGATTGCCATCACAAACGACAAGAATAAGGACCATGGCTAAGGCTTATGGATTGACAATGCGGGTCGTAGTATTGATTACACCGTAACTGGGCAGCAACATACTGATGACACGGTTCCAGCGTACGACCGGCGCCGGATCGACAAACACCAGATCGCGTGCTTTAAGCGGGAACCCGTCGGCCAGGATAAACGCAGTGGGTGATGTTGCATCGAGATGATAAATTTCTGCCTTTCCTTCTGCTCCTTTGCGTATTACGTATATCTGGCTGGGGCTGGCTGAAACCGGATTTACGCCGCGCGCTTCGCCTAATGCCTCTCCAAGGGTCAGATGACCGTCCCGCAACATTTGTGAGCCAGGTACAAGCACTTCGCCGAGTACGAAAACCTTGGATTCTTCGCGGTTGGTCACGCGCACAAGATCACCGCCTTCAAGCATGATTGAATTGGGATTAACCCCTGCCCGAATGAGCTGGGCAAGATCGATCTGGGTGGTGACCCCTTTGCGGGTCAGTGCAATGGATGAGCGGTCAGCCGCGGCGGTAAAGCCGCCGGCGCGGTTGATTGCTTCGGGCAGGGTCATGGGTATGTCGTCCATGGTTTGCAGCCCGGGTGTTCGTACTTCCCCGTCGATGTATACGCGGCCATTACGGTAGGACTGAACGCGTACAGTCAATTGAGGATCGGTGATGTAGGTGGTAAGCCGGTTGGTGAGCAACTGACGTGCTTCATATTCGGTTAAGCCGCCGACTTGTACCGGCCCAAGAAAAGGGAATTGAATCAGGCCGTCGGGACTGACGTTATATCCATTACCTACTGATCCGGCTTCGGCGCCTGAACTGGCTCCTGTGAGGGACAGTTCAGGATGGTTCCAGATAATAACGTTCAGAATATCGCCGCCGCCAATTCTGTATGTGCCGCTTGAGCCGAACAGATCCTTAACATCAGCGGCCACAGCTTTGCTTTGCGTAGTTTGCTGCCGATTGATGAGTTCCGGAGTAATCGGCGTAAGTGCGCCCGGGGGCGCGGACGTTTCAAGGTTTTTGGAGACATCGTCAGGTTTACCCATGTGCATGCCCGGCGACATGCTGCAAGCAGAGAGCAGGATCGACACACCTATTGCGGCGCACATTGCGGCAAAACGTGTGGACGGGAGGGGCGAGGAAGAACGGGCCTGTACTTTCATCGGATCCACTTTTAAAACGGATGACCACTGTATGAATAAAGGCTTGAAGTCGAATTCGAATGCACGCATTGGGTCAGGGAAAAAGGTGCTGCGCAGGCTACCGCAGTGTTTTTTGCCGATTTAGCAAAAGCACGTCTTGCAAAGCACTTGTTTTTAACCGCATTGCTGCGACGAGCCTTGTAAGGTGACGTCGCAAAAAGCCTTTATCGCCATTGTTGCTTTTACTGCGCTCACAGCATGACAGTCTTTGCTGTGCCTACTTCTTCTTTTGTTGTCTTGTCGACCGCTTAAGTGCTGTTATGGTTTTTCCGCCGTTAGCATTTTCATTTCTTAATTTAAATTAACTCTACTTGACTGGGGCGGACCTGAACTGTTTTTTGCCGGCCCAGAATCTCAAGCAGCAAAGCAATACGTTTGACCGATACCGATTGAACCAAACCTTCGAGCCTGTTCAGGGCCGGGTCGCGCAGGCGAATGCGGCTGCCCGGCTGGAACGGGCTAATTGCTTCAAGTTCAGCCTGATCGCGTAGTTTTTCACGTTCGTGAATAGCTTGCAGGATTTCGTGCTGGATTATGGCAAGATCGGCGCCAAAAGTTAGTACTGAGTGTACTCCCCGTGTGGAACGGACGGTGGCTATTGACTGCTTACCGTTTGAGGGGCGAAAGAAAACGTATCTGGGAAACATTGGCTCGTAGGTAACGAGCTGCACCGCGCAATCGCTGTTTGATTGGGATTCTTCTTTTCTTGTCAGCGTCGGTGCCGTGGCCGCCCCTTTGCCCGGTTTTTTGAGTGTCTTGAATAAGGGCAGGTAAGTCTGGAAATTTTGATGCTGCAGATTGGTGGCTGCGACATTTTCTTGCCTAGCCTGTGTGTACGCGACGTACCAAGCCTCCGTGCTTCCAGATTCCAGGATGGAAGCAGCCATCTGAGGGGAATTTCCTGCTTTCGAGAAAGATTTGTCGGGGTTAGTGTACAAACCGGCCTCCTGTCTTTTCTTTTTTTTGGTTATCGCAATTTGTTGCTATATATACAAATTCGTTTCCAGTCGTCGATTGCTTCTTCGCTATAACCTGTTCTGCCTGCTTCGCTACAGCTATTTAGACTGTATAGCGCCATGTGGCTAGATATATCACAAAGGATAGCAGATAAAAGCCTGAGGGTTAATAGGATATTTTTAATTAATACTAAAACTTACTACCGCAACAAATTCACGAACCGAAACAAGAGCGACTATGTTCACAGGTGAAGCTGCCAGGTGGCTGTATTAAGCATACCGGGGGGATGCTATGTTTTGCGTGCTGACTCGCGGTAGGGATACATACGGAAGCGAATTTCGAATGCATAAGGCTGGGTTGCCAACGTCAGCGTTCATAAGGATTTAGACAAGGGTAGCAGATAAAACTGCCCACCATAAAGCAGTGTTTTTACCTAATTGATCGGCGGCCCAATAAAAAACCCGCAAAGCCGGAAGCTTTGCGGGTTTTTAGATATTTGGCGGACAGGGTGAGATTCGAACTCACGGTACGCCTAAACGTACACTGGATTTCGAGTCCAGCGCATTCGACCACTCTGCCACCTGTCCTTGCTACAACATTACAACAGTCAGCACAGTCAAAGCTGGTTTGCTGATGTTGCCTCGGCCCGGCTTGCTTAACGGGCAAATACCAAAATAAGGTCGACTATTTTGGTGCGCTGGTTAAACCGAAGTCCGCTATTCTAACAAGGAAATTAAATTTTTGCATAGCGGGCCTTTGCAGGCGGCATGCAACTGTGCTTTTTGAGCGTTACACTATCTTGCATCAGGCGGGCACTAATTGAAAGTTGACGTTCAAGCGCCTATGCTCACAGCAACCTATAAATTTAGTTGAAACCTAAGGAAAGGGAGCAAAATGCTTACAGGTAAAAATGCGGTAATAACAGGTTCTACCAGTGGCATCGGCATGGCCATTGCGCGCGAGCTGGCGTCGAACGGCGCCAATGTGGTCATTAACGGGTTTGGTGACGCAAAAGAAATCGAAAAAGAACGCGTAAACATCGAGCTTGAGTTTGACGTAAAGGCGTATTACATCGATGCCGACCTGATGCAGGCGCAAGCTACACGCGAATTCATTCAGAAGTCTGTGCAGGCGTTGGGCAGTATCGATATTCTGGTCAATAATGCCGGCATTCAACATACGGATTTAATCGAAGATTTTCCTATTGATCGATGGGACGCCATCATCGCTTTGAATCTTTCTGCTGTATTTCATGGTACGGCAGCGGCTTTGCCGTACATGAAAAAACAAGGCTGGGGGCGCATTATCAATATTGCATCGGCTCACGGCCTGGTGGCTTCGGCAACAAAATCCGCCTATGTGGCAGCCAAGCATGGTGTGGTGGGGCTAACCAAAGTAACAGCGCTAGAAAATGCGGGTAATGGCGTTACTTGCAATGCGATTTGTCCGGGCTGGGTACGTACGCCACTGGTTGAAAAGCAAATAGAGGCGTTGGCCAAACAGAAAAGTATCGATATCGAGGCTGCCGCAAAAGAAATGCTGTCCGAGAAACAGCCATCACTGCAATTCGTTACCCCCAAGCAATTGGGCGGCGCGGCGGTGTTCCTGGCCTCTGAAGCGGCCGATCAAATGACCGGCACCACCATGACGCTGGATGGCGGCTGGACGGCTCGATAAATAATTGCTTATTTGGCAGCTTTAATCGCCGTAAGGCGCCCGGCAGCAAGCCGTAAGGCTCGCCCCTTGATGAGTTGTTAAAACTCATAAATCGATAGCTTAAATAGGTAATAGAAACATGTTGTTGCTCTTGTCTCCAGCTAAAAAGCTGGACTACGACACGCCTGTGCGCACCACTTTGCATACGCAGCCCTTGTTCGTCAAACAGGCGGCTGGGTTAATCGAAATTTTAAAAGACAAGTCGACCACTGAAGTGGCGGCGTTAATGAAATTAAGCGATGCCTTGGCCCACCTGAATGTCGAACGCTACGCCGCATGGAAGCCGCGCTTTAATCAAACCAACTCGCGTCAGGCGATTTTGGCTTTTAACGGCGATGTCTACGAGGGACTCGACGCTAGCGGTTTTTCCGATGCTCAACTGGAATGGGCGCAAGAGCATGTGGCGATGCTTAGCGGTTTATACGGTGTGTTGCGTCCGCTTGATTTAATGCAGCCATACCGTCTCGAAATGGGTACGCGGCTAGCTAATAAAAACGGCAATAGCCTTTACGCTTACTGGGGCACGCAGATAGCCGAGTATTTAAACCAGCGCCTGGAAAATCAGCGCAATCCGCTAATTCTCAATCTGGCTTCTGAAGAGTATTTCAAAGTGGTTGATCTTAAAGTTCTGAAGGCTAAGGTCGTGCAGTGCGTGTTTCAGGATTATAAAAACGGCGCCTGGAAGGTAATTAGTTTTCATGCCAAGCGCGCGCGCGGTTTGATGGCGCGTTATGTAATCGAGAAGAAAATCAGCAAGCCGGTAGCGCTGCAGAATTTTGCCAGCGAGGGGTATGCGTATGCACCGGAAGAGTCCACCGACAATAAACTGGTTTTCAGGCGAAATCTTGATCAATAAACGCTGCCTGGACATCAAGAAAGAACGCCTTAAGCTTCTTTAAGCGGTACGTACCTTGCGGGGCCGTCCGGTCCGGCTTGCTGCCAGTGGTTCCTCTAGCCCCCGCATTTCCTGACGTATCAGTTGGGCTGCTTTAACCATCTGCCGCAATGGGTAGGCCAGGGCGGCCAGCTCATCGTCGGTTTCGATCGAAGCAGGCGGGTCGGCGTCCTGGCCGCTTAATAGGGTATCGACGGCGTCCAGTGATTTCTGGATGTTCTCGGGTACCGTACGCAGGGCGGCCAGAATAGGAACGGCGGCGCTAATCTGCGAACCCAGTACGTGGTTCTGAATAAGCAGGTTATTAAGTTCTGGAACGTTATTTTGACGTCTTATGGGTTCGTCCATCATGCGGTAAAAGGCCGAGGCGAAATTGCCGAAGGCGATATGGGCGTTTTTGCGCGCCAATCGCCATGCCATGTCGGCTTCGCGTACCTGCGCATCAAGTTTGACTTGCTGGTCGGGAGATGCCTCGCTTGCATTAAGTTGCGCCCGGCTTAGCGCGGCGTACTGCAGGCCGGTATTGAAATATTTTTGATTGGCATTTTTGGCGGCATTGGCCAGAGATGGCATGAAGCTGTGTTCCCACCAGGGAAGAATATAACTGCATAGCAGCGCCAGGCTACAGCCTATAAAGGTGTCGAAAAGCCGTTCGCCAATAATGAAGTGGCTATTGGGCGACAGAAAGTGAAACACCAGTAAAACGAAAAGCGTATTGAAGATGGCGGCTGCCATGAAATTCACTTGAAGCAGGCTATAGCCTAAAACGCATGCCGCGACGAGCGCGGTAAAGTAAAGATCTACGTTTTGCGTGAGGTTAAACAGGCCTAGCGCCAATGCGCATCCAATCAGGGTGCCTATTAGCCGCCAGCCATTGCGTTGCCGGGTCAATGCAAAACCCGGCTTCATGATGACGACAATAGTCAGAATAACCCAGTAACTGTGTGTGCCCAGTCCCTGAGTTATGCCCTGCTGCGGCATGAATTGTGCCAATAACGTTGTGATGACGATGGCCAGTATGGTGGCTATGGTGACACGAAGCGCGTAGCGAAAATGCGAGGAATCAAAGCGCAGATTGCTGGTAATCTGGCCAAGGCGCAATTCACGGTGTGTGATGAAGCGGTCGAGTGATTTATCCAGACGTGTATCGACCAGCACCGCATCGTCTTTATAGCGGGTGTGTTCCGCCATACGCTCTACTACGCGGGTTGCATTTCGCAGTCTGCGCAGTATTTGCACGAGCAGTGCATAGATTTCGGGTGTGGTTTGGGCGAAACCGTTTTGGCGGTATTGCTCAAGTTCATATTCAATGGCTCGTAACTCGGCCTTGACGCTGACCCGTTCGTTGACGCGTTGATTCCGGGCAATACTCAGTGCGATATGCGCCACATTGTTTGACAGCTTATGCAAGGCATCGCGTGAAAAAATTAAAAAATCGCTGTCGGGCAGGCTGCGTCGCAACGTTGCGTAGTCGGTATGCGTTGCAACAAGGCTGTCCAGCAGCGCCACCATATCGATAAATATATTGAGCGACGCTATATGATGCCGATCTGCGTGACGGCTACCCTTGGGCAACTCGCGCAGCACCATGTTGCGGGCAGCCTGGTGCTTTTCGGTCATGTCGGACTGCGAGTGAATAAGTTTGCGGTACGAGGCCTCAATATCGTGATTTACATCGTAAAACCGCGAGCGGGCGAACATGTAGTCAGCGGTAGCGAAAAGTGCCACAGACAGCGTTTGTTGTTCCTCGCGAAACCACAGAAGGCGATGCAAGGTATAACTGTAAAAAAAATAGAAGACCCCGCCCAGAAATGAGCAAAGAGTATGGATCATGGCTTCTTGCGGGGTTAGCGGTGCTCGAAGAGTCAGTGTCATGATCAGCAAGCAGGCGAATCCGATCAGGCCGCCCAATTTGCCGTAGACGCTGAACATCGAGAAAAGAAAAACAAAGGCGGGAACGATAATCAGGGTTAAAAGAGGGTGGGACGACGCTACCCCGGTCAGGGCGGCGGTCAAGGTTCCCAGCAAAAGGGCCCCGAGCATAGCGTTGGTGCCATAGCGTCTGGGGCCGCCTGGCTGATCTATGGTGGCCACGCAGGCGGCGCCGATGGCCGCCACCATACCTATGCTATACAACTGAAGCAGCCCGCCCAGCACAACGGCAGGCAGCAGCACGCCAATGGCC
>DATCVA010000118.1:0-9786 GCA_036567205.1 Eoetvoesiella sp. | reverse complement strand
AATCGTGAACGGTGTCGGCTTCACTTGCCGTACAAATGTACTGTCTGCGCTTCGCCTTCGTGTTCACAATCGATTTGGAAACGGAAGTAAAACAAAAAGTCAGGACTGGGTACCGGTAGAGCGATTTGCTGTCATAGTATGTTTTTACAATTTAATTTTTGTCTGGTGGTGCATGCATGTATGAGTCTACTGGTTTCGAAGGGCCAACAGCTTTACCCAAGCTGATTCCGTTTGTAGGGTTCAAGGACGCACAAGCGGCCTTGGAGCGGCTGATTGAAATTTACGCCCGCAATACCGCGTTTATACGCGAGGGTTTCGCCGATTTCGCTCAGGGAAAGTTTTCATATGAGCAGCGGGTGCGGGCTTATTATCCGGCCATACGCATCAAGGTCAGTACCTACCAAGAGGTCGACAGCCGCTTGTCATACGGACATGTGGTTGAGCCCGGCACGTATATGACTACCGTCACGCAGCCGCAGCTGTATGCGGAATACCTGCGCGAACAAATCAGTTTGCTGATTAAAAACCATGGGGTCGCGGTTGAAATCGGGGAGTCCGATGTGCCGATTCCCTTGCACTTTGCTTTTGCCGGTGGCCAGTATGTTGAAGCCGTTTATACCGAAACCATAGGCCATGCGCTGCGTGACCACTTTGATGTGCCCGACCTGGTGGTAACTGATGACGCCATCGTTAATGGTACGTGGCAGGGGCGCCGCGGCGAACCGTTGCCGCTGGCGCCCTTTACCGCGCCGCGGGTTGATTACTCTTTGCATCGTTTGCAGCATTACACGGCTACGGCTCCCGAGCATTTTCAGAATTTTGTTCTTTTTACCAACTATCAGTTCTACATCGACGAGTTTTGCCAGTGGGCGCGAGAAACCCTGGCGCAAGGTGAAGGCGGCTATACGGCGTTGGTGGAACCAGGCAATATTATTACCGAGCGCGGGTCCGACGCCCAGCCCAGCGGCTCTCCGTTGGCGCGTTTGCCGCAAATGCCCTCGTATCATCTGGTGCGTGAAAATCATACGGGCATTACGCTTATCAACATAGGCATCGGGCCATCCAACGCCAAAACCATTACCGATCACGTGGCTGTGCTGCGTCCCTCTGCCTGGCTGATGCTGGGCCATTGCGCCGGGCTGCGCACTACGCAGCGTCTGGGCGATTATGTGCTGGCCCATGGCTATGTCCGCCAGGATCATGTTCTGGATGCTGATTTGCCGCTTTGGGTGCCGGTTCCTCCTTTGGCTGAAGTTCAGATCGCCCTTGAGCAAGCCGTGGCCGAAGTCGCAGGATTGTCGGGCTGGGAATTGAAAAAAATCATGCGTACCGGCACAGTGGCCACCATTGATAACCGCAATTGGGAACTGCGCGACCACCACGAGCCCGTCCAGCGGCTGTCGCAGTCGCGGGCGATTGCCCTGGATATGGAGTCGGCCACCATTGCCGCCAACGGTTTCCGGTTTCGCGTGCCTTATGGCACTTTGCTGTGTGTGTCCGATAAGCCCCTGCATGGCGAACTGAAGCTGCCAGGCATGGCCAGTGATTTTTATCGCAAGCAGGTTGGGCAGCATCTGCATATTGGCATCCGGGCGCTTGAACGCTTGCGCGAAATGCCGCTTGAGCGCCTGCACTCGCGTAAATTGAGAAGTTTTATCGAGACCGCGTTTAAATAATGAAAAAAATTTATCTGGCTGGTTTCGACGTTTTTCGGCCCGACGCCCTGGAATATGGCAAGTTTTTAAAAAATGCCTGCCGCGAACACGGGTTTGAAGGATTGTTTCCGCTGGATAATGCCGCGCCGCGCGATTTGGCGGGAGCGGATCTGGCGCACTGGATATACCGGGCCAACATCGGCCTGATTCAGCAAGCTCATGCGGTCATGGCGAATTTAAATCCGTTTCGCGGGGCCGAGCCCGACTCCGGCACCGTATTCGAGGTTGGCTACGCGGTAGCCTTGAACAAGCCTGTCTGGGTGTATACCGCCCAGGCGGGTTCGTTAGTCCAGCAGGTAGCGCTTAATCCAGCTTCTCCGGTGCGCGACTTTACCGATGCGCAAGGTTATACCGTAGAGGACTTCGGAATGAACTTGAACTTAATGATTGCCTGCAGCACACGCGTTGTGGTGGGGACGGCGCACGATTGCCTGCGCCAGATGCGAGACCTTCCTGCTTTCACCAGTTAAGCGGCGACCTTAGCGGGCTGAGTGGTCTTGGCGGTCTTGGCTTTTTTCTTGGGCAAGGCCAGCATCGTGCCTCGGCAATTGGACGAGCCGCACAGGCACCGATATTCGCGCTGCAGCTTCTTGGTTATTTTGCCTTCCATGACCAGGCCATAGTCATAAAATAGTTCTTCGCCTGCTTCGATGTCGCGTAAAGCAACAATATGCACGCGTTTTCCGCTGGCATTTTCCTGGGCCTCGCAGTTCGGTCCGCAAGAGTGATTGATCCAGCGCGCATCATTACCCTTGTTGCCGCCGTCAATGACTTTACCTGAGCTGATGGCGAAGAAAAACGTATGGAACGGATCGTCTGGATTAACGGGATGCAGTTCGTCGGCCCGTTCGGGAGTGATACGTTTGCCAACGTATTCGATAATCCGAGTTCCAGCGGGAATATCGTATGCGGCGAAAACGCCGTTTCCGTGCAACGAAGATTTTTTGACAATATGCCAGGACAAAATAGGTTCAGTCATAAAGAATATTTTAGCGAAGTAAGCGGGCGTAAATTTACGATTTGGCAGTTTGCCAATATGGTAAGACGCAGGCGGGACGCCAAGGCGTGAACCGGCATAATATATTGCAATATACATCTTATACAAAAGCGTAATCTCGTGAATACTCCTGTCCAAAGCCATGGCCTTAATGGCGCCGAAACACTCCTGCAAACATTGATCGCCCTTGGTGTCGATACAGTTTTCGGTTACCCGGGCGGTGCGGTTTTACCGCTCTACGACGCCCTTTACTCCGAACCGCGAATTCGTCACATACTAGTGCGTCACGAGCAGGGCGCGGTACATGCCGCTGAAGGTTATGCGCGCTCAACCGGCAAGCCGGGCGTGGTGCTCGTCACCTCTGGGCCGGGCATGGCCAACACCACGTCGGGCTTGCTGGATGCGTTAAGCGATTCCATCCCGATTTTGTGCATTAGCGGTCAGGTAGCGACCAGTGCAATTGGCACTGATGCATTTCAAGAGTGCGATGCCATTGGCATTTCGCGCCCCGTTACTAAATGGAATGCACAAGTTCGCCGCACCCAGGACATGGCGTCCATTGTGGCCAAGGCGTATCACTTGACCACACAGGGGCGTCCGGGGCCGGTGCTGCTTGATGTGCCCAAAGACATTCAAATAGGTCTGGTGCCCGCTGATGCGGTTGCAACCGAACCGGCAGCGGTTGTCGAAGGCATAGAAACTGCCACGCCGGCGGCCGAGGCCGCTGTGAAGCGCGCGGCGGCACTGATCGCCAACGCCAGGCGCCCGGTTTTTTATGGCGGCGGCGGCCTCATCAATTCGGGCATCGACGCTTGTCATGCATTCACCAGTCTGGTCCAGGAAATGGGCGCGCCTTGTACATTGACCCTGATGGGGCTAGGGGCCTTTCCCGCCGATGATTCATTGTTTGTGGGCATGCTGGGCATGCACGGGACGCTCGAGGCGAATCTGGCCATGCATCATGCCGACCTGATCGTTTGCGTTGGTGCACGTTTTGATGACCGTATAACCGGCCGGCTGTCCGATTTTTGCCCTCACGCCAGCAAAATTCATCTTGACATCGATCCGGCCTCCATTAATAAGGTCGTGCGCGCCGATGTGGCGATGGTTGGGGACTGCTATCCGCTTTTGCGTGCCTTGCGTAAAGAGCTGGCTCAAATCGAACTGGCGGCTAATCGCCTGGATGCCTGGTGGCAACGCATTGGTGTATGGCGCGCACAAGAATGTTTAAAGGTCACGCCGGCGGCCGAACACATTCTGCCGCAGCATTTAATGCAGCAATTGAACCTGGCCCTGGCTGATGTCGACGCCGTTGTTTCTACCGACGTGGGCCAGCACCAAATGTGGGCCGCGCAATACCTGAAATTCAACCGCCCCAATCGCTGGCTGACCTCTGGCGGCGCCGGCACTATGGGTTACGGCCTGCCCGCCGCCATTGGCGCTCAAATAGCTCATCCCGGCAAGTTGGTTGTTTGCGTCAGCGGCGATGCTTCGGTCCTGATGAATATCCAGGAGCTGGCTACTGCTACACAACATAACGCTCCTGTTAAGGTGGTGCTTTGCAATAACGGACACATGGGCATGGTGCGTCAATGGCAAGAATTAATACACGAAGGCCGCTACAGTCATAGCTATAACGCGTCTATTCCCGATTTTGTGGCGCTGGCCAAAGCTTTTGGCTGGGGAGCCGCCCGGGTCGAAAGCCCGGCGCAGCTTGATGCCGCCCTGGCGCAGTGCCTGGCGTATGACGGACCGTTCTTTCTGGACGTGGTGGTGCTGGCTCAGGAAAACTGTTTTCCAATGATGCCCGCAGGATACGGGCATCAGCAGGTTATGTTGTCGGAAGACACCTGGTACGTCGAAGACTAATTCCAGGGCAACACAAATGGCTGGGGTATTTAGCCTGCATGGGCCTGATGACTTAGGTCGTCTGCTGGGCAATGGTGTAAGCCGTTTGGCGCATGTAGCTTATGGGCCGCAAGCATTACTATGTGTCACATCGACGTTGCAATAAGTTAAAAGACGGTGACAGGTGTAACTCATTCGATTTGCCCTGTGCCTGCAGAAACAATACAACGTTGAATGTGTTTGTTTTAAACTTCATACCCGCTCTCGTGGCTGGCCTCAATCAAGAAGCCTGGAAAAGCCAAATAAGACCTCATTACAGAGGCATCATCAGCACTGGTCGGCTCCTGAGAGCGGGGTTTTATTAGGCACTCGCCTCGCGCCATAGTTGACGCCACCCGGCCGGGATACAGGCTATTTGTTCGCATCGCGGCTGTGATGGAAATAACTTATTGCAAGTTAGCTCTGCGTTGTGTTTAATATATCAGTTGGTATCAGGTGCACAGTTAAAAAGAATCCGCGTCAGAACTGGGGCATGGGATTTTTGTGCAGCCGCTATGAGGCCGCTCCCCACGTAGTAAACCCCTACGTCCTTTTTGCCTTGCCGGCGTCCAATGCACGCTGACGCAATAAAATGGGCGTTACTCTAAAGAAGGGTGACTATGACTGTAGTTGTTGTAATCGAGCCCGACGAGCAACGTCGCCAGGGTATTTTGCAGCTTCTTGCCAGCGAAGAGCCTTCCTTCAAGCTCGAGGGGGTCGACTACGCGGGCTTGTTCCAGCAAACTCCCGCCAGTTTCAGTCCCGACCTCGCCCTGTTGTACGTACACTCCTACGAAGATCTTTTCGAGCTCACACATGCCACAAAGCTTGTGTACGCACCCAGACATATGCTGCTTGTATCGGCCACTAATTCCGTACCGCATTCCTTACCCAGGTTGCGTCCGATTTTGGCAGGTTACGTTCACGAAAGTGCGCCCTCCGATTTGCTGATGGCCTCGATCCGCCTGGTGCTGGCAGGGGGCGAATGCTTTCCACTGCCGCTTTCGCGCAGTGGTATCGGGCCCGAATATCCGGCCTCGATCATCCCGCAGACTTTGTCTGCTCCATTGAGCTCGCCCGGGGATGGCGCCCGGTCCCTGGATGGAGTGCGTCCAGGCCTTCCACGCGAGCGCCTGCAGCGTACGACTCACAAGGCCGGAACAGACCCCTCTGTGGCTGTTACCGAGGCCGAGATGTTGCGTATTACACCTCGCCAGTACGAAGTATTAGTACTTTTGGCGCGCGGCTATCCTATCAAGACGGTAAGCCGGCATTTAAATATTTCAGTTTCTACCGCCAAGGCTCATACAGAGACCTTGTATCAGCGGCTTGATGTAAACAATCGTAGCGAGGCGGTGTATGCCGCCTTTGCCCGGGGGGCTACACTAGGCTGGGATCAGCACGATCAGCCCATGGGCAGTCCAAAACCGGGAAATGGGGCGGTAACTTAGCGGTTTGCCAGCCTTCGCGATTAACGCCCCATTAGTTGTTCCCTTAAACTAAAAATTGCCTAAAACGGCGGATCGTTGTCGACATCCGCTGTTTTTTTGGCAACCTTTTTGGCGGCTGTTTTAGTCGCCTTTTTTACAGCTGTTTTGCTGACGGCTTTGGTGGCCTTTTTAGCGGCAGTCTTGCCTGCGGTTTTTGCCGCAGTCTTGGCGGCCGTTTTAGCAGGAGTCTTTGTCGCTGTTTTAGTTGCGGTTTTAGCCGCCGTTTTTTTACCGGGTTTTTCGGCACGAGGCTCAAATTCGAAGCCTATTTTGCCGGTAGCTTGCTTGACCAGAAATGCCTTGAATTTTCGGTTCGTGCGGCTTGATACAAATCCGTCGAGCAAGTCGGTTTTGCCCTCAGTCAGCAGCTTGGTGATTTGTGCAGGGCTTATTTCCTGCTGCAAGATCATTTTTCCGGAACGGAAATCGCAGCTCTTTTCAGGGCCGACGGACTTCTCGCACACGTAATTCATGCCGTGCTCATATACGGCGCTTCCGCATTTGGGACAGGCGCCTAACGAGGTTTGACCCGAGAAATCAACCGGCTCGGCGTCGTCCTTATCATTCTGGCCAAAGTCGAACTCAAGTTTGTACTCGTCGGTAATGCGTAATAGGGCGGCAAAAGGCCGGCCCATTTTGCTGATAAAGCCTGGTAGCGGGCCCAGGGTGCGCTCTTTAAGCAGTTGTTCGACTTCCGGAATTTCGAAGGTGCGTCCGCCGGGATGTTTGCCGATTGAAAAATCGCAGCTGGTGCAGGCATAGCGACGATAGTTTTCTTTAACGACGCTTCCGCATTTGGGGCAGGGCGTGGTCAGTGTGGCATAGTCGCCCGGCACCGTGTCGCGCTCGTACTCTTTGGCACGCTTGACGATAACTTGTGTCATTTGCGCAATTTCGCGCATGAATTCGTCGCGGTCCAGTTGACGCTGCTCTATCTGTTTAAGACGGTGTTCCCATTCGCCTGTGAGCTCGGGCGAGGTCAGTTCATTGACTCCCAGGCCTGAGAGCAAGGTCATGAGCTGGCGCGTTTTGGCGCTGGGTACAAGCTCGCGGCCTTCGCGGCGCAAATAACCTTCGTTGAGCAGCCCTTCGATAATCGAGGCGCGCGTGGCCGGAGTGCCCAGCCCCCGCTCAGACATGGCCTCGCGCAGCGCCTCGTCGTCGACCAGCTTGCCTGCCCCTTCCATGGCGGAGAGCAGGGTTGCTTCGTTAAACCGGGCTGGCGGTTTGGTGACAAGTCCTTTGGCATCGATTTCGTCGGTTTTGACTGTTTCGCCATCGGCGACGGCCACCAGATTGGTGTCGTCTCCTTGCGCTTCGCGTCCGTAGATGGCCAGCCAGCCCGGCGACACCAGTACTTTACCCTCGGTTTTGAACTGATGGCCGGATACTTCGGTAATGCGGGTGGTCAGGCGAAATTCGGCGGAAGGGAAAAACACAGCTAAAAAACGGCGTGTTACGAGTTCGTAAATTTTACCTTCGGCTTCGCTCAGGTCGCGAGGAATTTGCAGGGTGGGAATGATGGCAAAGTGATCTGAAACCTTTTTGTCGTCGAAGATGCGCCGGTTTTTCTTGACCCAGTTTTCTTTACATACTTGCGCGGCAAACGGCCTGGTGCTGGCCGCTGCGGACGAGCCCCCTTCCGACAGGGCTTGCATGGTGTCTTTGACGGTTTGCAGGTAGTCTTCAGGCAGGTAGCGTGAGTCGGTACGGGGGTAAGTCAACGCCTTGTGGCGTTCGTACAGCGTTTGCGCCAGCGACAATGTGGTTTTGGCCGAAAAGCCGAAACGAGAGTTGGCTTCGCGCTGCAGCGAGGTCAGGTCAAACAGCGCCGGGGACATCTGGGTGGAAGGTTTGGACTCTTCACTGACCTTGCCAGGCTGATCGCGACACGCCATGACAATGGTTTGCGCTGCTGTTTTTGACCACAGCCGTGAGTCGCGTTGTTCCGGATCTTCGGTTTTGGCAAATTTGGGGTCGAACCAGCGCCCGGTATAAAAGCCGGCCGCCGCCACAAAGGTGGCATGTACTTCCCAGTAATCGCGCGATACAAACTTGCGGATGCGTTCTTCACGCTCGGCCACAATGGCCAGCGTAGGCGTTTGTACACGTCCGACCGGAGTTTTGAAAAAACCGCCGTCTTTGCTGTTGAACGCCGTCATGGCGCGGGTGCCGTTAATTCCGACCAGCCAGTCGGCTTCGGCACGAGACCGTGCGGCCGCTTCCAGGGGCTTCAGGTCGTCGTCCGTACGAAGTGTGGCAAAGGCCTCGCGTATGGCTGCTTGCGTCATAGAGCGCAGCCAGAGCCGTTGTATTGGCTTTTTTACACCGGAATGCTGAACAATGTAGCGGAAGATGAGTTCGCCTTCACGGCCTGCATCGCAGGCGTTGATGATGTCGCTGACATCTTTACGCTTTAATAGTTTGACCAAAAGCTTCAGACGCTCGGTCGATCGTTTGTCGGTTGGGCTAAGCTCGAACTGCGGCGGGATGACCGGTAGATGGGCAAAGCTCCATTTGCCGCGCACGGGATCGTTGGGCGCGACCAGACTGAGCAAATGCCCAATGCTTGAAGCCAGCACAAATTGCTCGCTTTCAAAGTAATCGCCTTCGCGCGTAAACCCGCCAAGGGCGCGAGAAATGTCTAAAGCAACCGAGGGTTTCTCGGCAATAATCAGCGTCTTGTTCATGAAATTCCAGTGACTGCATTTCGGCAGCGATAGCGCGGATAATACGAGGTGACAATCGCTCTGCGCAAGTCGGGGCGCATAAAAAGGATTTCGTGTCTTTCGAAAACCGGCTGAATTTTTTCGAAAAACAACACAATTATTAAGTTTGCCAGGATGTGCCGGTGCCGTGGAGGGCAGCCTTAACCAGTAAAAACCACCGTTTTCCCAGGAATCTGCTGGCTCAATATATCAGACTGGCGCTTCATTCACTAAAAGTGATGCTGCCAGCCCGGTCCGGATGATGCGCCGTCTATCTTAAAGCTTAAAGCGCGTTGCCCATTGCGGCACTGCGGCGCGCCAGAAAGCAGAGGCATCATTCACCGGCAGCGCCTCGAATCCCAGCCGTTGCCAGGCCAGGTTAAGCGTTTTTGCCGGATTGGCGCAGTCCAGTGCGGGCGCGTGATTTTGTTTTGATAGTTTTTGCCCGTGGGCGTCCAGTATAAGAGGCACGTGCATGACGCTTGGGTAGTGCAGGTTCAACGATCTGGCCAGAACCCGTTGCCGGGCGGTTGATGTGAGCAAGTCCGCGCCGCGTACGATATCGGTAACGCCTTGCGCGCCATCGTCCGCCACCACGGCCAATTGGTACGCCCAAAGCCCATCGGCGCGCTTGATGATAAAGTCTCCCACCTGGTTGGCCAGGTCTTGTTGTTGTGCGCCCAGCCAGCGGTCATGGAAGGACTCTATATAGGGCGGAACCTTAAAGCGCCAAGCGCGTATGGGCCGCCCTTCCGGCGGCCCGGCGCGGCAGGTGCCCGGATAGGGGCGTTCGTGCGGTAAGCCAGTTGACATGGTTGCCGGACATGCCTTGGAAGGCTGGTCCTGGCTTTCCAGGGCGTCGCTGATTTCCTTGCGGGTGCAGGCGCACCCGTAGACCAGATTTTGCTCAAGCAAAAGACGGAACGCGCTCTGGTAGAGCGGCTGGCGTTGCGATTGCCATACCGGAGCGCCGTCCCACTGCATGCCCA
>DATCVA010000117.1:0-4909 GCA_036567205.1 Eoetvoesiella sp. | reverse complement strand
TCAGCAACCTTTAATGCTTCCCGATTTTTTGCAGGGCCAGATCAATTTACCCGGTCTTGATATTGGTGTTTACCGGCTGTTTTTGATTGGCGTTGGTCTGGTCATTGTTGGGCTGCTGCAGTGGCTGGTGGTGTATACGCGTTTTGGCGCCCAGTTGCGCGCTTCGGTCGACAATCAACGTGCAGCGCGGGGCGTGGGTATTAATGTCGACCGCGTGTTCAGCCTGACCTTCGCACTGGGATCGGCACTGGCTGGTTTGGGCGGTGCGCTGGGCGTCGAGATGCTTGGCCTGGATCCCAGCTTTCCGATCAAGTACATCGTTTACTTTCTGATTGTGGTTGCGGTGGGGGGCAGCGGCAGTATCAAAGGGTCGCTGATTGCCGCGCTTATTCTTGGCGTTACCGATGTGGCGGGCAAATACTATGTGCCTGAAGTGGGGGCCTTCGTGATTTATGCCGTTATGGTGGTGATGTTGATTGTGCGGCCACAAGGTCTGTTTGGCCGCGCTGCAGCGAAATAATTTCATTTCTAAATCAACCGTGAACTGTGTCGGCTTCGTTTGCCGTACAAATGTACTGTCTGCGCTTCGCCTTCGTGTTCACAATTGATTTGGAAATGAAATAAGACAAAGGTACATAAATGAAAGAAACTACAACCGCCGATGCCGCGCTGGGGGCTTCGGCTTCGCTTGATCTAGGGCCGTTTCGCTGCTCGTCGCAGTGGCGCCCGATGGAATATGTGTTTTGGGTGCTGCCAGTCGCCGCCTATTTTTTATTTGGCGACGACCTGCTTTTAATGAGCCAGATTGCCATCATGTGCTTGTTTGCACTTTCGCTCGACCTTATCCTGGGTTACGCGGGTATCTTGTCGCTGGGGCACGCTGCTTTTTTTGGCCTGGGTGCGTACACGGCGGGGTTGTTCGCCAAATACGGAATCGGCGAACCCCTGATAGGACTTGCGCTGGCGGCGGTAGTGGCTGGCCTTGGCGGTTTTGCATCCAGTTTCCTGGTGCTGCGGGGCAACGACTTGACGCGTCTGCTGGTTACGCTGGGCGTATCGCTGATGCTGTTCGAACTGGCGAATAAGCTTACCGATTTCACTGGCGGGGTAGATGGCTTGCAAGGGGTTGAAGTGCAACCTTTGCTAGGCATTTTTTCGTTCGACATGTTTGGGCGCACGGGCTATATCTATAGCGTGGTGGTGCTTTTCATCATGTTCTGGATTGCACGCCGCCTGGTGCATGCGCCGCTGGGCCAAAGCTTGCGCGGCATTCACCAGAATGTATTGCGCATGCCTGCGATAGGCGTGCCTGTCAATCGCCGTCTGGTGCTTATTTATACGATAGGTGCCGTGTATGCCGGCGTTGCGGGCGCCTTGCTGACGCAGACCAACTCTTTCGTATCGCTTGATGTGCTCAGTTTTCAGCGGTCGGCCGACCTGATGATTATTCTGGTTCTAGGCGGAACGGGCCGTTTATACGGCGCCTTGATCGGTTCAATTGTGTTTATGGTGGCCCATCATTATTTGGCCGGGATTAATCCGCAGTATTGGCAGTTCTGGCTGGGGCTGTTCCTGGTATTGATTGTGCTGTTTGCCCGCGATGGAATTTTGGGCGGAGCCGAGCGCTTATTCGCCTGGATTCGTCACAAAAGTTTGCACAAAGGAACTGGGATCAAAGGCGCGGAGGGCTCGCTATGACTACGTACGCTTTGCAAACACGCAATCTTGTCAAGAAATTCGGTGGCTTTGTGGTTACCGACGACGTCAGCCTGAACGTGGCTGAAGGCGCGCGCCATGCGCTGATCGGACCTAACGGCGCGGGTAAAACGACTCTTATCAATCTGTTGACCGGGTTTCTTACGCCGACCTCGGGTTCCGTAATCCTGAATGGCCAGGAAGTGACCGGCATGGCACAGCATACGCGGGTCAAGCAGGGGCTGGTGCGTACCTTTCAGATTAACCAGTTGTTCGCCGACATGACGGTGCTCGAAGCGGTCACCATGGCAGTTTGCGAGCGGCTTGGCATTGGTACGCGCTGGTGGAAACCAATCGGATCATATACGGCGGCGGCCGACGAGGCGGGCGAGCTTCTTACCCGTTTGCGTTTGGTCGACGTGGCTTACGAAAAAACGCGTAACCTGGCGTACGGCCGTCAGCGGCTTATTGAAATTGCGTTGGCGTTGGCCGCCAGGCCGCGGGTACTGTTATTGGACGAGCCGGCTGCCGGCGTGCCCACCAGCGAAAGCCGCGAACTATTTGAAACTATCGCGCAATTGCCGCGCGAGGTTACTATTTTGTTGATCGAACACGACATGGATCTGGTGTTTCGGTTTGCCGAGCGCATTTCGGTGCTGGTCAGCGGTTCGGTGCTTATGGACGACGTGCCTGACGTTATCGCTAACGATAAGCGGGTCAAAGAAGTTTATCTCGGGGAGGCCGTAAGTGGCTGAGTTACTTCATCTTGAAAATGTCTGGGCCGGTTATGGCGATGCCACCGTGCTGGAAGAAATTTCGTTTAGCCTGGATCAGGGCGATAGCCTGGCGCTTCTGGGCCGCAACGGCATGGGCAAAACCACCTTGCTGGCCACTCTTATGGGCGTTACACGCCTGCGCAAAGGCAGCATCGTGTACCAGGGACGCGACCTTGGCAAGATGCCCTCTCATCAGCGTGCCCATTCCGCTTTTGGCTGGGTGCCTCAAGAGCGCGATATTTTTCCATCGCTGACCCTTGAAGAGAACCTTACTGTGGTGGCCCGCCCGGGGCCGTGGGATCTGGCCAAAGTCTATGCTACCTTTCCGCGTTTAAAAGAGCGCCGCGCCAACATGGGTAACCAATTGTCGGGCGGCGAGCAGCAAATGCTGGCAATGGGGCGTGCGCTAATGCTTAATCCCAAAATTTTATTGCTTGACGAGCCTTTGGAAGGCCTGGCGCCCATCATTGTGCAGGAACTGTTGCACGTGATCACCAAAATGGTAGACGAGGGCAGCATGGCGGTTATCCTGGTCGAGCAGCATGCCCACCAGATTTTGCCCATAACCCGTAAAGCCATGGTGCTTGAGCGTGGGCGCATCGTCTATCAGGGTTTAAGCAGCACCTTGTCGGGCGATCCGGCTTTGTTGGATCAGTGGCTAGGAGTCGCCGCCCACTAATTTCCATCTCCACATCAACCGTGAACTGGGTCGGCTTCGCTTGCCGTACAACCGTACTGTCCGCGCTTTGCCTTCGTGTTCACGATTGATGTGGAAATGGAATCGGTCCACATCAATCGTGAACTGGGTCGGCTTTGCTCGCCGTACAAGCGTGCTGTCCGCGCTTTGCCGGCCTCGCTAGCCGTAATCGAATAAGCCTTTGACGCGAGGCGTGTGTAAATAAAAAAGCGGGACTCATCAAATAATGAGTCCCGCTTTTTTGATGCAGCCGCTACACGCTTATTTCAGGTCGGATAAAAAATCGATGACGGCTTGGGTGAATGTCTGGAGCTGTTCGGTTACTGCCAGGTGCGATGCGCCTTCCAGGACAACCAGCTTCGCGCCGGGAATGTGCTGGACGATGGTCTCGGACATGGATACCGGTGCGCCCTGGTCAAGCGCGCCGGCGATAACCAGCGTGGGGGCGCTGACTTGAGCTAGGCGGGCGGTGGTGTCGACGGTGCCAACGGCATTGCAGCAACCAATGTATCCGTCCTGGTCGGTAGTAACCAGCCGGCGGCGATAGCTTGCAACGATGGCAGCACGTTCCGTGCGGAAGTGCTCGTGAAAGTAGCGTTCCATTACGGCGTCGGCAATAACCTCGATGCCTTTGTCGCGAACGGTGTCGATACGTTGTTGCCACACGTCGCGCACTGCATCGGGGTAGGCCGAGGTTGAGTTGGCGATGACCAGGGCCGATACCAGGGACGGATGGCGAATGGCCAATTCCTGGCCCACCATGCCGCCCATCGACAAGCCTATCCAGACCACGGGGCCGCAGTCCAGTTCGCGGACAAGACGCGCGGCGTCTTCAGCAAGTTCCTCCATGGTGTAGAGCGTTGCCGGCGCGTCGGAGCTGCCGTGCCCCCGATGGTCGTAAGTAACGACATCGCAGTCGGCGGCCAGCACATTGGCCAGGGCGTCCCACATGGTCAGGTCGCAACCCAGGGCGTGACTAAGCACAATGGTTTTGCGCGCCTTGCCGTTGCGTGCGGCACGCAAGCTGTAATGCAAGGCGGGTTTGCTGACGGTAACTGACTCTTTGCCAATACCGGAGTGAAACGCATCCAGCGGCGAGAGTGCGTCGAGGGTATAGCCGATTTGCGGCCCGATTTCGCGCAATATAGCCAGGGCGTGTGTAAAGGCGGTGTTGGCCGCCGGTACGCCCGCATAGACAGCGGATTGAATTAATACTTCTTTTAATTCGTCCGGTGTTAAGCGAGAGTCGGGATCGCCCAGCAAGCCGGCGCGTACGTGCAGTTCGTACTCTTCCCAGCGGCCCAGCGCGATCGTAATGGACAACACCATGACGCGGCGCGTCTTTTTGTCGAGTCCGGGGCGGCCCCAGATCTCGTTCCAGGCGAAGCGTGAAATAAGTTGCTGGAACTCGGCATTGAAGCTGTTGGCGCGCGAGATGGAACGGTCTACCCATGCATCGCCCAGAATTTCACGGCGGTTTTTCAGGCCGCGCTCAAGGTCATGGTCAATTGGATCGAAACTCATTAGTCAGGTACTCGGTAAAGTTAAAGAAGGGGCGCTGTCAAAGTGGAACGCAGCGCAGCTAATTGGCCGCTGGCGAGCGTGCTGGCACATGCGCTGGCGGCCACAGGATCGAATAAGGCCTGTAAGGTAGGCAAGTCAATTTTTTCGCGCAGGTCCACGTCGGTTTCGACGGCGTGACTGACGACATCGCACAAGGACTGCTGGTTGGCTACGGTTT
>DATCVA010000116.1:0-8225 GCA_036567205.1 Eoetvoesiella sp. | reverse complement strand
CTTATTTGGCTGCTATATCGCCTTATTAAGGGTTGGCTAGCTCTGTTTGCCGGGCAGCCGCCTACCGCAGACGCTTAATTGTCCATCCCGCAAATATTTTTTTATAAAAAAACGCTGCCGTAATGGGCAGCGTTTTTTGTTGGCTTGGCCTTAAGGCTTGAGCGCACCCACGTTTGTGGGTATTGCGGCTTATTTCAAGTGGCCGCTAACCAGTTTGGTCAGTTCGAACATCGAGACCTGGTCTTTACCGAACAAAGGACGCAACTTGCTGTCGGCATTAATGTTGCGACGATTTGCGGGATCTTGAAGATCGTGTTTTTTAATGTATTCCCAGATTTTTTTGGTGACCTCAGTGCGTGGAATGGCATCGGGCCCGATGATGGCAGCTAAGGTAGCGCTAGGTGTAAGTGGCTTCATGAACGCCGCATTAGGTTTACGGGCGGGTTTCTCGGTTGTTGCCATAGAAGTAGTGCTCCAAAGTGAAAATAAATAATAGCTAGTCCCGAGCATAACTTGAGTAGCGGCTAAAGATAAAGTGATTTGTGCAGAAACGAGTTAAAAATTGCCTCTTGCGATATCCCTGTTCTTATAAGCCAGTACAGTTCTTCTATAAAAAATTGGGTTTTGAGGTGTGTTTTTGCTGTTTTGACTGCGTTTAAGGCGATGTAGCCAGACATTGGCGTGTTTTTTGGGTTTTTGGGGCTGGGCTATGCGCCAGGCCGCCATTATTGGGTTTTCCCCACAAAAAATCCTTGAGTCCACGAGGTTCGGGTTTAGATATCAGGCGCATCACGTCATAGCGCCCTCTGTGCTATGTTGTTGCGTCTGTGGTTGAGTCGTCCGGTATGGAACGCATTCTCTATTTTGAACAGAGGGGCAAAGGGGCCTTATGCGTTTTATGCAAGGAAGGGGCGATTGCCGGGATCGCAGTTGTGTTTAACGCTAAAATCGAAATGAAATGCCATCGGCGTTTCCATGCAACGGTAAGTTGGCCATTCCAGCCTGTCCCATGTTTAGCCCGTGCTTAAGGTGGCATGCCGCTATCTAAAGTAGACCGATTTTTTTCTTTACCTCTGATAATTTATTTTTTATAGAAGCTATATGCCAGCCACTATCAATGCCCTTACTATTATTCGCCCCGATGATTGGCATTTGCATCTGCGTGATGGCGCAGTGCTGGATTCGGTGGTGGGCGATACGGCCCGGCAGTTCGCCCGTGCCATCGTGATGCCTAATTTAAAACCGCCTGTTAGCACAACCGCACAGGCGCTAGCCTATCGCGATCGTATTCTTGCAGCAGCCCAGCGTGCGGGCGTCCCGAAAGGTGTTTTCACCCCATTAATGACTCTGTATTTAACCGACAATACGTCTGCAGACGAAATCGTCAGGGCGAAACAGTCGGGAGCAGTGCATGGGGTAAAGTTGTATCCGGCCGGTGCTACGACTAACTCGGACGCAGGTGTTACCGACTTGCTGGGGCGTTGTAGCGGCGCGCTCGATGCAATGCAAGAACAGGGGTTGCCGTTGTTGGTGCACGGAGAGGTTACCGATCCCGGCATTGATTTATTTGATCGTGAGGCGGCTTTTATTGATCAGGTCATGATACCGCTGCGTCGCGCCTATCCAGAGCTTAAGGTCGTATTCGAGCACATCACCACCAAAGACGGCGTTGATTATGTGCAACAGGCGCAAGGGCCTATTGCCGCAACCATCACGGCTCACCATTTGCTCTATAACCGCAATGCCATTTTTCTAGGCGGGATAAGGCCGCACTGGTATTGCCTGCCTGTGTTGAAGCGCGAGACGCATCGTCTTGCTTTGCTCGCCGCCGCTACGGGCGGCAGCGACCGTTTCTTTTTGGGTACCGATAGTGCACCCCATGCCAAGGGGCTTAAAGAACATGCCTGTGGTTGTGCGGGATGCTATACCGCGCTTCATGCGATGGAGCTTTATGCAACGGCCTTTGATTCGGTTGGCAGGCTGGATCGGCTCGAGGCGTTTGCAAGCAAAAACGGCCCCGCATTCTATGGGCTGCCCATTAATGTCGGTTCGCTGACGTTGCAGCGCACACCTTACACCGTGCCCAACGAATTGCCGATGGGCGATTCTTCGCTGGTTCCGTTAGCTGCAGGCGAGTCATTGTCCTGGAAGGTTGTCGTGGAATAAGCTTGCCGTAGCGCTTGGGTTTCTGCCGTTTCACACTAACGTTTACCCTTAAGATTAGGTGAGTCTGCCTGTGGTTTATAGCAGGCATCAAAAATTCTGATTGGACGCAAGCTTGTTCATTGCCTATGTTGCCAGCATCCCCACTGTGAAGGAGACATAAAATGAATAAGAAACTCAGGTTATTGCTTACAGCGTCTTTGCTGGCCAGCGCGGCACCGGTTCTTGCGGGAACGGTAACGGTGATTACCTCATTCCCCAAAGAGCTCACGCAGGCATACAAGTCGGCGTTTGAGAAGGCCAATCCCGATATCAAACTGGAAATCCTTAATAAAAATACGGTTTCGGGTATTGCCTATGTTCGGGAAACCGAGTCGGGCAAGCGGCCCGAGGTGTTCTGGGCCAGTGCTCCCGACGCATTTGAGGTCCTGGCTCAAGACAAGCTTCTTGAAAAGGCCGGCGATATCGCCAACCCTAATGTGCCCGACAAGATTGGCAGTTTCCCTATTAACGATCCCAGTGGAATGTTCATGGGCCAGGCCCTGGCGGGTTACGGGATTATGTACAACACGCGGCTGCTCAAGGCTAAAAAACTGACGGAACCGCAATCATGGACCGATCTGCTTAAACCCGAGTGGTACGGTAACGTAGGGATTACATCGCCATCGCGCTCAGGCACCATGCACCTGACCGTCGAGACAATATTGCAGGGCGAAGGCTGGGACAAAGGCTGGAATACGTTGATTCGTATGGCGGGTAACAGCGCCGCAATTACTGAACGATCATTTGGTGTTCCCGATGGGATAAATAACGGCCAGTTTGGCGCTGGCCCCGTTATCGATTTTTTTGGCTTGTCCAGCAAATACTCCAAGTTCCCGGTCGAGTTTGTTTACCCCGAAGAGACCGCTATCGTGCCCGCTAATATTGCATTGATCGCCGGGGCGAAAAACACAGAGGAAGGTAAAAAATTCATTATTTTTACGTTAAGCAAAGAGGGTCAGGAACTATTGCTTAAACCGGAAATTTCCCGCCTGCCGGTGCTTCCATATAAACAGCTTGGTAATATTCCCGAAGGCTATCCTGATCCGGGTGAGATCGCCAAGCGCAGCAAAGTGCAATTCGATGTCGATTTGTCGCAAAGCCGCTATTACGTGGTCCAGTCTTTATTCGACCAGACGATTACTTTCCGTCATGCAGATTTGCAGCAAGCCACTAAGGCGATCTACGCAGCAGAATCGAAGCTGGGCGCCAACCCCAGCAGTAAGGCACAGCAGTTGTTGTCCGAAGCCAGAAAATTGGCGTGGACGCCGTTGATCGATCTAAAACAAGCTCAATCGCCCGAGCTGGTTGCCGTCTTTAAGGGCAACAAAAAAGATGCTGACATAAGTCAAAAATTATCCAAAATCCAGGGGGACTGGAATAGTCAGGCCAAAGCAAACTACGAGAAGGCCCAGGCCTTGGCCAAAGAAGCGGCCGCGTTGTAGTGTTTTTTACGGTTCCAGGGGCGCAAGGCGACCCTGGAACCGTAATTTTTGTTCCGGTAATTTGTTTTGTTTAGCGACAGCTGTGTCCGGCTCGTTGCGAGGCCTTCATGACCCAGACCTTTTCTTCGAGACTTTCACCCGGCTTCGTGCTTGTTGCACTGCTTGTACTGGCGTTTCTAACCACTTTTTTAATCATCCCCGTAGGCAGCGTTTTTTATAGCGCTTTTGTTAACGCGGATGGCAGTTTTACGTTGGGGCACTTTGGTGCTTTTTTTCATCAAACCCTGCTGAAGGAATCGTTCTTCAACAGCCTTTATGTGGCCGTGGCCGCCACGTTTTTTTCATCCCTTATCGCGGTTCCTTTAGCTTATCTGACAATACGCTTTCGCTTCAGGGGCGCCTTGATTATTCAGACGCTGGGCGTGTTGCCGTTGATTATGCCGCCGTTTGTCGGCGCTGTTGCCATGCAATTGATTTTCGGCAGATCTGGCAGCATGAATCTATTGCTTGATGACTGGTTTGGCATCACCATTCCCGTCATGGACGGTCTGAATGGCATTATTTTTGTCGAGTCCCTGCATTATTTTCCGTTCATTCTTATGAATCTGACCGTCGCACTGCGCAATATCGACGGCTCCATGGAAGAAGCAGCCGTTAATCTGGGGGCAAAAGGCTGGCGTTTGTTTAGACGGGTTATTTTTCCCCTAGCTTTGCCGGGCTACATTGCCGGCGCATCGCTGGTATTTGTAAAGGTGTTCGACGATCTGGGAACGCCGCTGGTGCTGGGGATTACGAATATGCTGGCGCCGCAGGCCTATTTGCGTATTACACAGGTCGGTATCGGCGATCCGCTGGGCTACGTTATTAGCGTCATCATGATCGGGTTTTCCATTCTGGCAATGTGGCTGTCGGCCAGTGCCCTGAAAGGCAAGGACTATTCGACTTTGCAAAAAGGGGGCAGTTCTCTGCAGCAGCGCGATCTTAATAAAACTCAGACCGTGCTGGCTTATGGCTGGATCATTCTGGTTTTGTTGCTGGTGTTATCGCCCCATTTCGGGGTGCTGATGCTATCCCTGGCTACCGTATGGAGCTATGCACCCTTGCCCGATGGCTATACGCTGGCACATTACAGCGCCGTGTTTCACGAGTCGCAGGGCATGATTAAAAATACGCTGTTGTACTGTGGCCTGGCAGCGGGGATAGACGTCATTCTGGGTACCGCCATTGCGTACCTGATGCTGCGCACCAAGCTTCCAGGCCGTCAATGGCTGGACTGGATTTCCTCTGCTGCCCTGGCCGTGCCCGGAATTGTTTTGGCCATCGGCTATATGCGTACGTTTCGAGGGGTTGAAATCCCCGGCACCGACATCGGCCTGACCACAACGTGGGTGCTTATCATGATCGCTTATTCGGTACGACGCTTGCCCTACGCGTTGCGCTCATGTGTAGCGGCGCTTCAGCAAATCAACTTATCGCTCGAGGAAGCCGCAGCATCGGTAGGGGCCAATCGTTTCAGTACGATTCGAAGGGTCGTGATCCCGCTTATGGCAGGGGGGATGCTGGCCGGCTTTGTTACTAGCTTTATTACCGCCGCAGTGGAACTGTCGGCTACCATTATGCTCGTTACCCGCGATAGCGATGCGCCTATGAGCTATGGCATTTATCTATATATGCAAAGTGCATCGGGCCGCGGGCCTGGCGCGGCGCTGGGTGTGCTGGCCGTCGTTGCCGTTGCAATAGGCACCTACGCGTCGCATGTCATTGTCGAGCGTGCATCGGCCCGTCAGCGGCCCTTGCGGGCCAGTCAGGAAGCATAATGAAAAAAGTCAGTGTTGAGTGCCGCAATATCCATCTGTCGTACGGGAAGACTGAAGTATTGAAAGACGTCAGTTTGCTTGTCGAGCCCGGTGAGTTTTTTGCTCTGCTGGGCCCGTCCGGATCGGGGAAATCAACGTTGCTCAGACTGGTCGCGGGTTTCAATCGGCAAAATTCGGGGCAGTTGTTCGTCGACGGCAAAGACGTTAGCGGGGTGCCTCCACATCGGCGCAATATTGGCATGGTGTTCCAAAGCTATGCTCTTTGGCCCCATATGACGGTTTGGGATAATGTTGCCTTTGGGCTGGTGGAAAGACGCTTGCGCAATGCGGAAATCAAGGCTCGGGTGGGGGCCGCCCTTGAACTGGTGGGGCTGTCGCAGTATGCCCGAAGGCGCCCGAACGAGCTGTCCGGTGGCCAGCAACAACGCGTCGCCCTGGCCCGAACTATCGTGATCGAGCCGCAAGTCTTGCTACTCGATGAGCCCTTGTCCAATCTTGACAAAAACCTGCGTGTACAAATGCGGCAGGAGCTTCTGTCGCTCCAGCGCCGGCTCGGAATTACTACGATTTTTGTGACTCACGATCAGGAAGAGGCCATGACCACCGCCGATCGCATGGCGGTTATGGATCTGGGTGTGGTGCAGCAGGTTGGTAGCCCGTCAAACTTGTTCGACTTTCCGTGCAACCGTTTCGTAGCTAACTTCGTGGGCACCATGAACGTACTGGAAGGCGATGTCAAAGAACGCAGCAGCAAGCAAATTATTTTAAGTGTCAGAGGGGTGGGCGATTTGACGCTACCGCTGCATAGCGAGGCGCCGAACACTTCCAGGATCGCGGCGAGCTTCCGGCCGCATAGTGTCCAAATGGAAAGTGCCGGCGGGCGTGGCGATGCCCGGTTTATCTGGCTTCCCGGTATCGTTGAGCGCAGTGAGTTTCTGGGCGAGTTCACACGCTATGATGTACGCGTCGGCGAACAGCATATTACGGCGGATCAGTCACACTATGCGGGCCTTAGCTTGTTTCGGCCAGGAGCGCCCGTGTCGGTGGGCCTTGAGCCTGCCCAGATTCGTTTGCTCATTGCTTGATATGTAAGCCGGCCTTATGGAGATCTATCAGATACGGGCCTTTGTAACGGTAGCGCGGATTGGCAACCTGACTCGGGCCGCCGAGGCGTTAAGCCTGACCCAGCCTGCGATTACGGCACAAATCAAGGCGCTTGAGCAAAGTCTTGGCGTAGCGCTGTTCGAGCGTAGCGCCGGCAAGCTTACGCTTGCCAAGGCGGGAGAGACCTTATTGCCGACTGCCGAGACGCTGCTGAGGCTGGGCATCCAACTCAAGTCCGAGGCTTTACAGCTTCAGGGCGAATTGCATGGCACGGTTGAGCTGGGCATTCCCAGCGAACAAGTCGATTTCCTGCGTTTGGGGGAACTGGTCAGTGGCGTCACTAGAAGCTTGCCGCTCATAGAGCTTCAGACCTGCGTGCTGCCTACTACTCAACTGGTAGAATATGTCAGTACTGGGCGGCTGTCCGCAGCACTGACTATTGCCGCCTATCCGCCGCGCGATGTACTGTGGATGCCATTGCGCAGCATTACGTATCGGGTCGCATTGCCCAATGGTATGGCAGAGCAGCTTAAGCTGGGCGGCTGGGCCGAATTGGCTACATTGCCGTGGCTGGATGGTCCGCATGGCAGTCATATACATCTTCTTTTACGAGAGCTCTTCGAGCGGCATGGACTTTCGCCTCGCGTGGTCATGAATAGCGCTGATCAAGCTAATATGGACGCGCTGGTGCGCGCGGGGGCTGGCTGTGCCTTGTTACGCGAAGAGGTTGCGCTGTTGGGAGCCAAGCGCCACGACTTCACAGTTTGGGGCCACGCAAAAATCGAAGCGGCCCTGGGTTTCATCACCTCCGGCGAAAATGCCTCTCAACCTGTACTTGTAGCCCTGATCTCGATGCTGAAAGAGATCTGGAATATAGATAATTTAATGGAAAAACTAGTTTCATGAGCACCACCCAGTTCTGGCTGATTCGCCACGGAGAAACGCAGTGGAATATAGAGAAACGTCTTCAGGGATGGCTTGATATTCCATTAAACGACAGGGGGGTCGGGCAGGCCGAACGGTTAGGGGATTATTTGCGTTCCCCTTTGTTTGATGTTCAGGTCGACGTCGTTGTCAGTAGTGATTTGAGCCGGGCTCTAGATACCGCTCGTATTGCCGCGGGTCATTTCGGAAAGCCTGTCGAGGCATGTGCTCAATTGCGCGAGCGCAGCTTCGGCATTTACGAAGGATGGGATTGGGCTGCGCTTAATGGTGAGTCGTCCGGGCAAGCTGGTTTGAATTTTCGCGATCCGCATCAGCTTATCGAGCGTGGTGAAACGTTGCATGATTTCGGTATACGTATTGGCAAGGCATTCGAGGATCTTGCCCAACGCTACAAAGGCCAAAACATTGTTGCGTTTGCGCATGGCGGCGTCATAGACGTTGCGTGGCGCAAGGCCAGCCGGCTATCTTTTCAGGCGCCCAGGCTGGATCTTATTCTTAATACCAGCATCAATCATTTCGCCATCGACGAAGACCACAACTGGAATATAATTAACTGGGGTCAGGCAGAGCATCTGGATATAGCCGCTCTGGACGACATCATCTAACATTCCATTCCCAAATCAACCGTGACCTTTGTCGGCTTTGCTTGCCGTACAAATGTACTGTCTGCGCTTCGCCTTCGTGTTCACAATTGATTTGGGAGTGGAGTAAG
>DATCVA010000115.1:0-6281 GCA_036567205.1 Eoetvoesiella sp. | reverse complement strand
AAGAATGCCGGCGACAAAGCAGTCAAGCTAACCGGCGCAACGGCAGCCGCATTTGATGTGATAATGTTGCACCAAACTACGCATGAAGGGGGCATGAGCAAAATGTCCATGGTCCACGATATTTCAATTCCCGCAGGCGGTGAACTGGCGTTTAAGCCAGGCAGCTATCATGCGATGCTGGAAAAGCCTAAAAATGAAATCAAGATCGGGGCGCGTACGGCCATCGATTTCATGTTCGATACAGGCGAAAAAGCCATTGCGCTTTGTGAGATAAAACCGGCTAATACGATGTCGCATTAACATGCTGTACAAACTGTAGTACGCGCTCGTTAAACGCTTTAGGATTGGCTAAATTCATTCCATGCGATGCCAGCGCAATGATGCTGCGCTGGACCCGGGCGAAATTCGGTTCCAGCGCGTCCAGCACGTGGCCATAGCGCGCCGGGCTGTCGGCGCCGCCCAGCAGCAGAACGGGGCAAGCTACCTGTCTGGCCCGCGCTACATCGAAAGCCAGATCGATTTCATTGATTTGCGAAAGCAGCGTATAGGCGTTGTCCTGCACCATGGTTTTAAACCAGCTAACCATATGACGCCAGGTCCCCGCGCCATTGACGGTATCGATAAACTGGGTCAGAGCGTCATCGCGTTCGCCGTGTTTTAGCTTGCTGACCACCTCATGCTGAAACGCGCGCAAATTCGATCCGCCGTCAATGGGAAAACCCGGGTCGGCAAGAGTAAGCGAACGCACAAGCTCGGGTGCACGGCAGGTCAGCTCCAGCGCAATATGGGCCCCTCGTGAATGGCCCAGCACGTGCACCGGGTTATCGGCGCCGCCCCGACGAATAAATTCAATTAAATCCTCGGTATGTTGCGATACGCTGAAAGACGAGCTTTCGGCCGTCAATGCCGCAGGCCAATAGCCGCGCAGGCTGGGCGCCTGCACGTGAAGGTGTTGACCCAAAGCCGGAACTTGCCAGCGCCAATAGCGATAATCACAGAGCGACCCATGAATCAGCAAAAGCGTTTGACCAGATCCCGTCTCGGTGTAGGTCAGCGGATAATCAAGACTCGATGCAATGTATTGAGGCAGCGTGTTAATGGGCGACATGAGAAGTGATTAAGGCATTTAAATGTGGATTAAGTCGTCGACGAGCACGTAAGGGCGGCCCTGGCTGCACGTTTCGATGCGGGCCTGTATTGAAAATGCTTTTGCAAGGTTGCCAGGGGTAATGACCTCGTCAGGAACACCGCTGGCTACCAGCGCGCCATCGCGCATCAACAGGGCCAGGTCGGCGTAACGCAAGGCACTGTTCAGGTCATGCAAGACAATCAGCGTCAGCATTTTCCGTTCTTGGGTCAGGCGTATCAGCAATTGCATGACGTGATGCTGGTAATTCAGGTCCAGCGAGGCAAGAGGTTCGTCAAGCAGTAGTACTTTAGGTTCGTGGCTCAAGGCTTGTGCCAGCCCGACCAATTGCTTCTGTCCGCCCGAAAGCTCGTCGAGATAGCGCGGACCTAAATGAGCGATACCCAGATCGGCGAGCGTTGATTGCACTTTATTTAAGGCGGTGCCGTGAGCTGTAGAGCGACGCGCGTTGATCGCTACGAGTATGGCTTCCATAACAGTCAGATGCACGTCATCGGGAAGGCTTTGCGGAAGGTAGCGAACTTGCTTCGCACGGTCGTTGGCGGGCAGCACGAGCAAGTCCTGATCGTCCAGCCGGAGAACTTTGTGATGCGCATGGACTAATCCGGCGATGCTCTTTAATAAAGTCGATTTGCCACAACCGTTTGGCCCCAACAACGCCACCAGGCGTCCGGCATGCAGAATCGGCAAGTCGAGCCCGTCCAGGACCTGGTTCGACCCCAGGCGGGCTGAAATACCTTCTGCCCGGAATTCGCCCGAAGATGAAATGCTTTGCATGGTTATTGCAGTACGCGCCGGCGCAGCACGGCGATTAAAAAGAAGGGGATACCCACAAGGGTTGTGACGATGCCTACAGGAACTACAGCATTCGAGGTAAGCAGTTTAGACGTGATGGAGGCTGCAATTAATATGGCGCCGCCGATCAGGGCGCTGGCGGGCAGGTACCAGCGGTGGTCCTCGCCCCAGAGACGCCGTGCGATATGAGGCGCGATCAGGCCTATAAAGCCAATAACCCCCACCATGGCAACGGCAAGGGCCGCCAGCACACTGATGCGAAGCAAGGCGGCGCGGCGTACCCGTTGTGTGTTGACGCCGAAGCTGGTGGCCCGTTCTTCGCCAAAACGCAGCGCGGTCAATTGCCAGGCACTATTAAGCGAGAACGGAATGACAGCCATCAGGGCTGCCGTCATAATGGCCAGCCGCGGCCAGTCGGTGCGGGCCAGACTGCCCATCATCCAAAACACCAGGTCTTGCAATGCGGTTGCGCTGGCCGTAAATTGCACCAGCGAAAGTACGGCATTAAACGTAAAAACAAGGGCAATGCCGAACAATACAATGCCCGAAGTTCCTATGCGCGCCTTGCGTGCGACCAGATCCAGCAACCAGGCGCACAGCAGTGCAAAAATAAATGCATTGACCGCCAGAATGTATTGCTCAGGAACGAATGGCAGGCTCAGGTTCAACACTATCGTTAACGCGGCGCCCAGTGCGGCGGCTGATGAAATGCCCAGTGTAAAAGGGCTGGCCAGCGGATTGTTGAGCACCGTTTGCATTTCGGCGCCGGCCAAGCCTAGCGATGCGCCGATTACGACCGCCATTAACGCTTGCGGCAGCCGAATTTGCCATACTATTGCCCCCAGAGTGGGGTCACCGGCGTTGCCTGCTAAAAGAGTGTGCCATAAAGCATCCAGCCTTATGTTGGCCGGGCCGACCAGAATGTCGGTAGCCAACAGGCAAATGATTACAACAAAAAGCAAGCCCAGGAAAAGATGTCTTTTACGCCACACGCGTTCGTAGGACGCCAGGTTGTTGAACGCGCGAACAGGCATTATTGCAAGAGTTTCAAACGGCTTTTTGCTGTTTCAGCGGCTGAAGTCTGCGGATAGTCTTTAACTATTTTTTGTAGCGTGGTTTTGGCGCCGTTCATGCTGTTAAGTTCGATTTGGCTGGCTGCCACAATGAGCAGGGCATCGGCCGCGCGAGGATCCTGGGGGCTGCTCTGTACCATGCCCTGGAGCTTTTGAATGGCGTTTTTGAAGTCTTTGCTGGCATACAGGCTGCTGCCCTGGTAGAACGCCGCTTCGGATAACAGCTGGCTATTTGGGTAGTCGTTGCTAAACGACGCAAAGGCGGCGGCGGCTTCTTTGTATTTGCCGCTACGGAACAGGCCCATGGGCTGGTCGAATGCCGCCTGTTCGTCGGGATTACCGACCTGCGGATGGTTGCCGCCAGATTGATCCTGGCTGGAGCGTTTGTTCAGGTCGAGCTCCCAGCGAATTTTTTCGAGTTCGCCGCTCATTTTAATAACTTGCTGCTGCAGGCTTTCGAGCTGATCCGCCAATTGAAAGCGAGCCTGTTGGTTCTGCTCGGACATTTGCTTGAGTTGTGCACGCAGATCAAGAATCGCACGGCGTGCGTCATCGTCTGCCAACGCGTGGGCTGGTGTGGCGCATAAGGTCGATACCGAGATCGTGGCCGCTAACAAAACAGTACGCAGGGACAAAAAGGAGGCACTCATTTGGATGATTTCCGTTCAAGTAAAAACGCCGCGACGGTAAGCCGCCACGGCGCTGCTGTGACTAGTGCAACTAGATCTTACCGCTGATAGACGATATCTGCACGGCGGTTTTCAGCATAGTCGGCTTCGGTATTGCCCATGGCTTTGGGTTTTTCCTTACCGAAACTGATGGCTTCGATCTGGTCGCTACGAACGCCAGACAGGGTCATCATGCGAGCCACTGCGTCGGAGCGACGCTGACCCAGGGCAAGGTTATATTCCGATCCGCCACGTGCGTCGGCGTTACCTTCAATGCGGATTTTTTGTTGCGCATTGCTGGCTAAGTACGACGAGTGCATGTCGACCAGGCTGCGGTACTGTTCAGGTACAACGTAGCTGTCGAACTCAAAGTAAACCGAACGCTGTTGGGCGAGCGGGCTTTGCGGGTTGAATGGGTCCATGATTTGCCCCGAACTGGCCCCGTCTGTACCCGAGCCCGATCCTGCGGCCTGGTTGTCGAGGGGGACTGAACTGCAGGCTGCCAACGTGGCGGCTAATGCAGCAATGCTGAGGCTTTTTGCGATGCGCGAGCTCATTTAAGTTCCTTTGAAAAGAGTCACACTGAAAGTTAATTAGTAAATGGTCCCCAGGTAGGTTCACGTACCTTGCCGTCGAGCGCCGAGAGCGTTTGGCGTACCCGCCCATCCACAGAAACAACGGCTAAAACGTTACGACCACCTTGTGCAGAACTATATAGGATTTGCATTCCGTTCGGTGCAAAACTTGGCGACTGATCGTCGGGGCCGGCGGTTAGTAACTGTTCTGAACCAGAGCCCATATTTTGCATTGCGATACGGAAAGAACCATCTCTACGTGTAACGTACACCAAATTGTTACCGTCTGGCGAGATAGCCGGTGAGATGTTGTAACTGCCGTTAAAGGTAACACGTTGTGCATCGCCGCCGCTTACAGGCACCCGGTAAATTTGTGGATTGCCTCCGCGATCGCTGGTAAAAATCAGCGATCCTCCGTCAGGAGTGTAGTGGGGTTCGGTGTCGATTAACGGCGAGCGCATGATGCGCCGCAGGCCAGAGCCATCGGCGTTGATGGTATAGATCTGCGAGATACTGTCGCGAGACAGTACTATGGCGAGTTGCGAGCCGTTTGGAGACCATGCCGGCGCACTGTTGTTGCCCTTGAAATTAGCGATGGGGAAACGCTGCCCCGAGGATAGTGTCTGGACATAAATAACAGGCTTGCCCGCCTCGAAACTTACATAGGCCAGTTTTGATCCGTCGGGAGACCAGGAAGGCGAGATTATTGAGTGTTTCGAACGCAACATAACCTGCGGATTTTGCCCGTCGGCGTCTGCAATTTGTAACTCATAAGTGTTGCTTTTTTGCACTACATAAGCCAGGCGAGTCGAGAACACGCCACGCACACCGGTAATTTTTTCGTAAATACGATCCGCGATCTGGTGGGAAATACGGCGTAATTCTTTTTCAGTACCGGTGAATGCCACACCATCGAGCTGACTTTTTCGCACCGAGTCGACCAAACGATAGCTGACGCTGTATTGACTGCCCGATTGGGTAATAGAGCCATAGGCAACATAGTCGGCGCCACGGTTGCGCCATTCATCGTGTGCAACAGTGCTTTCGGCGTTCAGGCTGACGCCAGTCGCGTTAATAAGCCGGAATTGCCCCGAACGGGTCAGGTCGGCGCGAATGACTTCGGCCACGGCCTGGCCCTGTGCATTGCCTGCAAAGTCGGCAATGGCAATGGGGTATTGTGTTGCCCCAACGCCGGAAATATCGACGCGTAGCTGCGCCTTGGCCGGGTTGGCGACGATAAGACTGGTTGCGAGCACCAGCAGGCCACATGCCCATAGTCGCCACGACGTGTTTGTCGCAGCTTTCGCTAGAGTGACGGCTGTCATATCTGCAATCTCCTGTTAGTCATACATTCGGTAATTTCCATCGACATACGCGGGGTACTTGCCTGACGGTGGTTTCGGAAACTTCGCACAACCCTGGATTCCTGTTGTGACGGCCCGGTCAAAGCCGGCGATGCCCGAGGAACGCTGGATTTGCACGCTGGTAACAAGGCCCTCGGCACTGAGGTTTGCCCTATATTGTACTGTCGGGTTCGACGAGCCGGTACGAGGCGGTACCGGGTAGGCAACACGTGGACGTATGCACGCACGAACTTGCGCGGCGTAGCCATTGTCGTTTCCGCCGCCGCCTGACTGATTACGGTCGGCCGTACCGCCCGGGATGCCCGCAGCGCCCAGTGCGTCGCCTCGCATGGCCTGTTTGATGGCTTCACGCTTGGCGGCAGCCGCTTTGTCCGCAGCCGCTTTGGCGGCGGCAGCCTCTTTGGCTTTCTTGTCGGAAGCCGCTTTTTCTTCGGCTGCCTTTTTAGCTGCAACTTCTTTGGCAGCCTGTTCTTTGGCGGCTTTTTCTGCCGCCGCCTTTTTCGCCGAGGCTTGTTCTTTCGCTTTCTGCTCAGCGGCTGCCTTGGCCGCGAGAGCTTTTTGTTCGGCCGCTTTCTCAGCTTCTGCTTTCTCGGCTGCTTCCTTTGCGGCTAGTTCCTTGGCTTTTTTCGCCGCGGCTTGTTCCTGGGCTTTCTTTTCTG
>DATCVA010000114.1:0-14744 GCA_036567205.1 Eoetvoesiella sp. | reverse complement strand
TGACAGCTGCGTTCAGCCTGGCTCCGGGGCCTATAACGTTAGAGCAGGCCTGCGCGGATGCTTCGCGTTATTTACGTCAACGTGCCGGCGACAGCCTGCGTATTTGGCTCTTGGCTCAAAAAAGGCAGGTTAGCAATGAGTAGTGCAACAGGAGCGCCCAGTTTTTCGCTGGAAGGCCGCATAGCTTTGATCACCGGCTCAACACAAGGTTTGGGCTTTGCAATGGCCCAGGCTTATGCAGCCAGCGGCGCACGGGTAATTATCAATGGCCGCGATACCAATCGAGTTGCCGCTGCGGTTGAATGCCTTGCTCAGCAAGGCTACAGCGCCTATCCATTGGTTCACGATATTGGCCAGCTACACCAGCAGCAAGCCGCCTTCAATCAGGTTTGTACGCAAATCGGCACTCCCGATATTCTGGTAAATAATGTCGGAATACGAATTCGCAAGACTCTGGCCGAGGCCACACTTGCCGAAATTCTTGAGGTTATGAATATTGACCTGATTGCGGCTGTGCATTTATCCAAACTAGCTGCCAACGCGATGGTCGCGGAACACCTGCCGGGGCGTATCATTACTTTAACGTCGATTGCGGGTGGCCTGGCGCGAGCCGGCGATGCGATTTATCCAGTGGCAAAACAAGGGCTAAGCGGCATGGTCCGGGCGTTAGCGGTTGAATATGGTCCTCATGCAATTACCAGCAATGGCATAGCGCCGGGTACGTTCGCCACTGAAACCAACTCCGCATTGGCTACCGATCCTGTTAAAGGCCCCATTGTGGTGGGGCGCAACCCGTTAGGGCGATGGGCCCAGCCATCGGAAATCACCGGTGCGGCCGTGTTTCTGGCATCTTCCGCCGCTTCGTATGTAAATGGGCATATATTGGTGGTAGATGGCGGGTTCTCGGTAACCTTCTAATTAACAACAGAGTAATACGTAGCAATACAGAGTCGAGTGTCTTTTATGAATAGTCCGATCCGTTTGGCAATCAACGGTTATGGCCGGGTTGGCCGATGTTTTCTACGAGCTCTTCACGAGTCGCCTTTAAAAAACAGATTTCAGATTGTGGCCATAAACGAGCCCGCCGATTTGGACACCATGGCTTATCTGACGCGTTTTGATTCGACGCATGGTGTATTTTCGGGCGTTGTCGAGCAAGGCCTGAACTGTCTGAAGGTCAATGGGCAGACTATCAAGGTAAGCCATTCGCGTACACCCGAGGGCGTCGACTGGAAAGGCTTGGGTATAGATATTCTTATCGAGTGTTCGGGCCAGTTTGGCTCGCGCGGCGAGCTTACCCGGTTTCTTGAGGCGGGGTGCCCGCGAGTCTTGTTGTCGCAGCCGGGGCACAGTGGGCAAGATGTCGATTTAACGGTGGTTTACGGTGTTAATCACGAATTGCTTTCGGGCGACGAAGGGCTGGTTTCCAATGCCTCTTGCACGACTAATGCCATTGTTCCAACGCTTGACCTGTTGCATCGAACCTTTGGTATTGAGCATGCATTTTTGACGACGCTGCACTCTGTCATGAACGATCAGCCAATGATCGATGGCTATCATCATTCCGATTTGCGCCGTACGCGGTCGGCCATGCAGTCGATCATTCCGGTATCAACAGGGCTGGCACAAGGCGTGGAACGGCTGCTTCCCGAGCTTAGGGACAAGGTAGTTGCCAAAGCTATCAGGGTTCCGACCTTAAATGTCTCGGCAATCGACTTGATGGTAGAGCTCAAGCATGACGTTACCGTGGCAATGATCAACACATTGATGATCTCGGCGGCCAGGCAATACACCGGCTTGATAGCTTATTCCGATAATCCGCATGCATCCGTCGACTTTAACCACAATTCTCATTCAGCAATTATCGATGGCAGCCAGACTCGCATCAATGGACGGCGTCTTGCAAACCTGCTGGTTTGGTTTGACAACGAGTGGGGTTTTGCCAATCGCATGCTGGATGTAGCGGCTTTCTGGGCAGATAAAATGGCTGCTGACAATGGCAGGGTCGCGGTAAGCGCGCGTGCGGGAGCGGCTCGATAGCGACGAACAACCCACGCCGGGTCTTCAGCTCGGCAGCAAGCGTTCATTTACGTGATTGGTTAACTTTTCAGGAGCAAATTATGGCGGCGAACCGAGTTGAAACCGACTCTATGGGTGCGATCGACGTACCCGCCACGCATTATTGGGGGGCGCAAACACAACGCTCCATACAAAACTTTCCTATAGGCGTTGCTCGTTTTCAATGGCAGCCTTCAGTCATAAGGGCGTTAGGCATTCTTAAAAAAGCCGCGGCTCAGGCTAATGCCGAGCTTGGCGAACTGCCTCGGAATATTGCGGACCTTATTACCCAGGCTGCAGACGAAGTCATTGCCGGCCAGCTTGACGATGAGTTTCCGTTAGTCGTTTTTCAAACCGGCTCGGGCACGCAATCGAATATGAACGCCAACGAAGTCATCTCGAATCGGGCTATTGAAATCGCTGGCGGGGAACAAGGCAGTAAAACGCCGGTTCACCCTAACGACCACGTGAATCGGGGGCAGTCCTCCAACGATACATTTCCCACTGCCATGCATATTGCTGTGGCACAAGAGCTTAATCAGCACCTGTTGCCGGCGGTGACGCAATTGCGCGATACGCTAGCCGCCAAGGCCACTGAGTTTCATGGGGTTGTCAAAACGGGCCGTACTCATTTGCAGGATGCGACGCCGATTACGCTCGGTCAGGAAATTGGTGCGTGGGTGGCTCAGATCGATTTTGCTTTAGCCGTGGTAAGGGCTGCGTTGCCCGGTATTTACGACTTGGCAATAGGCGGTACGGCCGTTGGAACAGGTTTAAATGCCCACCCCCGTTTTGGCGAAGTTGCGTCCAATTACATTGTCGAAATCACTGGCTTGCCATTTCGCTCGGCAGCGAACAAGTTCTTTGCGTTGTCGGCCCACGATGCATTAGTGAATTTATCGGCGGCCTTGCGTACATTGGCAGGTGCGCTTATGAAAATGGCTAATGATGTACGCTGGCTGGCCAGCGGCCCGCGTTGCGGCATTGGCGAATTGATTATTCCCGATAACGAACCGGGCTCATCGATAATGCCGGGTAAAGTCAACCCCACTCAATGTGAGGCGATGACCATGGTTTGCGTGCAAGTATTTGGCAATGATGCAGCTACTGCTTTTGCCGGCAGCCAAGGCAATTTTCAGCTGAACGTGTACAAGCCTGTTATGGTTCATAATGTACTTGAAAGTATTCAGCTTATTGGTGATGCATGCCACGCGTTCAACGAGCACTGCGCGGTCGGCCTCGAACCCGATCTCGAAAAAATTCACGAAAACCTTGAAAAGAATTTAATGCTGGTCACAGCGCTTAACCGTCATATCGGTTACGACAAAGCGGCTGCTATCGCCAAAAAGGCCCAGAAGGAAAAAACCACGCTGCGCGAAGCCGCGCTAACCTTAGGCTATGTCAGTGCTGCGCAATACGACGAATGGATAGTCCCGATCGATATGACTCATAGTTAAGGCAGGGCGAAAACAGGAGCGGATCATGAGCGTGCATGTTCAGACAAAACGGGCTTACGATGCTGCTGCGCCCGAAGACGGCTATCGTGTGTTTGTGGATCGTTTATGGCCGCGAGGTTTATCCAAAGAAAATTTTACGTTTGACCTTTGGTGCAAAGACCTCGCGCCCAGTCCCGCGCTGCGCACATGGTTCGGCCACAAGGTCGAACATTGGGATCAATTTCGTCAAAGCTACCAAAATGAGCTGCGCTCGGAAGAGCAGCTTGCACGTATGCGCGATTTGCTGGCCAGTGCCGCGGCCCCTACTATATCCCTGATATATGCGGCTAAAGACACCCGGCACAATCATGCCTTGATCCTGGCCGACGAGCTGGAACGAGTCGCCATGGGTATGCGCAAAAGATGAAATACAGGATTGTAGCCATGAACACGTAGATACAGTGCCACTGGTACTGGGCTATACTGAATCGTAACGCCGCACAGGTTTCACGCCTGTATGCGTCTAGCCGGCTTAAGGAGCTCGCCATGAACGGAGCACTACAACGCCTGATTGCATTTGGCTCGTTGCTGCTCTTGGGCAGTCTGGCTGTTATGGCGATCAGTTGGGGGCAAGACAGTCTAACTCAGCCTAAAGTGGTGGCGCTTCGGGTCGATGGAATTGTTAGCCCGGCCACATCCGACTTCCTTATCCGCGGAATATCCAAGGCCGCCGACGAAAAAGCAGCGTTGGTCATCATCGAGCTCGACACTCCGGGCGGGCTCGATACATCAATGCGAGCCATCATTAAGCGTATTCTGTCTTCGCCGGTGCCGATCGCTACATTCGTCAGTCCCTCTGGTGCGCGAGCCGCTAGCGCTGGTACGTTTATTTTGTATGCCAGCCATATAGCAGCCATGACGCCAGCCAGTAATTTAGGTGCTGCATCGCCCGTTTCCATAGGTGTGCCGGGTAGCTCTCCGTCCGAGCCGTCCGATAAAGAATCGCCCGCCAATGCGCCCGCGTCCGGCGATTCCGCACCCGCCGGCAAGGCGGCGCCGATTAATCGCAGCAGCGACACAATGACGAATAAAGTCACCAATGACGCTGCTGCCTATATTCGCAGCCTGGCCGAACTGCGTGGCCGAAACATCGAATTCGCCCAGAAAGCCGTGTTCGATGCGGCGAGCATGTCGGCTCAAGAAGCACTCAAATCCAATGTTATTGATCTTGTCGCCAACGATCTTGACGACTTGTTAGCCAAGGTCGATGGCCGCCAGGTTACGCTGGACTCCGGTCAAACAGTGCGGCTGGCTACCGCCAACGCCACCATAGAACGGGTAGTGCCCGACTGGCGCAATCAAATACTTGACGTTATAGCCAATCCGCAAGTTGCCGTTGTCCTGATGATGGTTGGCATTTATGGATTGTTTTTTGAATTGACCAGCCCAGGCATGGCGCTGCCGGGCGTTGCGGGGTTGATTTGCCTTTTATTGGGTTTGTACGCCTTTCAGTTGTTGCCGGTAAATTGGGTCGGGGTTGCGTTAATCGCCGTCGGAGCCATTTTAATGATGGCTGAGGTTTTTCTTCCGAGTTTTGGCGTAATCGGAGCCGGCGGTTTGGTTTCTTTCATTCTTGGCGGGCTGTTTTTGATGGATACTAATGTACCGGGGTTCGATATTTCCATTCCATTTTTGATAGGCACGGCAATTGTCAGTATTGCTTTTTTGCTAGTCATAGCAGCCATGGCGGCTCGTGCCCATAAGCATCGAGTCGTTACCGGTCGTGAAGAAATGCTGGGGCTGGAAGGAGTAGTCACAAGTGTCGGCAAACGTCAGATTTATGCTGACGTACGAGGGGAAAGCTGGCGGGTAAAAAGTAATGCAACGTTGATGTCTGGCGATGCGGTGCGAGTGATCGCAATTGATGGCTTAACGTTACAAGTTGAGCCAGCCGCCACTAATATCCGGACCGGACAGACGGGCTCTAATCATCACAGTACAGCACAGGCTGGGGGGTAAGACATGTTTTACAACTTCAACATAGGCTTAAGCGCAGTAGTTATTATTTTGTTGTTGGTAGCATTTAATGCCATCAAAATACTACGCGAATACCAGCGCGGCGTTATTTTTACCCTGGGCCGATTCACCAAAGTAAAAGGCCCCGGACTTATTGTCGTTATACCAGGCCTGCAGCAGATGGTGCGGGTCGATTTGCGGGTCGTAACCATGGATGTGCCCAGCCAGGACGTAATCTCGCGCGATAACGTTTCGGTTAAAGTTAATGCGGTATTGTATTTCCGGGTTATAGCACCTGAAAAAGCCATTATCCAGGTAGAGCGCTACCTTGAAGCCACTAGTCAATTGGCGCAAACCACTTTGCGGGCTGTATTGGGCAAACACGAGCTGGACGATATGTTGTCCGAGCGCGAAAAGTTAAATCTTGACGTGCAGAAAATACTCGACGCACAGACCGATTCATGGGGAATCAAGGTCACTAACGTAGAAATTAAACACATCGACCTGAATGAAAACATGATACGGGCGATCGCCCGTCAAGCCGAGGCCGAGCGTGAGCGTCGCGCAAAAGTGATTCACGCCGAGGGTGAAAAGCAAGCTGCGCAAGCCTTGATGGAAGCTGCGGAAATCCTTGCACAGCAGCCGTCGGCCATGCAACTGCGCTATTTGCAAACCTTGACGCAAGTCGCCGGCGACAAAAGTTCTACCCTGGTTTTTCCGGTTCCGGTTGATTTGCTGTCAACCTTAATGGACAGATCAGGCGGATCTGGTATGCCAGCTGTTCCCCATGTCAATCCGCCGCAGCCTTCCCATTCTCCCAGCTTGCCGGATCAGCCCACTCAACCTGATTTGCCGCAACGGATTGATCCTGCTGCGTAGTATTGCTGGTTCACCATTACTGCGCCATTCTTTGTCTGGCTTTTTCTTCTTTTGCCAGTGCTGCATCCAGGAATTGTTGCGGTGGAAGGGGGCGCCCAAGCAAATAGCCTTGTAGTGCGTTGCAGCCTAGTCCCGTTAGAAACTCTTGCTGCTCTAGGGTCTCGACGCCTTCTGCAACGATATTCAGCTTTAGCGCCTGCCCCAATAAAACGATGGCCGATACAATGGCCGCATCTTCGGTATCGTGCATAAGTTCGTTAATGAAGCCGCGATCAATTTTCAATTCGCTGGCGGGCAAACGTTTTAGGTAAAGCAGACTGGAATAACCTGTGCCAAAGTCATCGATGGAAATTTTTACCCCCATTTCATGAAGCTGTTGCAGGATGACCATGCTGGCATTAACGTCACGCATGGCCGTAGATTCGGTTATTTCCAGTATTAGGCTGCCGGGGAAAAGAAGATGGCGGTCCAGGGTATCGCGCACGGTGCTAACAAGCTCGATATGGCTAAATTGAAGGGGCGAAAGATTTACAGCAATAGTCCAGTCGGCTCCTGCCGTGTCTCGCCACTGCCTGAGTTGCCGGCAGGCTTCGTCAAGCACCCACTTGCCCATGGGGATAATTAATCCCGTTTTTTCGGCTAATGGAATAAATTTGTCTGGCGACAGCATGCCGCGCGTGGGGTGCTGCCACCGGATTAAAGCTTCCACACCCGTTACAGGCCCGTCAGGATCATTGAATTTGGGTTGATAATGCAAAAGCAACTCGCTTCGATCAATCGCCAGACGCAAGTCGTGCATAAGTTGCAGCTGATCCTGCGCATTAACATTCATTGACGGATCAAAGAACGAATACCGGTTTCTTCCAAGATCCTTGCTGTGGTACATGGCCGCATCGGCATTGATCATTAAGGCATGCTGATTGTTACCATCGTCAGGGTAGATTGCAATGCCAATACTCGTTGATACACGTAATTCAAGCCCTTGCACCCAGAAAGGTTGCGAGACGAGTCCCACTATTTTTGCCGCAAGGGTGACAACATCCGAAGGGGTGCCGACACCGGGGCTAACCAGGACGAACTCGTCGCCGCCTACGCGCGCAATTGTGTCGCTGGCACGTACGTTAGCCATGAGGCGTTCGCCAACCTTAATCAATAGCAGGTCGCCGGTCGAGTGTCCGTAAGCGTCATTGATCGCCTTGAAACCGTCCAGATCCAGAAAGAACAGGGAGAAGCGCGACCGGCTGCGGGCCGCGGCCTGAATTGTTTGTTCGATCCGGTCTTCCAGCAGGGCGCGATTGGGAAGCCGCGTAAGCGTGTCGTGCAAAGCTTGGTGTTGAAGTTTCTGGTTTGCTTCGTCGAGCGATGCAGTCAAGCTGATCGTACGCGCTTCGGAGATAAGTAATGCCAGGCTCAGCACGGCCACAGCCACCAAAATAACCAAAAGGGACAGCCAGTCAGTGTTTATACCGAAGTGGGCCGCTCCGCATACGCTGCCCAAAGGAAACTGCGCTGCGGCCATTCCGCTGTAATGCATGCCGACAATAGCGCAACCCATGATTACTGCCGCGCCCATTCGTAACCATCGGATATGCGAGACATGGCGAGACAGTTGAAATGCCATCCACAAGGCAACGCCTGACACTACGATGGCAATTACAATGGATAACGCAAATAAGGCCGGGTCGTATTCGATACCGGGCACCATGCGCATGGCGGCCATCCCGGAATAATGCATCCCGGCCACTCCGGCGCCCATGACCAGTGCGCCGCAAGCGAGCCGTTGCGGGGACAATACTTTACGAGAGGCCACCCATAATGCGAAAGCCGACGAGGCGACGGCGATTAGTAGTGAAAGCAGCGTAATCCAGGGGTCGTAGCCAAGTTCAATCGGTAAGCGAAAGGCCAGCATGCCAATAAAATGCATGGACCAGATACCCAGGCCCATGGCAAAAGAACCCCCGGCCCACCAGCTGCGAGCAGCGAGCCCTTTTGAGGTGGCTATCCGGCTGGCCATATCCAATGCTGTATAGGATGCAAGGATGGCTACAAGGAAGGAGCAGACGACCAGAAGACTGTTATAACTGCTATCCAACATCGGGGTTCCTTTATATTTATAGATAGACATTCCCATTAGATACACTAACGGCATATTGATGGTTTTCTATAGGGCTGGAGAGCAAGGAAAATGGATAATAGTGTTCACGTTGCTTCAGGACCGGGGCGAAGGGAGTAAATTATGTGCTTTATGCTTCAACTAACTGGCTTGTCTCTTCGCTCTTTACTTGCGATTGTGGCGTTGCTGTTTACTGGCCCGATATGGGCTCAGGCCGGGGTTGCGTATCAAAGCGAACACGGACCACTGACAGTGACCGAGGTAGTTGCCGGACTGGATCATCCCTGGGCGTTGGCATTTTTACCGGATGATCAGGGCATACTTCTTACTGAACGTTCCGGCCGCTTGCGTTTTTGGCGCGCAGGTAGCGGGCTTTCCAGCCCGATAGAAGGGGTGCCGAAAGTATTTACCCGTTCGCAGGGAGGCTTGCTGGATATTGCGCTTCCGCCTGATTTCAAGCAGTCGCGGCGGGTATACCTGTCGTATGCAGAACTGGGTGATCTGGGCAAGGCGGGCACAGCTGTGGGGTATGGACGGCTTTCCCGGGATTTTAAAAAGCTTGAGGATTTCAAAGTGGTGTTTCGGCAGCAGCCCAAACTTTCCACAGGTGCGCATTTTGGGTCTCGTCTGGTATTTGACGATTCGGGTTATCTGTTTATAGCCCTGGGCGAGAATAATCAACGCCCGACTTCACAAGATCTTGATAAGCTTCAGGGCAAGGTCGTACGCATCTATCCCGATGGCCGTATTCCCGACGACAATCCTTTTACTGCACACAAAGGTGCACGCCCCGAGATTTGGTCGTTTGGTCATCGCAATCAGCAGGGCGCCGCATTAAACCCCTGGACCGGCCAGCTTTGGACACACGAGCATGGGCCCCGCGGCGGCGATGAAATTAATGTGCCGCAAGCGGGAAAAAACTATGGCTGGCCATTGGCGACCTACGGCATTAATTATTCGGGGCTGACTATACCAGGGTCGCAGGGCAATCATGTTGCGGGCACCGAACAACCCCTTCACTACTGGAAAGTTTCACCTGCGATAAGCGGTATGGCGTTCTACGACGCCAAGCGGTTTCCAGCATGGCGGCATTCGCTGTTTATCGGAGCATTGGCCGAGCGTGAGCTGATCAGGCTGCAACTGAAGGGCGATGATATTGTTCATGAAGAGCGCATGTTGACGGCCATGAAAGAACGCGTCAGGGATGTACGAGTGGGGCCCGACGGCTATGTTTACATCCTGACGGATTCTTCAAGCGGCAAGTTGCTTCGGGTCGGCCTTGAGTAATGCGCTGCCTGGTTGACTGATCCGGACTTGGGAACGTTAACTCAACAGGACGCTGCCATCAAATTTAGAAGGGCGAGGCGTATGAATTAAAAGGGCCGGGTGTAGTGAAATCGTTCTGTTTCCAAATGAAAAATAACGCCGCAAAATTTTATGCGGCGTCATTTTTTACCCTGGAACAAGCAGTTGTTATTTGACCAGCGTTACTGGAATGTCGACCAGGTGCAGAACTTTAGTGGCGACAGAGCCCAGGATCAGACCTGAAACACCGCCAAGGCCACGAGTTCCCATGATGATGGCTGTACATTCGTGTTTTTTGGCAAATTCGGCAATAACTTTTGCCGCCGCTCCAACTTGTATCGAGACCTCGGTTACGACGCCAGCGTCTTTCAGCAGCGCCCGAGCCTCGGTCAGCATTTTTTCGCCTTCCTCTTGATAAAAATCGTTAATGGTTTCGCTGGAGATGAATCGGGTTACGTTGCCAGATATGATTGGAGCCTGTACGTTTATAACGTACAGGGTGCCAGCGCCATATTCACGCTGCAGCTTGATCGCAACTTTAACTGCATTAAGCGATGATGCCGAGCCGTCTACAGGAACAAGTATTGATTTCATGGAATTCCTTCGGTGTTAAGAACAGGTTGACTAATCTAACGTTTAGTTAATCTTAAGGTATCTGGTTTTTTGCGTCATGATTCAGATCAAAAAAGTTGTATCTGGCGAAACGGGGCTTCTGTCCGCCGGATCGTCAGATAAAACTTGCTTTACAAGCTTAAGCGCACCGCCAAAAACATCAACACGAAAACCGCGCGAGGGCGAGCGATACCCAAAAAAAATCGCTGCTATTATTATGGCGGTGAATTGTGCCGGTTCGATGTTGAAAAAAATCGACTAAGACGACAAAATTTACAATCCGGATTGATCAGACCGATCTGCAGGAGGAGGTGGTGAGGGCAGAGCTGATAAAGCAAGCATTTGCGCAGGCAACAGCGGCTCGCAATAAGGCGACTGGCCGGCATTCTTTTTGTACTGTAATGGCCTGCGCATGCTTGATGATGTCGCTGACAGGCTGCGCACAACTGCCATCGCTTGATGGAAGGTCGACGTCGGTTACCTTGTTGGATACCGCCAACACCCGGCTTGGCAAAGCGGTTATGCCGGCGGTGCGGGCGCATCCGGGCAAGTCAGGCGTTATTGCGCTGACCGACGGGAGCGATGCCTTCGCGGCCCGAGTGCTGTTAACTGACGCCGCGCAACGTACCTTGGATGTGCAAAACTATATTTGGCACGATGACATATCGGGAACTTTGCTGTTCGAATCGCTCCATCGGGCTGCCGATCGAGGCGTGCGTGTAAGACTGTTGCTCGACGATAACAATACCAAGGGACTGGACAGTACCCTTGCCGCGCTGGATGCACACCCTAATATTCAGGTTCGTTTATTCAATCCGTTCATGCAGCGTCAGTGGCGCCTTTTGGGAAATTTAGCCGATTTTTCGCGTTTGAACCGCCGTATGCATAATAAATCGTTTACGGCCGACAACCAGGCTTCCATTGTCGGAGGACGCAATATCGGCGATGAGTATTTCGATGCGGGTCAGGATCTGGCGTTTGTCGATCTGGATGTGTTGGCAATCGGGGCGGTGGTGAGCGATGTATCGCGCGATTTTGACCGCTACTGGGCAAGCGCGTCGTCATACCCCGCCGATCGGGTGCTACCCGCCGTTACTCCCGCATCTATTTCGAATCTGGTAGCGTCGGCAGCGAAAGCGCAGAAACAGGCCGGCGCCAAGGAGTATATGGAAGCCGTTGCGCGGCAGTCTTTTTTACGCGATCTGCTGGCGGGAACCTTGCAATTTGGATGGGCTTCTACACGCATGGTCAGCGACGACCCGGCTAAAGGACTAGGCAATGCCCCAAAAGCGGCGCTATTGCCGCAGCGCCTTAATCAAATTCTGGGCACGCCCAGACACGATCTTTATTTGGTGTCGTCTTATTTCGTGCCCACTAAACAAGGCGTACGTTACCTTGCGGCCCTTTCCCGCCAAGGGGTGAAGATCACGGTGCTGACTAACTCGCTCGAGGCCACCGATGTAGTGGCGGTTCATGCAGGCTACGCAAAGTGGCGCAAAGAACTGCTTAAGGCGGGTGTGGCGCTATTTGAAATGAAAGGCGATCCGATAGATTCTCCTGAGCCCCGCCGACGGCTCATAGGAAGGTCCAGCGCCAGCCTTCATGCCAAGACTTTTGCGGTTGACCGTTCGCGGGTATTTATCGGCTCTTTCAATTTTGATCCGCGCTCGGCACGCCTGAATACGGAAATGGGTTTTGTTGTCGATAGCCCTGTTTTGGCCCAAGCTATTTTTGACGCGTTCGGCGGGCATATTCCCGACCATTCATATCAGGTGAAGCTGGGCAAGGACGATATGCTGCAATGGATAGAGCGTAAAGATGGCAAAATCATTGTGCATAAAATCGAGCCAGGAACGACAGCGCTACTGCGTTTTGGTGTAGACCTGATGTCTTTGTTGCCGCTGGACTGGATGCTTTGATCTTCGCAAGTAACTGTGATGGCAACTATTAAGGAAAGCTTCGTACTAATTCTGGACTGGATGGCACACATAAAAAAAGGACTCAGCACAAATCAAGTGTTGAGTCCTTAAAGCAGCGTACAGACCGCAGACAAGCAATTTGGGTTGGCCTGCATTTTTACATTTGCGCTTCTTTATAAAGAAAGATTCACAAAGTGGTCAGCTGGCGGCTGGCACTTTGTTTTCGACGCTGGTGGCAGCTTCGTCATCGTTTTTGAAACGTTGAAAAAGTGTTGCGACCAAAGGTCCGGAAATGTTGTGCCAGACGCTGAAAATAGCACTGGGCACTGCCGCCAGGGGCGAAAAATGAGCTGTTGCCAGCGCAACGCCGAGTCCGGAGTTCTGCATGCCCACTTCAATAGACAATGTCTTGCGCTGTGCGACATTAAGGCCGAATAGCTTGCCGAGCCAATAACCCAGAAGCAGACCCAGGCCGTTATGCAATACGACAACAGCGAAGATCATCAGGCCGCTGGTGGCGATTTTTTGTTGATTGCCGGCAACCACGGCCGCTACGATGGCAACAATCGCCACCACAGAAACCAGGGGCAGCACATCGACGCATGCTTTGACTTTATCTCGTAGCAGCGATTGGGCCAGAATGCCCAGTACGATGGGCAAAATCACCACTTGGACGATGGACCAGAACATGGCTGCGGCGCTAACTTCCAGCCATTGGCTGGCTAAAAGATAAATCAATGCAGGAGTTACGACGGGGGCAAGCAGCGTGGTAACGGATGTAATTGCCACCGACAAGGCAATGTCGCCACGGGCCAGGAAGGTCATGACGTTTGACGCGGTGCCGCCGGGACAGCAACCTACTAAAATAACGCCCACGGCGACCTCGGGCGGCAACGCCAGCGCGGTGCTTAGCAACCAGGCAAGTCCGGGCATGATAATAAATTGACCCATTACCCCGATGGCAACAGTACCCGGGCGTTTGAACACTTCGGCGAAGTCGTTCTTGGACAAGGTCAGACCCATGCCGAACATAATAATGCCCAGCAGCGGTACGATATACACGCCCAGCCAACGGAATTGGTCAGGCGCAAAAAACGCGAGTATGGCAAACAGCAATACCCAAACTGCAAAAGTCTTGCCAACGAATTGGCTCAGGCGGGCGATAGCCTGCATGATGAATATCCTTAAATTGAGGCAGTGGCGTCGTTCCGCAAACAAAAAAGCCGACAAGCAAGGGCGGCGATTGCGGACGGAACGAAACAAGAAAGAGGTTTGGGCGCGGATGCAGGCAAGTCGCTGGATTGGCGACTGCAGACGAGCCCGGGCAGGTCGTGCACGGACAAAAAACACCGGCCTTGTAAGCCAGCGTCGCAGCAGCAAGGCAATATTGTACAACTTCGATGTAACAATCACTTAAAAGTGCTTGCCTTTCAAGGCTTCGCGGGCGGTTTCTTGACGGATTCAGCGTTATTATTGTTTGCAAATAAGGCCATTCGCGCTCTTGTTTGCAGATTTCAGCCGCTTTTCAGCTGGATTAGTCCGGTGCTTTATCCCACTTTCAAATCAAGTGTGAACACGAAGGCAAATCGCAGACAGTATATTTGGCTGCTGCGCCGACACAGTTCGCGGTTGATTTGGAAATGGAATTACACCTTCATATTAAAGAATTGATGTTCGATAAATACATACCAACGATAACCGTGCCTGAGGCGAGATCGCCAGGCTGCAATTCTGTTGCGGCTGTGCCCCGGTATGGAGTCCGCGCCCTGGCCGTGTGTCTTGTCCTTTGTACGCTGCTAATGTTTAGTGTCGGGTCGGCTTACGCCCAGACAGCCGAAACTAAAGTTGATATTGCTGTTGCACTGGACAAGGCCCGGGCACAAATTGACAAAGTACAGAAAAAGCTTGAAAAGCCGCCCGAGCAGCCAATGGAAGACGCCGAGCTGGTGCAGCTGCGCAATAGCGCGCTAGAAGCACAGACGCAGGCCGAATCTGCCGTAACGACTCTAGAACCGCAACTGGTCAGCATACAGGCCCGCCTGGCGGAGTTGGGCGCGCCGGCTCCGAACGTGCCCGAGGCGCCCGACGTGGCGGAGCAGCGTACGCAGCTGGGTAAAAACAGCAGCAAACTTGATGCGCAGATCAAACTTGCGCGTCTTATTACGGTCGAAGCCGGACAAGCCGCCGAGCAGGTCCTCAAATTGCGCCGCAGGCAGTTTCAAGAGCAGTTAGGCCGGCGCACTACGTCGATTTTGGCTGATTCGTTCTGGATTGATTTACGCGGCGAGTGGGCCAAGGATGCTCGTCGCCTCGAGCCGCTTCGTAACGAATTGATAGCAACCGTGAAAGCAACTTCCGCTGGAGCATGGCTGGCCATGGCTCTGGCCATAGCCGCGTTGTTGGGGC
>DATCVA010000113.1:0-2615 GCA_036567205.1 Eoetvoesiella sp. | reverse complement strand
GGTGACATGCCGCAGGCAGATGCCGACTCCGACGAGCCCGAGGACAATTCGTAATGCGACCCTGGAATTTTTCGGCAGGCCCCTCGGCCTTGCCGCTTGAAGTGCTGCAACTTGCCGCTGCGGAAATGACGGACTGGCACGGTAGTGGCATGTCTGTCATGGAAATGAGCCATCGCGGTAAGCAGTTCACGCAAATTTGCGACGAAGCAGAAAGCGATCTGCGTGAACTGCTGGGTGTGCCCGACGATTACGCGGTGTTGTTTATGCAAGGCGGGGGAAGCGGCGAAAACGCGATTGTGCCGTTGAACCTGATTGGCCGTAATGGCGCGAATAAGGCCGATTATGTGTTGTCGGGCTCCTGGTCCAATAAGTCTTATAAAGAAGCGCAGCGTTATGGCGATGTATCGATCGCCGCGTCCAGCGGAGCCGCCGCACAATTGCAGGGTGTTTCCCAAGAAGCCTGGACCTGGTTTCCGGACGCGGATCAATGGAACGTTCGGGCCGATGCTGCATATTTGCATTTATGCAGCAACGAAACCATAGGCGGGGTAGAATTTACCGATTGGCCTGATTTGTCTGTTACAGGGGCTTCGCAGGTTCCTTTGGTTGTCGATGCTTCATCGCACATTTTGTCGCGACAGCTTGATGTTTCCAAAACAGGTCTTTTGTACGCTGGTGCGCAAAAAAATGCCGGGCCGGCAGGTGTAACGTTAGTGATCGTTCAACGCGATCTGATCGGCCACGCATTGCCTGTCTGTCCATCGGCCTTTGATTATGCCAATGTGGCCGAGGCGCGTTCTATGTTCAATACGCCGCCGACATATTCAATTTACATGGCAGGGCTGGTTTTTAAATGGCTGAAGCAGCGGGGCGGCGTGGCTGCAATTGAGCAGGCCAATATTGCCAAGGCCCAGGCTTTGTATCGCTACCTGGATAGCTCCGGATTTTATTCCAACAGGGTTCATGCAAGTGTACGTTCACGCATGAACGTGCCGTTCTTTTTAACCGATGAGTCGTTAAACAGCACGTTTTTGGCGCAAGCAGAAGCGGAAGGCTTTTTACAACTGAAAGGGCATAAAAGCGTGGGTGGCATGAGGGCTTCCATTTACAACGCCATCCCTCTGGAAGGGGTTAACGCTTTAATTGCATTCATGCAGGAATTTGAACGACGCCATGGATAACTCATTGCAAAGCAAATTATTGCCGCTGCGCAAAAAAATCGATGCTCTTGACGAGCAAATACTGGATTTGCTGAATCAACGGGCGCGTTGTGCGCTTGAAGTAGGACAGGTCAAGCACGCGTTCGACGTGCATGACTCCGTATTCAAGCCCGAGCGTGAGGCCGCGATTATCCGGCGCCTGCGGGAGCTGAATCAGGGGCCTTCCACTGATCAGGCTATCGGCGCGGTATGGAGTGAAATCATATCAAGTTGCCGTGGCCTTGAAAGTACTATCACGGTAGCCTATCTTGGACCGCAGGGGTCGTTTTCGGAACAGGCGGCGCTTGAGCATTTTGGGCATGCCGTAGAAAAAATGCGTTGCGACTCGTTTGACGAGGTGTTTCGCGCGGTTGAGGCAGGGCAGGCCAGCGCCGGCATGGTTCCGGTAGAAAACTCTACCGAGGGTGCCGTCAATCGTACGCTCGACCTGTTGTTGAATTCCCCGCTAAAAGTATTGGGCGAGCGTTCAATTAATGTTCACCATTGTTTAATGACCCAGTCGGGCACAATGCAGGGCATTAAGCGCATTATGGCCCACCCGCAAGCTCTGGCCCAGTGCCAGGCCTGGCTCACTCAGCATTATCCCGATATCCCGCGGGATGCGGCATCGAGTAATTCCGAAGCGGCGCGCGTTGCTTCGGAAGACCCGGCTGTTGCCGCTATTGCCGGTTCGGTCGCGGCCAACGCCTGGGGACTATCCGAGGTCGCAGCAGGAATTCAGGACGATCCTCAGAATCGTACGCGGTTTTTGGCAGTCGGCAATTTTGATTGCCAGCCCAGCGGAAACGATAAGACTAGCATTATTTTGGCAGTCCCCAACCGTGCCGGCGCAGTCTACGAGATGCTGGCCCCTCTGGCCAGCAACGGAGTATCCATGACTCGGCTGGAGTCGCGTCCCGCACGGACCGGACAGTGGGAATATTATTTCTATGTCGATTTGCTGGGCCATCGTGATGACCCTTCGGTCGCTCAGGCGCTTGCCCAGTTAAAGAAGCAAGTCGCTTTCTTCAAGGTGTTGGGCTCTTACCCTACCCAGTAATTCCATTTCCAGAATATAGAAACGGAATAAGGATTATTTGTATGACGACGACTACGTCCGGCCCGTCAGCATCTCCCTTGGTGGGCGTCCTGGCGGTCATCGGGGTGGGCTTGATTGGCGGCTCAATTGCCGCAGCACTACGCCGGCGCGGTGCAGTGGGAAAGGTGCTGGGAGTCGGACGGCAAACACATTCTTTGGCATTGGCGCAGCAGTTGGGGCTTATCGACGAGGTAGCTACGCTGGAGCAGGCGGCCCGGCAGGCCGACCTGATTGTGTTGGCAGCCCCCGTGGGCGCAACCCAGGCAATACTTGCCGGGTTAAAGCCTTATTTGCGCCCCGCAACATTAATTACCGAT
>DATCVA010000112.1:0-7823 GCA_036567205.1 Eoetvoesiella sp. | reverse complement strand
AGGCGAGCGCCGGGCCAGCTTTGCTTGAATTGCCGTATGGCGCGAGGCGCCACCGTTGACGCCACTGTAGGCAACGTCCCAATGGCAATCTCGACAATATCGCTTCTGACGGTCGATGAAATATGGTCCAGCCCTTCACGCAGGGTTCGCAAACTGCTGCCCGCATAGCCCAACAACGTCAATCCCTTTTCGGTCAGTGTGGCCCCGCGCCGCGACCGTATAACCAGGGCGGCCTGCACTATATTCTCTAGTTCCGCCAAAGTCTTCGAGATGGCGGGCTGCGACATACCAAGCGATTCCGCGGCGCGTCCCATATGCCGATGGGCGGCAATGGCCACCAGGCAATGCAAATGGCGCAACTTAATACGGTTCAACCCTGGCGGCGCCTCGGCTACCGTTAAGGTGAAATGTGCATCGTCCAAATTGTAAAGTCTGTCGGTATCGGCATTCATAACTAAAACGAAAACATCCTTAATTTATTTTCATTATCCATAACCAAAACTATCTCATATACTCGCCAAGACAACAAGATCCCTAAACCTCTACGGAGCGAGACCATGCAACGTTTTAAAATTTATCTGGCCGCAATCAGTGCCATAACCGTCCTTGCCGCGCCGGCAAGCCAGGCTCAAACCTCTTATCCCAACAAACCGATACGCATTCTTACGGGCTCGTCCCCGGGCGCCCCATCCGATTTGGTGGCCCGCCTTTTGGCCGAGAAACTAGCCAATCAATTCAAGCAGCCGGTCGTGGTCGAAAACCGCGCTGGCGCCAATAACGGCCTGGCCGCGCAACAGGTTGCCAGGGCTGCGCCAGACGGCTACACCTTGCTGGTTACGCCCGACACAGCGATTACAGTCAATCCTCTGGTCTTTACGAAAATGGACTTCGACCCACGTACCGACTTGAACCCGATATCGTTGCTGGCCAGCTTTAACCAAATAATGGTCTGCAATTCTTCGCTCAAGATCAACACGGTAAAAGAATTGGTAGAACGCGCCAAACAATCGGATCTCACCTACGCCTCGGGCGGACCAGGATCACCGGGCAACCTTGCCGCAGAACTCTTTTTGCATGGAGCAGGCATCACAATGACCCATATTCCATACAAAGGGCCCAGTCCCGCCCTGACCGATGTCATGGGCGGGCAAGTCGATTGCGGTTTCCTCACCACGCCTACTGTCCTTCCTCACGTTAAAACCGGTCGTCTGACAGCACTGGCAGTTTCTTCGTCCACGCCCTCTCCGATGGCGCCTACTGTTCCAACGCTGCCACAAGTTGGCCTGCCCGACATCGACGCCTCCTTCAATCAATATTTGATGGCGCCCACAGGTACGCCCCAAACAGTATTAGACACGCTACAAAAGGCCGTTCAGGAAGCACTTAAAGAGCAGGACATGCGCGACAGACTTATGTTACTGGACTTGACGCCCGCAGGATCTACACCCGAACAGGCACGCACCCGCCTGAAGCAAGACACAGAAAAATGGGGCGCAGTAGTCAAGCGCATGGATCTCCATCCTAACTAAAGGCAACGACCGTGACCGTGCAAAACGTTCTCTTCATCATGTGCGACCAGCTCCGACAGGACCATCTGGGTTGCTATGGGCATCCGTATCTGCGTACCCCAAACATCGACGCCCTGGCACGAAGAGGAGTGCGCTTCACACAGGCCTATGTCAATTCAGGCGTATGCGGCCCATCGCGCATGAGCTACTACACCGGCCGCTACCCGGTAAGCCATGGCGCAACCTGGAACCGCGTACCCTTATCGGTAGGCGAGGTCACGCTGGGTGAGTACCTTGGCAACGCAGGATACGATCTGGCGCTGGCAGGCAAGACTCATGTCATGCCCGACATCGCCGCCATGGAGCGCCTGAATATTGATGGCGGTTCAGAACTGGGACGCCTTCTGACTCACGGTGGTTTTCGCGAGCTCGACCGCTACGACGGCCACCATGAACCAGGGCAGGAAAGCGGCTATCCCGCATTCCTGCGCCGCCATGGTTACGAGTCCAAAGACCCCTGGTCGGATTACGTCATTTCCGCCGTCGCCCCCGACGGGCAAATCGTCAGTGGCTGGCACATGAGAAACGCCCATTTGCCGGCACGCGTAAGCGAACCCCACTCGGAAACGGCCTATATGACTGACCAGGCCATTTCCTTCGTGAACGAGAAAGGCCAGCAGCCCTGGGTCTTGCACCTGAGCTACGTCAAACCCCATTGGCCGTATATGGCGCCCTCGCCCTATCACGCGATGTATAACGCCGACCAGTGCCTGCCCGTAGTGCGCAATCAGGACGAACTGAAAAACGCCCATCCGGTCGTCGCCGCTTATCGCCAGCATGAAGAAAGCCAAAGCTTTTCACTGGACGAGTGCGTGCGTACTGTTCGACCCGCCTATCAGGGGCTGATTTCACAAGTGGACACGCACCTGGGCAGGCTGTTCGACAACATGGGAAAAAAAGGAGTGCTCGACCGTACGCTGGTCATTTTCACGGCCGATCACGGCGACTTCCTGGGCGACCACTGGCTGGGGGAAAAAGAACTTTTCTTCGATTGCGTGCAACGAGTTCCGCTAATCGTAGTAGACCCGTCTGCGAAAGCCGATGCAACGCGCGGCCAGACCGACGACCGCTTCGCCGAAGCCGTGGATATCGTGCCAACCATTCTCGACGCATTGGCCGTGCCGGGCGAAGAGCACCGCATTGAAGGACGTAGCCTGCTGGATCTAACCCGAAACCGGGAAACCGACTGGCGCAATGCAACGTTTTCCGAACTGGACTATAGCTTTCGCGGCGCGCGCCTAACGCTGAATAAACCAGTGCAAAGCGCACGTGCGTTTTCGATGCGCACCGAGCGCTGGCGCTACGTCCTATGGCTGGACGAACCAGAACAGCTGTATGACTTGCAGGCAGACCCCAATGAGTTCTGCGATCTTGGCCGCGACCCCGGGCACGAAGCTGTACGCGCACAAATGAGAACACAATTGCTGGACTGGCTGGCACGGCGCAAACACCGTACAACCGTCAGTGACGATTTCATCCGCAGCCGCACCAATACGCACAAGAAGGCAGGGGTTTTTTATGGGCAATGGTAAGGAGCCTGCTTTACAGTAAGCATTTGATTTGCTGATGCGTTTCACCTAAGTGCAACCGTGGCTCAAGAGTCCCGCGAATAACTGCCGACTTAAGTTACACCACGCTTGTATTCCAAAGCTAAGGCCAGCCACGCGACAAAATCCATTCAAACCAATCGTCTTCCAGGGGCGGCTCACACGCCCAAACGCCGCCAGCTCCTCCCCTCTTTTCTGAAATAGCGTATTCTTTCTGTCTCGACAGAGATCTGTTCTCCCGACTTCCTTTATTATCTTATCCAGATATTTTTTTACGCTATTGCGCACAGGAGGTTCGAGATGCCTGAAAGAGCATCACCCTTAGCCCCGTTCCGGCACGCCACGTTCAAGGCTTTATGGACTGCGACGCTTGCATCCAACCTGGGTGGCCTGGTTCAGGCCGTAGGGGCCGCCTGGATGATGACAACGATCGCCAACTCAGACGATATGGTGGCCCTCGTGCAAGCGGCCACCACGCTGCCAATCATGATTTTTTCGCTCGCCGCCGGCGCGCTGGCCGATAGCTTCAACCGCCGCAACATCATGCTTACGGCACAAGTCATGATGCTGGTGGTATCGGCCACCCTGGCGATCTTTGCCGTAACCGGACTGCTTACGCCCTGGTTGCTGTTGACCTTCACATTCTTTATTGGCTGCGGCACGGCGCTTCACAACCCTTCGTGGCAGGCATCAATGGGCGACATCGTTCCGCGCGAAGACCTGCCCGGAGCGGTAACGCTCAACAGCATGAGCTATAACCTCATGCGCAGTGTGGGGCCGGCGGTCGGCGGCATAATCGTGGCCCTCGCCGGCGCGGCCGTCGCATTTGCCCTGAATGCGGTCAGCTACATTCCACTGATCCGGGCACTGATGCTCTGGAAGCCTGAACAGGCGCCGCGCAAGCTGCCGCGCGAAGCCTTCGGCAGCGCAATTTCGGCGGGACTGCGCTATATCGCCATGTCGCCCAACCTGTTGAAAGTACTGTTCCGGGGCTTTGTCTTCGGGCTTTCCGCAATTGCCATCCTCGCGTTGCTGCCCCTGGTTGCGCGCGATCTTATCCAGGGTGGCGCCTTCACCTACGGGATTATGCTGGGATGCTTCGGATTGGGCGCCATCGCCGGCGCACTGCTCAATGCACGAGTCCGCGAAAACTGGCGCAATGAAACCATCGTACGCGCCGCCTTCCTGGGCTTTGCTCTTAGCGCTGTAGTGCTCGCGTTAAGTCGCGAGATGTGGCTAAGCTGCCTTGTCCTGATTCCAGCGGGGGCCTGCTGGGTACTGACGCTATCGCTCTTCAACGTCACAGTGCAGCTATCAACCCCGCGCTGGGTCGTTGGACGCGCTCTTTCTCTTTACCAAACCGCCACCTTCGGCGGAATGGCAGCAGGTAGCTGGTTGTGGGGGGTTACGGCAGACGCTTACGGAGTGGACCAGGCTCTTATTGCTTCGGGCGTTGTACTCATCCTGGGGGCAGCCATCGGGCTACGCTACGCCCTGCCAGAATTTGGCACACTGAATCTCGATCCCCTGGACCTCTTCAACGAGCCGAAGCTGCGGCTGGATTTAAGGTCGCGCAGCGGTCCAATCATGATCATGGTGGACTACGAAATTGCGCAGCAAGACATTCAGGCCTTTCTAAGCGTAATGGCTCTTCGCCGCCGTATCCGCCTGCGCGACGGGGCCCGCCAATGGGCGCTGCTGCGCGACCTGGAAAACCCCGCCATCTGGACGGAAAGCTATCATGTGCCCACCTGGGTGGAATATGTCCGCCACAATCTGCGGCGCACTCAGGCAGATGCCGAGGTATCGCAAAAACTGCAAGCACTTCACCGTGGTCAGAGCACACCGCGCGTGCACCGCATGATCGAACGGCAGACAGTGCCAATAAGCGACGACACGCCCCTTAAAGAACACCCCGAAATGCCTTAGCGTACACCTGCTTTTTCCACACAGCTTGCCGGCTTTAAATGATCTTCAATTGCCATCCGGCAATTGAAGATCAGCGGTGCCGGGACGTACCCAACGCGCGCATTCACGCGTAGTATCGATACATCCGCCGTCGACATAAACGCCGCTCGGATCGCGCAACCGCAACATTTCATCCAGAATACGCCGGACCTCGTCGGGATCTTGTAAAGATACGCGCACACGCTCGTCGACAATGTCATCGTCAACCTGCAGCCCTCCATCAGAATCGCGATAGGTCGCATTGCGCCAATGAAAAAGCTCCAGACTTTTCGTGATCAGCGTATAAGGCTGATCACGCTTCCAGAAATTAGTAAACAATCCGCCGCCCATGTAAATAACCCAGGACCCCTCGTACCCTTTTACGTCCGATGACGCCTCGTCGGGATTGCGAAACCATAAACGATCGCCCGGCACATAGTATTTTGGCGGCAAAGGCTCATCCATAGAGCCGTACTCACGCAGAAAAACCTCGTGGAACTGTCCCGACATAATGGCGCGCGTTTCCCACTGTCGCTGCAACTGCTCAAAAAGCGAAGGATTGCACTCGGCAAGCTCTTGAGCAATTCCCAACAGCATCACATACTCGGTTGCCCGATAACACGAAAATGAATATAACTGCCCGGAGCTATCTGGTTGCGTCGCCTTTTCCAGGGCCAAAATTAATGGTGCGCCAGGCAACAAAACAAACCCTGTTTCCTCGGAGTAAGTCCAATAGTCCGCAGGCCGCTCGGCGTGCTCGGTATCAAAGGCAAGCGCCGTTTTCCGTGCGTTCTGGACTATATTTCTTCGTATCCGCACCGCCGACAGCATGTCGCCAAAACTTGGGAACGCAAAAAGAACCGGCCCTAGCAACATGGTCAGCACGATCTCGTGCTCCAGATCATCAGGATTGCTTTGGGTGGACAGTCCCAACTTTTCGCACAGCTGCGTCGTATCGAAATGAGGAGCCCAGTCACGAGCAAACACGTCACTAGCGTGAAAACGGATCGACTCCCGTCCGTCGTCGCTGTGCCTGGTGACCACCGCACATGCATCAAGACCCAATCTTTGAATGTAATTCAGACACTGTTTCTGGGCCACATTCAGTTCGCCGACTGACTCGCCATAAATTTCGATACCACCAAGGCCCAACTGCAGTGAAGTACTCGTTTCAGTCATAGATTGAATCCGCGAAAAAGATTGGGACATACGTTGCGGAATCTTCTCATAACTTCTGGGGCAAAGAGAAGAAAATTCTTGCAAACCTTGACGCGAAACCAATAATTTTTTGCAGTAAGTGTTGTTACGATAGCTGGACCTTACGCCCTGCCCATCAGCTCGGCGAAAATCTTGATGAGCACTTGGCAGGGCTCAGACGGGTTAGAACCCGTGCGCCTGACAACACTTAAATCGCGACGCATGACAGGCTCGTGCAGCGTCTTGACAACCATGTGGCTAATCAGGGCCGCCGGCCGGATACAGGAAGAAACTACGGCGACACCAAGCTGCTGCCTTGCCAGCGCGACCGCTGTCAAGGAGTTCGTCGGGGAGTAAATGGGCGTAGGGCGTTCGTTGATTAGCTCGAACGCTTTGTCGACCGTGGCCCGGCCGGCACTACCTAACGGAGTCGTAATAAAGGGATAGTTGACTAAGTCTCGCCAGTTCACCTGACGCTTCGCAGCTAACGGATGATCAGGGGTGCAGACGACTACGAACTCATCGTTGCCAATACGCTGGCATTCGAGCTCCTTGTTCGATTTCACACCAAACGCCAAGCCGAACTCCACCTCATTAGCGTAAAGCTGGCCGACCAACTCCTCATTGACACATTCCCGGAAAACGACAGTGACTTTGGGATAACGGTCATTGAAGATCTTCAGGGCCTCGGGAAGCACAGTGGTCGCAAGCGCGGGTGCCAGCGCCAGGGCCACATTGCCTTCATAATTTGAGTAATTGCCTTTAACGAGCGACAACAGCGTTTTGGTATCGCCCAGCATCCGCTCGGCGATAGGTAGCACCCGAAAGCCGATGGGCGTCAGGGTGATGTTGCGGGTGGTTCGTTCTACCAACTGGACGCCCAGTCGCGCTTCGAGATTCTTGATCAGAATGCTCAGGCCAGCCTGGCTCATGTGCAGTTGACTGGCTGCACGGGAGAAACCTCGCAGCCGCGCCACACATACAAAAGCTTCGACCTGCCGAATATTTAAATTCATTACGTCCTCGACATGCTAGATCAATCGAGACTTCATTTATATCGAATTGCTATCAGACCATAGCATATAGTTTATGTACTTATAGTACGCATTCTATACACTCCTTACTAAACAAGGAGGTACAAATGGGATTCACAGCCATCGAAAAAGTCCTTGCCCGTGTTAGCGGAAAACCGGGCGTCAAGGCCGGGGATGTGGTTTACCCGGATCCGGATTTCGTAATGATTCATGATGGGTTAGTCAGGGAAGTCAAGATTCAACTTGACAAAATCGGAGTAGAACGCCTTAAGGCGCCTGAAAAAGTCATGATGGTGAGCGATCACGATGTCGTGTACGGAAGCCAGCTAGCCGCCGAGCGAGGAGCATACAACAGAGACGCAGCCGAGCGATGGGACGTCGGCAGTTTTTTTGATGCGGGCCGCGGGGGTCATGGCCACATTTTCCCCATGGAGCAGGGCATGCTTCTTCCTGGCATGTTTTATTTCGACAATGACACGCATGCGACTAATGCCGGTGCAGTCGGCGCATTCGGCATTAGGGTCGGTGGC
>DATCVA010000111.1:0-5108 GCA_036567205.1 Eoetvoesiella sp. | reverse complement strand
CGCAAGGGCGGCTGCATTTCGAGACTTACTGACCAGGGCAACTTGTGTGGGTCTGGCTATGAAATTTAGTGAGTTCCAAATCGGAATGGTGATCACCCACCCTCCCGTAATTCTCGAACATGATGAAATGGTCGCTTTTGCAAAAGCGTACGATCCACAATGGTTTCATCTGGACGCCCAGCGGGCGCATCAGGGGCGTTGGGGCGGGCTGATTGCCAGCGGCTGGTTAACATGCAGCCTGGCTATGCGCATGGCGGTTGATGCCGCGTTGCAAGGGTCCGAGTCGTTCGGTTCACCGGGCGTCGAAAAAATTCGGTGGCTGGTGCCTGTGCGCGCAGGCGATGCTCTTCGCCTTGAGGCTACTGTCGACTCGGTGCGCATTTCGTCCAGCCGTGACGATCTGGGTATTCTGCGTTGGTCGTGGCGCATGTATAACCAGCGCGACGAGCAGGTGCTTGAGCTTGAGGCGACCAGTCTGTTCGACTTGGCATAAACTGATTTATGAACTTTTTTCAGATAAAAGGTCTTACTAATTAGCAACTAGTTACGGGCGCTCGCCGCTCATATCACGACGAATGCCTGTTTTCTCTTCTTAGGAGACAACCATGGCAGACACAACAAGGAAGGGCTTCACGCCGCAAGACGTCTCTGCCAAGCCTATTCCTGTACCCAATATACGTCGGCGCCGTATTATGCAGGCCGCTGGCGCAGCCGGACTCTATGCCAGCGTCGGCACTTTCTTTCTAAGCGCGCACGCCGCTGCTCGTACCCTCAAGATTTTACAATGGAACCACTTCGTACCGGCTTATGATAAGTGGTTTGACGATACCTACGTTAAAGAGTGGGGGCAGAAAAACGATACCGAAGTGATTGTCGACCATGTCGGCATCCCGGCGTTAAGCACTCGGGCCGCCGCCGAAGTATCGGCACAACAGGGGCATGACCTTTTCATGTTTTTATCGCCGCCGCCGGTCTACGAGGATCAGGTTATCGATCATCGTGAAATTTATGAAGAGTGTGAGAGAAAACATGGCAAGCCCGTCGAGCTGGCCGTAAAAAGCAGCTACAACCCGAAAACAAAAAAGTATTACGCTTTTTCCGATAGCTTTGTGCCCGACCCTGTGAATTATCGTAAAGACCTGTGGGACGAGGCCGGCCTTGCACCGCCCGATTCCTGGGACGATGTCCTTAATGCGGGTGCGAAGATCAAGCAGGCGCGCAATATTCCTGTCGGGATTGGCTTGTCCGCCGAGCTGGATACGGCTATGGCAATGAGAACGCTTTTGTTTGCGTTTGGCGGTTCGGTGCAAGACGAAAAGGGCGTGGTAGTGCTGGATTCCAAAAATACACTGGAAGCGGTGAAGTTTGCCAAGGCGCTGTTTGAAAAAACCATGACCCCGGAAGTGATGGCGTGGGACGCTTCGTCCAACAACCGTGCGATGCTGGCAGGCACTATTTCTTTGTGTCTGAATGCTATTTCAGTGACACGCGAGGGTGAGAACAAGGGGATCCCGGTTACTCCCCATATCCAGCTTACCCAGGCGCTAAAGGGGCCTGTGCGTCGTATCGGGATGGAGCACGTGATGGATTGCTACGTCATCTGGAAATTTGCCCAGAATATCAATGGCGCCAAGAAATTTTTGATCGACTATATCGACAGTTTCCGCGAAGGATTCCTGAGTAGTCAGTTTTATAATTTCCCGTGTTTCCCCAGGACCGTGCCCGATCTGGACAAATTAATTGCCGATGATCCGAAGGGGCAGCCTTCCGACAAGTACAAAGTGCTTGGTACATTGATGACGCAGGCAACCAATGTCGGGTATCCCGGTTATGCCAATGCGGCCACCGATGAAATCTTTAACACCTGGGTGCTGAATACAATGTTCGCCAAGGCAGCCACCGGCAACCAAACACCGGAAAATGCAATCAAAGAGGCCGATGCCACGTGTAAACGCATCTTTGCCAAGTGGCGGGAAAAAGGCGTAGTGTAACGGGGAGGCCCGTAATGGCTATTGTAGAAACCCGTTCACTCATCAAGCGATTTGATGGCGGCAATGCGGTTGACGGCATTGATCTGATCGTGCGTGAAGCAGAGTTCCTGGTATTGCTGGGGCCCTCGGGTTCGGGCAAAACAACCTTGTTGCGCATGATCGCCGGCCTTGAAGTTCCGACGTCGGGCGATATTTTGCTGGACAACCGCATTGTGACTGAATTGCCGCCCCGGGCACGTAATATGGCCATGGTATTTCAGAGCTATGCGCTTTATCCGCACCTGACGGTAGAGCGCAATATTGCCTTTCCGTTGCAGGCCCAGGGGATGGCGAGCAATGCCATCAAGGTTAAAGTGGATTGGGCTTCCGGCCTCTTTGGCATTGGCCATTTGCTTCAGCGCAAGCCCCGCCAGTTATCGGGCGGCGAGCGGCAGCGGGTGGCCCTGGCACGTGCCGTCGTGCGCGAGCCAGGTGTTTTTTTGCTGGACGAGCCGTTATCCAACCTGGACGCCAAGCTCAGGATTTCGGCTCGCGACGAGTTACAGCAGTTTCAGCGGCGTCTGGCTACGACAACGATTTATGTGACTCACGATCAGATTGAGGCCCTGGGGCTAGGCGATCGTATCGCTGTACTGGATCATGGACGGATGCATCAGCTGGGCACGCCGCACGATGTCTATGCGCATCCGGCAGATCTTTTTGTGGCTACATTTATCGGCGCACCGCCCATGAATCTGGTTAATGAAAACGATACGTCGGTACTGGGATTTCGTCCCGAGCATTTTCTTCCGCAGGCTATATACGCTTCGGATGACGATGTGCAATCGTTTTTATTTCATATTACCCGTATCGAAAACCTGGGGTCCGATCGCCTGGTTTACGGTGTGCTTCAGCCGCCCATGCCAAGCGTCAAGGTCATCTCACGTGTCCCTTGTACGGTTACAGCGCCCCTTGAGACTGATACGAACTATTCCTTTGCCGTTCGCCGTCGCGACCTTAGGCGGTTTGATTCCAAGTCGGGGCTGAGGCTGGAGTCGTCCTCATGAGTACAGTTGCTTCATCCAGGCCAGAACGCCGTGCGTCGCATTATTGGCTGGATAATGACAAGTGGCTCGGGCGTTGCATGTTGGCGCCGGCCATTATCTATATTACTTTGTTGGTGGGGTTTCCCTTCATCCTGTCGATTTTGTACAGCCTGTCCGATATTACTGTCGGGACACGCTCGCTGCATTTTGTCGGCTTGGCAAATTTCAGTCGTATTCTGGATGATCATACCTTTTGGCGCGCACTGATCAATACACTGGTTTTTGCTCTGGTTTCTCAAGTTCTGGTGGTCGTGCTGGCCAAAATACTGGCGATGGCGCTGTATCGTGACTTTCGGGGGAAGTGGCTGGTCAGGTTGCTGATACTGCTGCCCTGGGTTGCGCCTATCTCGCTGGGAACGATAGGCTGGCTCTGGATCTTTGATCCGGTGTATAGCGTGATCAACAAGACGCTGCAGCTGACAGGAGTGTTGGGCCCTGGGCAGTGGCCGATTTGGCTGGGTCAGCCAAATCTGGCCATGGCGTCGATTATCTTGGTGGATGTTTGGCGGCTATTACCCCTTGCGACGGTGATCATACTGGCTGGCTTAAGCGGTATTCCCCAAGATATTCATGATGCGGCAGCCATGGACGGCGCGGGTTTTTGGCGGCATTTGTTCCGTATCAATATCCCTTTGGTTATGCCCGTCATGCTTGTGGCATTGCTGTTTGGCATCGTATTCACGTTTACCGACATGATTATTATCTATGTGCTTACGCGTGGCGGGCCTTACGATACGACGCAAGTCCTGGCCAGCCTGGCATTTTTTACTGGCATACAAGGCGGCGATTTGGCCCAGGGGGCGGCGATATCGTTGTTCTTGTTTCCGGTGCTGGTGGCGGTGGTGGTACTGCTGCTGACGATAGCGCGGCGCACGGAGGTGACCTGATATGTATTTAACGACGATACGTGCCAAACGCTGGGGAATGCGAATCGGGCATTTTGGTATTGTCGCCGCGTTTGTGGCGTTTACGGCTTTTCCGTTTTACTGGATGCTGATCACAACGTTCAAAAGTACGCTTGATCTGGTGAATGTTGCGAATAATCCATTCATTTTCAATAGCCCGCCTACTTTGGAAAACCTGAGCATCCTGATACTGGATACGCAATACATGCGTTGGGTTTTCAACACCTTGTTGGTTGGAGTGCTGGTTGTTGGTATTACTCTGCTACTGGCTGTCCCTGCGGGGTACAGTCTGGCTCGCTTGTCGGGACGCTGGGGAAAGCAGATGGCCATTGGTATTTTTCTAACGTATTTAATACCACCCACTATTTTGTTTATTCCTTTTTCACGGATCATAGGCGAGCTTGGTTTGCAGGATTCGTTGTGGTCGCTTGTGTTGGTATACCCCAGTTTTACGGTGCCGTTTTGCACCTGGCTGATGATGGGTTTTTTCAAGGCAGTACCGCATGATATTGAAGAGGCAGCCATGATGGACGGCTTGAGCCGTTTCGGCGCCTTCTGGAAAGTGGTGGTGCCGCTTTCGTCGGCGGGTATATTGACTACGATTATTTTTACGCTCACGCTAGTCATGCAGGAATTTATTTACGCGCTGACTTTTATTACAAGTTCTTCACAATACACGGTAAGCGTAGGAGTGCCGACGTTTCTGGTGCGTGGGGACGTATATTTTTGGGGCTCGTTAATGGGGGCGTGCCTGATTGTCAGCGTGCCGATCGCCATACTTTATAACTTCTTCGTTGACCGCTTTGTGGCGGGCTTTACGGTGGGGGCGGTGAAGTAAGTGTTAAGGGCGAATGCGTGGGTTCTTTAGACGTGGCTGTGGGCTGGCTCAGACATGCGCGGTCTTGCCTCCCCGATCCAGTCAGATTGACCGGCACCCACGAATTCGCCCTCCAGCCTGAGCCAGCCCCCACCTACTGCGTTATAGAGGTTTGCGCCGCCGGTTTCTGATGTTGGTGTGTTGTGGTCTAAGTCCGTCCCAGCATCGCGCCAACTATTCATATTGCAGTCGTGGCGGGAGTGGTTCAGGCTGGAGGGCGAATTCGTGGGCGCCGGCAAATGGGCTGACA
>DATCVA010000110.1:0-11441 GCA_036567205.1 Eoetvoesiella sp. | reverse complement strand
CGTTTTACCGTCAAAGACCGATTTGGTCTGAATAGTGAACGGCAGGGTCTTAATCGGGCCACCGGTTCCTACCGCCACTTCTATCGTCAACTTGTTTTGCTGGTCAGCGATAGCTACCGATAGTCACCGCAACATATTTACCTATAAATCAATACGTTACGGTGGCTTTTCGATAAGCAGCGATAGTCCCAAAAGGACCTGATTTTATTCCCACTCAATGGTTGCCGGCGGCTTGCTTGACACGTCATAAGTAACGCGGTTGATACCGCGCACTTCGTTGATGATCCGGCTGGATACCTTTTTGAGCAAGGCGTACGGCAATTCGGCCCAGTCGGCCGTCATGAAATCCGACGTTTGTACGGCGCGCAGCGCGACGACGTATTCATAAGTGCGTCCGTCCCCCATAACCCCCACCGATTTAACCGGCAAAAACACCGCAAATGCCTGCGAGGTCAGGTCGTACCAATTTTTGCCGCTGACCGGATCTTCGGTCTTGCGCAGCTCTTCGATGAAGATGGCATCGGCGCGGCGCAGCAGGTCGGCGTACTCATGCTTGACTTCACCCAGGATACGCACACCCAGGCCTGGTCCGGGAAACGGATGACGGTACACCATGGACGGCGGCAACCCCAGTGCTATCCCCAGCTTGCGCACTTCGTCCTTGAACAGCTCGCGCAGCGGCTCGAGCAGTTTAAGGTTAAGGGTGTCAGGCAAGCCGCCCACATTATGATGCGACTTGATTGCCACGGCCTTGCCGGTTTTAGCGCCGGCTGACTCGATGACGTCAGGGTAAATCGTGCCTTGAGCCAGCCAGCGTGCGCCGCTAAGCTTGCCAGCCTGCGATTGAAATACTTCTACGAACTCTTTGCCGATGATTTTGCGTTTGGCTTCGGGATCGCTCACGCCGGCCAGTTTGCCCATGAAATCGGCGCTGGCGTCAACGTGTATTATTTTCATACCGAAATGATCGCCGAACATGGTCATAACCTGCTCGGCTTCGTTCAGGCGCAACAAGCCATGGTCAACGAACACGCAGGTAAGCTGGTCGCCGATGGCCTTGTGGATCAGAGCGGCGGCAACGGACGAATCAACCCCGCCCGACAAGCCCAGAATCACTTCATCACTACCCACTTGCTCACGAATATACGCTACGGCCTCGGTAACGTAGTCGGGCATGTTCCAGTCACGGCTACAGCCGCAGATTTCTTGTACGAAACGCGCCAGAATGGCCTCACCCTGCGTCGTATGCGTAACCTCGGGGTGAAACTGCACAGCATAAAACCCACGCTCTTCATCGGCCATACCGGCAATCGGACACGAATCGGTCGAGGCCATAAGCTTGAAGCCAGGTGGCAGCTCGGTGACTTTGTCGCCGTGACTCATCCACACCTTAAGCATGCCGTGTCCGTCAACGGTGGTGAAGTCATCCAGACCGTCAAGCAAGCGCGTATGGCCGCGGGCACGCACTTCGGCGTAGCCGAATTCACGGTGATCGGACCATTCAACTTTGCCGCCCAATTGCAGGGCCATGGACTGCATGCCATAGCAAATACCTAGTACCGGCACGCCCGCTTCGAACACCTTGGAAGGAACCTTCAGCGATTCTTCGTGATAGGCCGAGGCATGGCTGCCCGACAAGATAATGCCTTTGAGCCCTTCCTGGCTTTCAATAAAGGCATTATCAACATCGCCCGGATGAATTTCACAATACACGCCGGCTTCGCGTACACGGCGCGCAATGAGTTGGGTAACTTGTGAACCGTAGTCGAGGATAAGAATTCGCTGATGCATGGCTGAAAGAGTTTGCTCGAAAAAATAGTCAAGACGTTAATGTAACGTATTGGGCTTGAGGAATAATAAATAAGGGAGCACCCGCTCCCTTACCTAATTTACTTAAAACCCAGCCGATTAATCGGCCCGGTAGTTAGGCGCTTCTTTGGTGATCTGCACATCATGGACATGCGACTCGCGTACGCCCGCGGAAGTGATTTCCACGAACTCGGCTTTGGTGCGCATTTGCTCGATTGATGCACAACCGCAATAGCCCATGGATGCGCGGATACCGCCCACCAACTGATAAATGATGGCAATGACACTGCCTTTATAAGGTACGCGCCCTTCGATGCCTTCAGGAACCAGTTTGTCGGCATTATTGGCCGGGTCCTGGAAGTAACGATCGGCCGAGCCGTCGCTCATGGCGCCAACGCTGCCCATTCCGCGATACGACTTATACGAACGCCCCTGGAACAAGACGACTTCACCCGGAGCCTCTTCAGTACCAGCAAACATCCCGCCCATCATGCAGGCGGACGCGCCAGCTGCCAAGGCTTTTGAAACATCGCCCGAATAGCGGATGCCGCCATCCGCGATAAGCGGAACGCCGGTCCCCTGGAGCGCTTTCGCCACATCGGCAATAGCGGTAATTTGCGGCACGCCCACGCCAGCCACGATACGGGTCGTGCAAATGGAGCCCGGGCCGATGCCTACCTTGACGCAATCGGCGCCCGCCTCGACAAGCGCTTTAGCTGCCGATGCCGTAGCGATATTTCCGCCAATGACCTGGATTTTTGGGTAGTTCTTTTTGACCCAGCGCACACGCTCGATAACGCCCGCCGAATGGCCATGCGCCGTATCGACAACAATAACGTCAACGCCGGCGGCAGCCAGTTTTTCAACCCGCTCTTCGGTGCCCTCGCCCACGCCGACCGCGGCACCCACTCGCAACTGGCCCTGGCTGTCTTTGGATGCGTTGGGATGTTCTGTGTTCTTGACAATGTCTTTGACTGTCGCCAGGCCGCGCAACTGAAACTTATCGTTAACGATAAGCACGCGTTCGAGACGATGCTTATGCATGAGCGACTGCGCCTCATCGAGCGTTGCCCCTTCTTTCATGGTGATGAGACGGTCTTGCGGAGTCATGACATCGCGCAGCGGAACATCGAGCCGGTCTTCGAACCGCAAATCGCGATTGGTGACGATACCAACCAGTTTGCCGGCCTCGATTACGGGCAAACCCGAAAAACCATGCTGGCGTTGCAATTCGATAGCATCACGCACCTTCATGGTTGGCGTGACGGTAACCGGATCGATGACAATACCGAACTCGTGACGCTTGACGCGAGCCACTTCACGGGCCTGCTCATCGGCAGTCATGTTTTTATGGATAATGCCAATGCCGCCCTCTTGGGCCATGGCGATAGCCAGGCGCGATTCGGTCACGGTGTCCATGGCCGCCGACACCAGCGGTATGTTTAACGTGATATTGCGCGTAAATTGCGTGACAAGAGAAGTATCACGAGGCAGGACCTCGGAGTAGGCCGGCACCAACAACACATCGTCGAAGGTGAGCGCTTTTTTGATGAGACGCATTAAATAGCTCCGTGTGCAAAGCAAGATTATACGCTTAACTAAGGGTGTTTACCTAGACAGCTTTGCTTATGGCGAGGCGCCCCTGAAGGGCGCCTTTATAAAATGAATTGAAACTATCCCAGCCAGACTCGCGCATTACGGAACATGCGCAGCCATGGACTAGCGTCGCCGCCCTGATCATGAGCCCCCCACTTCTCGGGGGACCAAGACATCATGACATTGCGCGTAACGCGCTCAGGATGCGGCATCATGACAGTAAATCGTCCATCTGCCGTGGTGACTCCCGCAAGCCCTTCCGGACTGCCATTGGGATTATAAGGATAGACCTCGGTATGATTACCGTGGTTGTCAACATAATTGAGCAAGCTCAATACTCGGCTTGAATCGCCCTGCTTCGAAAAATTGGCAAAGCCTTCTCCGTGAGCAACGGCGATCGGAATCCGCGTACCGGCCATGCCTTGCATGAACAACGAAGGCGACTGCGCAATTTCGACCAGCGATAAACGCGCCTCGTATTTTTCCGACTGGTTACGCGTAAAGCGAGGCCAATGGTCGGCACCCGGGATCATGCTGGACAAGGCCGCCATCATTTGGCAACCGTTGCACACCCCCAGGGCGAATGTATCAGGCCGCGAAAAATAGGCAGAGAACTGATCCGACAACTGCTGATTAAAGCGGATGGTACGCGCCCAGCCTTCGCCGGCGCCCAGCACGTCGCCATAGCTGAAGCCGCCCACTGCCACCAAACCTTGCACATCGTCCAAACGCACGCGGCCAGATAGCAGGTCTGTCATGTGCACGTCCAGCGCTTCGAACCCGGATTTGTCAAAAGCCCACGCCATTTCCACTTGGCTGTTGCAGCCTTGTTCGCGCAATATGGCTACCCGGGGACGCTTGCCTGTTGCAATAAACGGCGCGGCGATGTCTTCCTGGGGATTGAAGTTGACTACAGGATTCAAGCCTGGGTCCTTGGTATTTTTCCAGATATCGAACTCGGACTGCGCACACTCGGGGTTATCGCGGCGCTCCATAATGCGCCGGCTAACTTCGCTCCATTCTTGCGCCAGCGCAACGCGCGGCTGCTGATAAATACATTTACCATCGCGGAAAATCTGAATTTCATCGACATTATTAAGCGTGCCCATGACATGTGAATGAGCCGATAAGCCTGCGGCGCGCAATTGCTGCATCACCATGTCGCGTTGTGACAAAGGCACCTGAATTACTGCGCCAGCCTCTTCCGTAAATAAGGCTTTCAGTGTAATTTCATCGCGCTGAACGGCAACTTGTTCAGGGCGGATTTTATAGTCGCCCCAATCGGCAGCATGCGGATCGATGGTCAGCATATCGAGGTTAACCGACACCCCCACATGCCCGGCAAAGGCCATTTCACATACGGTGGCCAACAAACCACCGTCGGAACGATCGTGGTAAGCCAAAATATGGCCAGCCGCCTTAAGCTGGCGAATTACGGTAAAGAAAGCGATCAGTGCCTGTGCATCGTTAATATCCGGCACAGTCTGCCCAACCTGGTTAAATACCTGACTAAGTATCGAGCCGCCTAAACGTTGCCGTCCCAGTCCCAGGTCAACCAGAATAAGTACTGTATCGCCGGCGTCGGTTCGCAACTGCGGCGTCAGCGTCGCCCGCACATCGGATACCGGAGCAAATGCCGTCACAACCAAAGATACCGGTGCGATAACATCTCGCTTCTCGCCGCCCTCGTCCCACGCCGTACGCATAGACAGAGAGTCTTTACCTACGGGAATTGACAAGCCCAGCTGCTGGCACCACTGACTAACGGCGGACACCGTGTCATAAAGCGCCGCATCTTGTCCAGCCACGCCGCAAGCAGCCATCCAATTGGCGGACAACTTGACGTCTTTAAGTGTTCGCACATCGCTTGCGACCAAGTTCGTAAGCGCCTCGGCAACGGCCATGCGGCCCGAAGCGACCGCGTCAATCATGGCCAGGGGGGTACGTTCGCCCATGGCCATCGCTTCGCCGTGAACACCTTCGTAGTCAGCCAGGGTTACCGCGCAGTCCGCCACCGGCACCTGCCAGGGCCCTACCATTTGATCGCGACTACTTAAGCCGCCTACCGAGCGGTCGCCGATAGTAATAAGAAAATTCTTATTGGCGACCGTGGGGTGACGCAATACGCGCTTGATCGCCTCTTCCAGACCCATTTCAGTCAGATCCAAAGGAGCGCTTACACCCGGCAAACGCTTCACATCGCGCATCATGCGCGGCGGCTTGCCCAGAATAACGTCGATCGGCACATCGACCGGACGGATGGCATCAGGTGCTTTAGGGGCAATCACGTCCGATACGCCAGGCAAGCCTTCGCCGTGCGTGACGCGCAGCTGGCGCTCCTCGGTGGCGACTCCCACTACCGCATAAGGGCAGCGCTCTCGCTTGGCGATAACATCAAAACGCGGCAAGTCCTTAGGCAAGATCGCCAAAACATAACGCTCTTGCGCTTCATTGCTCCAGATTTCGGCGGCGGACAGGCCCGACTCTTCGAGATGAACCTGATTCAACTCGAAGATAGCGCCGCGGCCTGCGTCATTGACAAGCTCGGGAAACGCATTGGATAAACCGCCTGCACCTACGTCGTGTATGGCTACCACCGGATTATCGTCGCCCTGTTGCCAGCAACGGTCGATGACCTCTTGAGCGCGCCGCTCGATTTCCGGGTTGCCACGTTGAACCGAATCGAAATCAAGTTCGGCGCTATTAGTGCCAGCGCTCATGCTTGAAGCCGCACTGCCTCCCATGCCGATGCGCATGCCCGGGCCGCCCAGCTGAATCAGCAGCGCCCCCGGAGGAATAGGATCTTTGTGGGTTAAGCGATCGTCGATCGACCCCAGCCCACCGGCAATCATGATGGGCTTGTGGTAGCCCCAGCGTGTATCGCCGGCCGTTTGTTCAAAAGCACGAAAATAGCCCAGCAAATTGGGGCGTCCGAACTCATTATTAAAGGCGGCCCCGCCAATCGGGCCTTCAATCATGATATCAAGCGCGGTGGCAATGCGATCGGGGGAACCGTGCGAGTCGCCCTCCCAGGGCTCCATAGCATCATCGAACCGTAGATTCGAAACAGTAAAACCGGTTAAACCTGCTTTAGGTTTAGAGCCACGCCCTGTAGCGCCTTCATCCCGGATCTCGCCGCCAGCGCCCGTCGCCGCCCCCGGGAATGGCGCAATAGCGGTCGGATGGTTATGCGTTTCCACCTTCATAAGCGTATGGACCACCGCATCATGGTGACCGTAAGCTGTCGAAGCATTGTCCGGCTTGCCCGGCAAGGTCTGCCCGGGTTGGCCAGCGTAAAACTGTACCGCAGGGCCTCCCGCCATAATGGCAGCGTTATCCGAGTACGCCACAACGGTCCCTTCGGGCTGAGCTGCGTGTGTGGCGCGTATCATGCCAAACAACGTATTATTTTGTGCCGCACCGTCGATAACCCACTGTGCATTAAAAATTTTGTGCCGGCAATGTTCGCTATTGGCTTGCGCAAACATCATTAACTCGACATCGGTGGGATTGCGTCCCAATTGCTTAAATGCGCTGTCCAGGTATTCGACCTCGTCTTCCGAAAGCGCCAAACCCAAATTGCGATTAGCCTCTAACAATGCAGCCTGGCCCTGGCCCAAAACGTCTACTGTTTGTATGGGCTTTCCCGGTAACGAGGCAAACAGGGCCGCTCCGTCAAAGCCGCTATCCACCACGGTTTCAGTCATGCGGTCATGCAACACATCAGCAATTTTCGCCAATTGCGCCGCATCGATTTTGTGAGCACCCAACAACCCGCGCGAAGGACTGATCGTGTAACGAATCCCACGCTCGATACGCCGTACCGCCGACAAACCGCAATTGTGAGCAATATCGCTGGCTTTGCTGGCCCAGGGCGAAACTGTTCCCAAACGCGGAATAACCCGCAGCATCAACGCGCTTTTATCGTCTTTGCCTGCTTGCGGCGCATCGCCGTAGTCAAGCAGCGCCGTCAGTCGTTCCTGGTCTGCGGCGCTTAGCGTGCCTTCAGTCCAGACATAGTGTTCGAAACGGCCTTGAATATCGCCAACTGGCAGATCCAGTTGTTCAAACCGCTTTAATAAACGCTCGCGCCGAAAGGACGACAAGACCTGGGGGCCAAGAAAATGCTGGATAGAATTCACGATATGAAGCAGGCAAAAGGAAGGAAGACCGTCATTTTAACGGGTTAAGCACAAGTCGGCAGGCGATACCCTTACACACAGTCGGAATACGCTTGCGTATCGGATCAGGTGTTCGTAGCAGCATCGGGATAGCTGACCTCGAGAATGTCGAGTTCGTCGATGCCAGCGGGTGTGCGCAACGTTACCGTATCCCCTTCGCGGGCCTTGATAAGCGCACGCGCCACGGGCGATATCCAGCTAATCTGACCTTGCAACGGTTCGGCCTCGTCAACGCCCACAATCGTGACGCGGTGCTCTTCGCCAGTCTTGTCCACATACAGCACGGTAGCCCCAAAAAAAACCCGGTCCTTATTAGGCTGGGTAGCCGGATCCACCACCTCGGCGATTTCAAGGCGTTTGGTTAAAAACCTCATGCGGCGGTCTATTTCACGCAAACGCTTTTTACCATACAGATAATCGCCATTTTCAGAACGGTCGCCATTGGACGCGGCCCACGACACTACTTGCACCACCGACGGGCGCTCTTCAGTCATCAAGTGGGCAAGCTCATCGCGCAGACGCTGATATCCATCGGTTGTGATGTAATTTTTGGTTCCAGCGGGCAAACGCACAGCTTCGGGACCGAGGTCATCGTCCTCATCGTTTTCAGATTCTTTTACAAATGCTTTATTCATGGTGCAGTGTAGACGGTTAGTTCAATTTATTATAAATACAAAGCCTGCATGGCGATGCCCTTGTAGCATTTGCCATTAACAATTACATATCCCGCTTTAAAACCCGTCCAAAGCTTCGTGAATGGCCAGTAAAAAGCAGGGATTGGAAGCACAATATCCAGCCGGCAGTTCAACCACGGATCGGGCCGCCGTATGGACAGCGATCCGGTTTGGCCGCAGGCGCTCCACCCGCTTTAACAGACGATAGTCAGCACCTAGAAAAACCAGATCGATGGCGTATCCCAGTCTGAAAGTGTGCACCGCGTTACAAGGAAAAATCCATAGCCCTCTATGCGCAGATAGCGTCGGATAGCCATGCAGTCCACGCAGACGTGCCCAGAAATCCAGTGCATAGTCCAATTGCAAACGCGGGCCAGGCGGATGGCATCGTAATGCAAGATCTGCTACGGATAGCGTCAAAACTGCGCTCCCATCAATTTAACAGCCATCGGAAAACCAATAACTAGAAAAGTGCAGGGAAAAATACAAAAAACCATGGGAAACAGCATTTTGACAGGCGCCTCAAGGGCGAGTTTTTCAGCCCGCAGAAAACGTTCAGAGCGGCGCTGCTCGGACTGTGCCCGAAGCAATGGCCCCAGGCTCATGCCAAGATGATCCGCCTGACCCAACGCAGTGACAAGCTGTTGCACAGCCGCCAAGCCGGTACGGCGGGACAATTGACGTAAAGCCTCCAGCCGCGGCATTCCTGTGCGCATGTCAGCCAGGGCATGACGCAACTCTTGCCGTAACGGTCCTGCCGGTCCATGGTGCGCCGCCTGCTGAAGAGCGCCTTGAAGATTGAGGCCGGCTTCTACACACAAAGTAGTCATATCCAGAAGAAAAGGGAACTCTTTCAGCATCAGACGCTGCCTTTTTATACCCAAGTCGCGCAACCAGCGTCGCGGCCACCATGTAGCGACCGCTGCAATTAACAAAGCCGGGAACAAACCGTTTACTAAGCTAAAAGAAAAATAAACGACTGATACAAGGGCGCCCATTATTGCGACCAATGAAAAAACAAGGCACTGCATTGCTACGACATGTTGAGGCTGCCATACAGTTTCAAGACCTGCCACCTGGATAGAGCGCACTAGAGCATGGCGAGTACGCCACGATATGAAGGGCGTGCATATCGGCACAAAAACCAGCACCCAGGGCCAGATAAGTTTCATTGCCAGTTGATCCGAATACTCTTTGGCGGACTGTGTATGTAAAAGTATGGGGCGCAGCATCAACCAGCATAGCAAGCAAAGCGACAACCCCGCTGCCAGACAGCTTAACCAAAAAAACATATGACTTTGCTCCTCATACATCGATATTGACTATACGACGTATAAACATTACGCCAACCAACTCCAACCCGACGATTACCCCAATAACAACCCACCCCATCGGCGTATGCCATAACAGCGCCATAGAGTCGGGATCCAGTTGTTCTAAAACAAGGGCCAAGGCAAACGGCAAGCTGGCCATCACCCAGGCCTGCAACCGGCCCTGCGACGTCAAGGCCCTAACACGTCCCAGCAAGTGCAGCCGGGCTCGCAAGGTGGTTGCAATACGCTCGAGCGTCTCTGCCAGGTTGCCGCCGCTTTGCACGGCAATAATCAGGGATGACACCACCAGCCCGGTACCTTCGCTGGGCATGCGCTTATATAGCTGGGCTAGCGCTTGCTCAAAAGAGACCCCCATTCGCTGCTCTCGCAGCATAAGTCCAAACTCTTGAGCCAAGGGCGCCGGCGCCTGCATGACTATATGACGCAATGCAGACTGCACCCCCGAACCCGCCCTTAATGCGCCAGCCAGCGATAACAGCAAATCGGGCAATTGTTCATCGAAACGGGCAAGCCGCAAGCGTCGCAAGCGCGCGATGGCCGACTGCGGTGCGGCTACCGCCAAAATACCGGCTGCGGCGGTCAACCATGCCGAACCCGTCAGCATATAAATCCCCAACATCAGGACCCCGCATGCCGACAGGTTTGCCAGCCACAACTGTGCCGGATCGACGAACAGAAAAAACTCGCTTAACCGGTCTTTAGCCTCTTTTTTAAAAGCCGACTGATATCGTTGGTAGGCTCGCACGCTGCAACCCTGGACGAACCAGGTCAACAAGCCTATTACAATAACCACGCTCAAGATAGAAAGAATATCCACCACGGGCTCCTATAGCGCAATGTTATCGGCGTTCGAATTAGGACCAAAACTCATGCCTGCTTGCACTACAGCAGTATGCTGGTTAAAAATATCCATACTCAAACCACCAGCCTGCAAGCTGGTGGCGGAAAAAAACTCGGGAAGCACCCCGCAACCCCGAAATATTGCCGGCGGGCCAGCCTGGTACTGAAATAACTCTTGAGTCTGTATACGTCCGCTTTCAGTCCCGGTTACCTCGACGATAGAAGTAATTAGACGCCGGCCATTACTTAAACGGGCCTGTTGAACCAGCAAATTAATACTCGCCGCGATGTGCTCCCTGACCGCCACAAGCGGCAAATCCATTCCGGCCATCAGGATCATGGTTTCCAGACGCGACAAGGCATCTCGGGGGCTATTGGCGTGCAAAGTAGTTAGAGACCCTTCATGACCGGTGTTCATGGCCGCTAACATGTCGAAGGCCTCGCCGCCCCGGCATTCGCCAATGACAATTCGGTCGGGGCGCATACGCAAAGCATTGCGTACCAGATCTCGTATATCGATTTTTCCACGCCCTTCGAGATTTGAAGGCCTGGCCTCAAGGGTTACCAGATGCTGATGATTCAGGCGTAGCTCGGCGGCATCTTCGATCGTAACAATGCGTTCACCGTCAGGAATGCAATTGGACAGTATATTGAGCAAGGTAGTCTTGCCCGAGCCTGTGCCGCCAGAGACGACAATATTCTTGCGTAGCCTGACGCATGCATTCAAAAAGTCGCGCATGAAAACGTCCAGAGCCCCAACATGAATCAGATCGTCCATCGTCGGCCTGCTTTGCGGAAATTTGCGAATGGTCAGGCTCGCGCCCCGCAATGCAACGGGCGGAATAACGGCGTTTACGCGCGAACCGTCTTGCAAGCGTGCATCGACCATGGGGGAACTTTCATCTATACGGCGGCCCAGCGGCGACACAATCCGCTCGATAACTCCAAGCACTGCTTGCTCGCTGCTAAACCCCGAACCATGACGCAATAACCGCCCTGCTGACTCG
>DATCVA010000109.1:0-8183 GCA_036567205.1 Eoetvoesiella sp. | reverse complement strand
CAGCTCGTCCAGCATTTGCTGGGCGCTGGCGGGCAGCTTGCCCTTAGGAATACCGACCGGCTCTTTCTTCTGTTCTCGTGCCATGGTTCATCTCCTTGAAGATAATCATAGGCCCGAACACAAAATTCCGGACACTCTCGTGTGCGGCCCTGGGGACTGCTCGGCCCGGTTCGTCGCTCCGTCGGCCAGAAGCCTGGTCCACCCCCGCCCCGACATCTCAAGAACTAAATCCGGCGTATGAAGAACCCCGTGACGTGTCAAAAATCTTCGGCGTCCCAAGGACTCCGTATGGTAAAAACCGCAACCTTGTAAACTCAGGCCAGTACGAGATGTTTAATTATTCATTGTCGCACGGTGCGCATCTGGCTGACTTGTGCGGGTTCGCTGCTGCGCCACGGGTTGATGTCAAGACCGCCACGCCGCGTATAACGCGCATATACAAATAACGATTGTGGCTGGCAAGCTTCCCATATATCGCAATACATTTTTTCCACGCAATGCTCGTGAAATTCACTGTGCTGACGCAATGAAATAATGTATTTGAGCAGTGCCGCACGGTCTATTTGCGGGCCGGTATAACGGATTTGCACACTACCCCAGTCCGGCTGGCCGGTAACCGGGCAGTTCGACTTAAGCAAATCAGACGTTAACGTTTCGCTTACCGCCTGCGCCTGTGCCACGCACTGCAACAAGCCCGGTGCGGGCTGGTAGGTATCTACCTCAATATCCAGATCGTCGATATTTTGACCCTCTAGAGACTGGTACATTTTGGTATTTTCGCTTCCCAGAATGCTAATAGTCACACCGACGGCTTCGCCGGCTGCACGGCTAAGGTCCTGCTGCAATTGCTTGGTGACTGTGTTGGCATCTTCAAACCTGGCCTCATTGAACGAGTTTAAATAGAGTTTGAACGATTTGGATTCAATAAGACTGGGGCTACTTTGGGGAAATACAAAGCAGGCTGTAGCGACAATAGGCTTGCCTTTCAGGTTGAGCCAGGAAATTTCATAAGCGTTCCAAATATCGGCGCCGAGCCATTTGGGCTGCTGCGATAACGCTTCCCGGTTGATGTGCCGGGAAATGGGGAAAAGCAGGCCGGGGTCATAGGCCTTCGGATAGGAAACATCGTGACCTAACGGCGCATTTGCCAGGATGGTGTTGACCATAACAATGGGGTCCGAAATAAACATTAATTAGCCATATTGTACCAAGCACCCCTTTTTTTCATATTATGAAATACTAGACGTGCAATGTAAAAATACTATGTTGCGTTGCATGAATTTTATTTTCATAGCGAAAAATATCGTTTTATATAGTGAAATATAATTTTTAACCTATTGTATTGAAACATAAATTTATATTGTCTTATATAAGAGATGATCGTATTTCGCAATGCACAAGCGCGTAGAATTTATTCCATGTTTTGATGGTTTTTATATCTTCCATGGCTGTTAATTCTTAGGAGTACTTCATGAACACACGTGAAAATGAAATCCGTAACCTGCAAAAAATCTGGGCTGAGAATCCCCGCTGGCAAGGGATCAAGCGCGGTTATAGCGCTGAAGAAGTTATCCGTTTGCGAGGCTCGGTAATTGTCGAGCATACGCTGGCTCGCCGTGGCTCGGAAAAGCTGTGGAGCTTGTTGCACTCGGAACCTTTTGTAAATTCCTTAGGCGCGTTGACCGGGAACCAGGCCATGCAGCAAGTCAAGGCCGGGCTTAAGGCTATTTACCTGTCGGGATGGCAAGTAGCCGGAGACGCCAATGGCGCGGGTGAAATGTATCCCGACCAGTCGTTATATCCCGCCAACTCCGTCCCGCAGGTCGTACGACGAATAAATAATGCGTTGACGCGATGCGATCAAATCCAGTGGATGGAAGGAAAAAACCCGGACGACAGCGATTATCTGGATTATTTTGCTCCCATCGTTGCCGACGCCGAGGCCGGATTTGGCGGCGTTCTGAACGCGTTTGAATTGATGAAGGCCATGATTGAGGCCGGGGCCAGCGGCGTGCACTTCGAAGATCAACTGGCATCAGTCAAAAAGTGCGGCCATATGGGCGGCAAAGTCTTGGTGCCAACGCGTGAGGCGGTGGCCAAGCTGGTCTCGGCCCGTCTGGCAGCCGACGTGCTGAACGTGCCTACTTTGTTGTTGGCGCGCACCGACGCCGATGCAGCCGATCTGGTCACCAGCGATGTCGATGAGAACGACAAGCCCTTTATCACTGGCGAAAGGACTGTCGAGGGTTTCTTCAGAACCAAGGCGGGCATTGACCAGGCTATTTCACGCGGCCTCGCCTATGCGCCTTATGCCGATTTACTGTGGTGCGAAACCTCGACGCCCAATCTGGAATACGCCAGGCAGTTCGCTGAAGCCATTCATCGCCAGTTTCCAGGGAAAATGCTGGCTTATAACTGCTCGCCGTCCTTCAACTGGAAGAAAAACCTTGATGACGCTACAGTCGCTAAGTTTCAGCGAGAGCTGGGTGCCATGGGATATAAATTCCAATTCATTACCCTGGCAGGTTTCCATGCGCTGAACTATGGCATGTTTGAACTCGCCCACGGTTATGCCCGCCGGCAAATGAGTGCCTTCGTGGAGTTGCAGCAAAAAGAATTCGCCGCCGCCGATCTGGGCTTTACTGCAGTCAAGCATCAACGGGAAGTGGGCACCGGTTATTTCGATGCCGTCACTCAGGCGATTGAAGGAGGGCAGTCATCGACGACTGCATTGACGGGATCAACCGAAGAGGCGCAGTTCAGCCCGTCGGCCGGTCACTCCTTAAAAGTTGCTTGAATGGCCGGTCTTTATTGATTGGTTTTGAGTCGTAAGCGCAGGCGTGTTGCGCAAGGGCGAAAGGGGCGGATTGGTAATCCGTCCCTTTTCTTATCTTTGCCAGTGCGATGTCTTTTGATCTATATCAAGATGCGAATCCTCGTGGCCCGATAGCATTAAGCCATGCGCGCTTTTTCGATTTTTGCTGCTCCTAAAGGACTCCCGGAGGCCGACCGTCTGCAACGACGGCATATGCTGGCACGGCTGGGGCTGGCCTGGCTGGTCATGATGCAAGTCATGATGTTCGCCTTTCCAGGGTATTTACGGTCCGATGCTCCTGGCCCAGATAGCATTTCGTTGCTGGACCGCGCCATATTCCTTATGAATTGGATCAGCCTGGTTCTGACGATGCCCGTTATCTTGTATTGTGCCTGGCCCGTGTGGAGCGGGATGGTTGCGCGTGTACGAAATGGACAGGTCGGCATGGACGTTCCTGTGGCGCTAGGTATTGTCGCGGCATTTATCCCCAGTGTGTATTCAACCTGGGTCGGCCACGGTCAGGTTTACTTCGAGTCGGTCTCAATGTTCGTGGCTTTTTTGCTGACCGCCCGATACCTTGAGTTTTGTGCTCGCCAGTCCATAAATGCCGGCAGACTGCATCAGTATATTGAGCAATGCCGCGCAGTCCTGTCGACGCGCGCAGACCGCATCGCACTTTGGTTTACTGTAATACAGATTGCGTTGTCGCTGGTTGGGGGACTGATCTGGTTTGTTTATGCTCCCGGTCATGCGGTGGCTGTTATGGTTGCTTTGCTGGTAATTAGCTGCCCTTGTGCGATGGCCATGGCGGTACCGACGGCTATTGCCGCCGCCCATGCAAGTATTTTGCACAATCCCGCTCTGTCCGAGTCCGATCTGCAAGGCCTGATACAGGCCACAGAAAGCACTTCGCGGCAAAATTTATATGGATCAATGGGCTGGCATCTGTTGATGATGCCATTGGCTGCGATGGGCTGGGTTCAGCCCTGGCTCGCTGCCATTACCATGCTTCTGTCCTCGCTTGCCGTAGCGGCCAATTCGTGGCGCTTATTCAAACAAACTCGTACGTTCAGATCTGCTTTACAGGCCAACCCCGTTTAAGGCGCGCAATGGAAGGTGCTCTACTTTTGCTGCTGCCGATTTCACTGATCTTTGTGATTGCGGTAGGTGCTTTCTTTTGGTGGGCAACCTTTGCCGGTCAGTTCGACGATGGCGATGATCCTGGCGAGTCGATTTTGCACGATAACGACACGCCCGACGAATGATAAGTTGCCATATGGGCGGTGTGGCGCGAATACATCATTTCGATTGAATTATATGTTTTCAGCGTATGGGTTGATTCAAATCAACTGCTTATTCATTGGCATGCGCCACCATACGCCGGGAGCATTATTTGTTTGTTGTTTTAGGGGAGTCCCATGGGCACGTCCGTTAGAGTCGGAAACGAAGCCGAGACCTTTAACTACGGGGTAGTAAGGCAATTTACCATTGCAACCGTATTTTGGGGTGTCGTCGGTATGGCAGTCGGTGTGTGGATCGCATCGCAACTTATTTGGCCGCAACTGAACTTTGAAATACCATGGCTCAGCTATGGACGGTTACGGCCTTTGCATACCAATGCTGTCATTTTCGCTTTCGGCGGCAACGCCTTGTTTGCGACCTCATACTATGTAGTGCAGCGTACCTGTCAGGCCCGCTTGTTTTCTGACAAGTTGTCATCGTTTACATTCTGGGGCTGGCAACTGGCCATGGTAGGGGCTGTCATTACTTTACCCCTTGGCTTTACCAGCACCAAGGAATATGCCGAGCTTGAGTGGCCGATCGATATCCTGATTACGCTGGTATGGGTGGCATTTGCCGTGGTGTTTTTTGGCACCATCGTCAAGCGCCGCGTCAAGCATATCTATGTAGCCAATTGGTTCTTCGGTTCTTACATTCTGACGATCGCGCTTCTGCATATTTTTAATAATATTGAAATGCCGGTAACGCTATGGAAATCATATTCCGCGTATGCGGGCGTGCAAGATGCCATGGTGCAGTGGTGGTATGGCCATAACGCCGTGGGCTTTTTCCTGACGACCAGTTTTCTGGGCATGATGTATTACTTCGTGCCCAAGCAGGCCGGACGCCCCATCTATTCTTATCGTTTGTCGATCGTGCATTTCTGGGCGTTGATTTTTACTTATATGTGGGCAGGTCCGCATCATTTGTTGTATACGTCGTTGCCGGACTGGACGCAATCGCTGGGCATGGCGCTTTCATTGATTCTGCTGGCGCCTTCCTGGGGCGGGATGATCAATGGCATCATGACCTTGTCCGGAGTTTGGTACAAATTGCGCACTGATCCGATTCTTAAGTTCCTGGTGGTAGCCCTGTCGTTCTACGGCATGTCTACGTTCGAAGGCTCCATGATGTCGATCCGTACCGTCAATGCCTTGTCGCATTACACCGACTGGACCATTGGACACGTGCATTCGGGCGCGCTGGGATGGGTAGCCATGATCACCTTTGGTTCGCTCTATTACATGATTCCGCGTTTGTACGGACGCAAGCAAATGGTCAGCATGCAGCTCGTATCGCTTCACTTCTGGCTGGCCACGCTGGGGGTGGTGCTGTATATCGCCGCTATGTGGATTGCCGGTGTCATGCAGGGACTGATGTGGCGCGCGACGGGTATTGACGGCACCCTGACCTACAGCTTTGTCGAGTCGGTCAAAGCCACCTATCCGTTTTATGTAATTCGTATGCTTGGCGGTCTGCTCTTTCTTGCCGGTATGTGCATTATGGCCTGGAATACCTGGATAACTGTGCGAGGACAGGTCAAGGTCAATCCGCTTGTGCCTTTATACAGCCCAGACGCTCGTGATCCAGCCTTTATCGGGCCTGCATCGACAACTGCTGCGGCAACGGCTTAAGGAGAGCTTCAATGGCTAATGAAAAAATGACTTTCCATAAAAGGCTCGAAACGAATATTGGTTTGCTGATTTTTTTCAGTATTCTGGTTGTAGCGTTTGCGGGCCTGGCACAAATTGTTCCGCTGTTTTTTCAGCATTCCACTACCATACCGACCGAGGGGGTACAGCCCTACGAGCCGTTGAACCTGATCGGGCGCGATGTTTATATTCGCGAGGGGTGCGTCAGTTGCCATTCGCAGCAAATCCGCATGCTGCAATCAGAGGTACAGCGCTACGGTCCCTATTCGCTGGCGGGAGAGTCCCGTTATGACTACCCGTTCTTGTGGGGATCCAAGCGTACCGGTCCAGACCTGGCCCGGGTGGGGCAGCGCTACTCCGACGACTGGCACCGCATTCATTTGCGCAATCCGCGCCACGTCGTGCCCGAGTCCAATATGCCAGGCTATCCGTGGTTACAGCGCAACTCCGTAGCCAATGAGAATGTTCAGGATCGAATGATTGCCCTGCGCAGGCTGGGTGTGCCCTATACCGACGAACAGATCGAAAAAGCGCCCGAGCAGCTACAGGGGAAAACCGAAGAGGACGCTATCGTTGCCTATTTGCAAGGCCTGGGAGTGGCCGGGCGCGAGGCCGCTGCCAAGGCAGTAGCTGAAGGGAGGCTTTAATCATGGCTTTGTTAAATGGAATCACCACGCTTTTAGCGATGGCTACGTTTTTTGGCATTGTATGGTGGGCTTGTTCGCGGGGCCGGACTCAAGCCAATGAAGAAGCATCACTTTTGCCATTTTCCGTGCCCGATGAACTTCCGGTTGAGAGAAAAGCAGGGGGATCACATGAGTGATTTTACGAGTGGTTTCTGGAGCTACTACATTTCGGCGATAGCGCTCGGCGGGGTAGTTTTTTGCTTTATTCTGCTGATCTCGCAGCGCGCATGGCTAAAGCAAAAAATCGACAAAGTCGAAGATACAGGGCATGTGTGGGATGGGGATCTTACCGAGCTTAATAATCCCGTTCCACGCTGGTGGACGGTAATGTTCGTCGGGCTGTGCATTGTTGCCCTGGCTATGTTCGTTTTGTATCCGGGGCTTGGCAGTTACGAGGGCACGCTGGGTTACACCGCTGCCAAGCAGGTTCAGGCAGAGCGCCAGCAGCTCGACGAACAGATCAGGCCGATATTTGCACGCTACGAGAAAATGCCTATCGACGAAATTGCGCACAATGCCGATGCGCGCGAGATCGGCCAGCGTTTGTTCCTTAACAACTGTGCGCAATGCCATGGGTCCGATGCCCGGGGCTCGGCCAACTTTCCGAACCTGGCTGATAATGACTGGCTGTATGGCGGCAGCCCGGAGCAAATCATGCAGACCATTGCCAAAGGCCGCCATGGGATGATGCCCGCCTGGAAGTCAGCTATTAAACCGACAGAGGCTTCTGATATTGCACAGTACGTGCGTTCGTTGTCAGGCCTGGCAAGCGACTCGTTGCGCATAGTTCCGGGAAAGCGCGGCTTTGATAATTTTTGCGTGGCCTGTCATGGAGTCGACGGCAAAGGCAACCAGGCGCTGGGGGCTCCCAATCTGACTGATGGGGTGTGGTTGTATGGCAGCTCCGAGGCTTCTATTGTCGAAACCATCTTGAACGGGCGTGAAAATCGCATGCCGGCGCAAGAGGGCCTCCTTAGCGCCGATCAGATCCGTATGCTTACCGCATGGGTCTGGGGCTTGTCGAATCAAGGTAAACGCGTCGCCCAGGTACAGTAAGGAGGTACCACATGAGTAACGGATCATCCGACAACACTGGTGTTGACTCGTCCGCCGCCATCCCGGCCTGGCGGCCGCCGAAGGTGTCATCGGTAAAGGGTGGTTCGTCTCCTCAGGTAGAGAAGGCGTTGGCCGATGTGCGCAACAAAATTTATCCGCGTTCAGTGTCGGGTATTTTTGCACGTTGGCGTATTGTTCTGGTGTTTGCGACGCAGCTCGTTTTCTATGGTTTGCCATGGATTAACTGGAATGGGCGCCAAGCCGTGCTGTTCGATCTGGCTGCGCGCAAGTTTTATATATTTGGCATGGTGTTGTGGCCGCAAGACGTCATTTATTTGGCAGTGCTGCTGGTTATCTCAGCTTTTGCGCTATTCCTTTTTACGGCCATGGCAGGGCGTCTTTTTTGTGGTTACGCTTGTCCGCAAACGGTATATACCGAAATTTTCATGTGGGTCGAGCGCAAGATCGAGGGTGATCGACTGGCGCGCATCCGGCTGGATGAGCAGCCCTGGACCTGGCGCAAATTACGTCTTAAAGCCAGCAAGCATTTTATATGGCTCGCCATCGCCTGGTGGACCGGTTCGACTTTCATCGGGTATTTTTCACCTATCCGGGAGCTGGGCGCCGGACTGTTAACGCTTTCGCTTGGTCCATGGCAATGGTTCTGGATGAGCTTTTACTCATTTGCAACCT
>DATCVA010000108.1:0-4113 GCA_036567205.1 Eoetvoesiella sp. | reverse complement strand
CCCTGCCGTATAAAGACATCGGCAGCGGCATTGCCTTTGCCGGTGTCGAATACTACCTGCCTCTATTCTTTGAACACACGGCGACGCTGTTCGATTACTTATCCGCGCAAACCCTGACCGTAACGCTGGGGGACATCGACGACACCATAAAACGGTTCGCGCAAGACACCCATAGCCGCTATCAATTTCTGAAAAGCGACCGCGAACGCCCGGTACTGGCCCCCAGCGACCTATTTTTAGACACCGAGACATTATTTACGCATCTGAAATCCTTCGCGCGGCTGGCGCTGACAGGCGACGGCACACATCCCGATTTTGCCGCCGCGCCCGACGTGGCTGTCGCCCGGCGAGCGGAAGATCCTGTAGCCAAGCTGCGTATGCTGCTGGGCCGTGCCACGGGCCGTATCGCTCTGTGTGCCGACTCGGCCGGACGCCGCGAAACCTTACTGCAAATGCTTGCCGAGTTCGGCATTCATCCGGACACGCAACCCGACACCCTGCAGGCTTTTCTACAATCGGACAGCCGCTTTGCCCTGACCGTTGCGCCGTTAAATATTGGATTCAGCCTGCTCGAGGGGCCGCTGACGCTCTTAACAGAGAACAACCTGTACCCCGCTCATGTCCAGGCCGGACGCCGCCGCAGACGAGCCCAGGAAGGAAGCAGCAATGTCGAAGCGATGGTACGCGACCTGTCCGAGCTGCGCGAAGGCGATCCGGTGGTTCATGCGCAGCATGGCATAGGCCGATACCATGGCTTGATCAATATGGACCTGGGCGAAGGCGAAATGGAGTTCCTGCATCTCGAATACGCCAACGGCAGCACGCTTTATGTTCCTGTTGCCCAACTGCATGTCATTGCTCGCTACAGCGGCGCCGACCCCGACGCCGCACCGCTCCATCAACTGGGCTCGGGCCAATGGGACAAAGCTCGCCGCAAAGCGGCCAAGCAAGTGCGCGATGCCGCCGCCGAGCTGTTGGCGCTCTATGCACAACGCGCAGCGCGCGTAGGCTTCCAGTTCAAACTGCCCGTCAATGATTATCCGGCCTTCGTGGAAGGTTTCGGCTTCGAAGAAACACCCGATCAGGCTGCCGCCATTGAAGCGGTCATTGGCGATATGACCTCCGGCCGCCCCATGGATCGCCTTGTCTGCGGCGATGTCGGTTTTGGAAAGACCGAAGTCGCTCTGAGCGCTGCTTTCCTGTCCGTCATGAACGGCAAACAAGTAGCCATACTGTGTCCTACCACCCTGCTGGCCGAACAACATGCGCAGACATTCGCCGACCGTTTTGCCGACTGGCCCGTCAAAATCGTCGAGCTGTCCCGCTTCCGTTCAGGCAAGGAAATCGCCGCCGCCATCCAGGGGCTAAACGATGGGCGAGTCGACATTGTTATCGGCACCCACAAAATACTATCCAAAGATGTAATCTTCAAACGCCTGGGACTGGTCATTATTGATGAAGAGCATCGCTTTGGCGTACGCCAAAAAGAAGCCCTGAAAGCGCTGCGCGCCGAAGTGGACATTCTTACCTTAACGGCTACGCCCATCCCCCGCACACTGGGAATGTCGCTTGAAGGCATACGAGACTTTTCCGTAATCGCCACCGCGCCTCAAAAACGCCTGGCCATCAAAACATTCGTGCGGCGAGAAGACGGCAGTACCATACGCGAAGCCTTGCTGCGCGAACTTAAACGCGGCGGCCAGGTTTACTTTTTGCACAATGAAGTCGAAACCATTCAAAATCGGCGTGCCCGCCTCGAAGAGCTGGTTCCCGAAGCCCGGGTTGTGGTGGCGCACGGGCAAATGCCCGAGCGCCAGCTCGAAGAAGTAATGAAAGGGTTTTATCAGCAACGCTATAACGTCTTGCTGTGCACCACCATTATTGAAACCGGCATTGACGTGCCAACCGCCAACACCATCGTCATTCAACGCGCCGACCGCCTTGGCCTGGCACAACTGCACCAGTTGCGCGGCCGGGTAGGACGCTCTCATCACCAGGCCTATGCCTACTTACTGACGCCGGGCGAGGACGCAATTACCGCCAATGCCAAAAAACGCCTCGAAGCCATTCAGGCCATGGAAGAGCTGGGATCGGGATTTTTCCTGGCCATGCACGACCTGGAAATTCGCGGCACCGGCGAAGTCCTTGGCGAATCGCAATCAGGCAATATCCACGAAATTGGTTTTTCGATGTATTCCGAAATGCTAAACAAAGCAGTGCGCGCGTTAAAGGCAGGCGAAGAGCCCGATCTGGACTCGCCCTTTGCCGTATCGTGCGAAGTCAATCTGCACGCCTCGGCGCTACTTCCCGCCGACTACTGCCCCGACGTGCATGCCCGTTTAGGGCTATACAAGAAACTTTCGCATGCCGGGCACGAAGATGACCTGATTACGATTCAAGAGGAATTGATCGATCGCTATGGCAAGTTGCCCGAGCCGGCTCAAACATTGCTGACCACCCATCGGCTGCGCTTAACAGCCGAACCGCTGGGCGTGATAAAAATTGACGCCAGTGAGCAGCAAGCCATGATCCAGTTTTCAGCCAAACCGAACATCGATCCCATACGCATCATCGAACTTATTCAAAAGCAGCGAAACATCAAGCTAGCAGGACAAGACAAACTTAAAATCGACCTCAAACACGGAAAAACCGACAAGAACCCACAAGGCCAGCCAGGCGCTACCGCTGCCAATGCACTTACCACGCGCATTGATGCCGTACGTAATTTGCTGAAAGCACTGGGCTGACCCACCCTGGGGCGCCCTGTCCGCATTAGTTTGCCCTCCCAATTAACCAGACAGAGCGAACAGCAAGGCAGGGCACTAAGCCTAGCGCGACCACTCATTCGAGCCTCATCGACGGTGACATCGACGTGACATCGACGTGACATCGACGTGACATCGACATTGGCATCGGCATCGGCATCGGCATCGGCATCGGCATCGGCAATACATTAAAAGCCACGGCCATCAACTGCTGCGTTTACGTTATCATTAAGCGCTTTTCTTTTTCTGAACATATAAGCCGCCCGCGTGGCGCCGGTACCCATGACCCATCTGATTCTGCAAGCGCCCAACCTGAGCGTCGAAAATGTCGAAAACATTGCTGCCATCGCGCGTGCCAATGGCGTACAAAACCTAAGCAACACCGCCGTACGATTACTGGATACGGACGATGCCGAACAGGATGCAGTGGCCCGCTACTGCAATCAGGCCGGCATCGACTTTGCATTTCTTCATCAGATCAAAGCCCTGCACGATTGCAAAGTGCTGGCCATGGATATGGACTCAACGCTTATCAATATCGAATGCATCGACGAAATTGCAGACATGGTGGGCCGTAAAGCGGAAGTCGCAGCCATTACCGAAGCTGCCATGCGCGGCGAAATCACCGACTTTGCCGAAAGCCTGCGCCGCCGCGTAGCCCTGTTAAAAGGTGTTCCGATTGCCGCATTGCACCGTGTATATGACGAACGCCTGCGCTTAAACATGGGCGCCGAACGCCTTATCGAATCGGCCAGGAACGCCGGCCTGAAAATTATGCTGGTATCGGGCGGGTTTACGTTCTTTACCGAACGCCTGCAACAACGTCTTGGACTCGACTTCGCGCACTCGAACCTGCTTGAAGTGGTCAACGGCGCCTTAACCGGCAAAGTACTGGGCGAGATCGTGGACGCCGAAGGCAAAGCGCGTCATCTGGCAGCACTTGCCGCCGAAACAGGCGCAGACCCCAGCCAAATCATTGCACTGGGAGACGGCGCCAACGACCTGAAGATGCTCGCGCTGGCCGATTATTCAGTCGCTTACCGCGCCAAACCCGTAGTGCGGGAACAAACCAATTTCGCCCTGAACGTCAGCGGTCTGGACGCAGTGCTTAATTGGTTCAAAGCCTGACTCAAATATTATTCCATTTTCAAATCAGCCGTGAACTGTGTCGGCTTCACTTGCCGTACAAGAGTACTGTCTGCGCTTCGCCTTCGTGTTCACAATTGATTTGAAAATGGAATACGCTCCAATCAACCGTAAGCTATATCGGCTTCACTTGCCGTACAAGAGTACTGTCTGCGCTTCGCCTTCGCGTTCACAATTGATTTGAAAATGGAATACGCTCCAA
>DATCVA010000107.1:0-5138 GCA_036567205.1 Eoetvoesiella sp. | reverse complement strand
GTGGCGGTGCGGCCCTGTCGGTACGCCACGTTACCGGTAAGCCGCTTAAGTTTGTGGGCCTGTCTGAAAAACTCGATGGCCTGGAGCCGTTTTACCCCGAGCGGATGGCGCAGCGCGTGTTGGGCATGGGCGATATCGTTTCGCTTGTCGAGCAGGCGCAAAAAAATATCGATATTGCCGAAGCTCAAAAGCTGGCGGCCAAAATCAAGTCGGGCAACCGTTTCGATTTGAACGATTTTCGCGATCAGTTGCAGCAGGTTAAAAACATGGGCGACATGGGTTCCATGCTTGAAAAATTGCCAGCCCAGTTTGCGCAGGCTGCCGGTCAGTTAAAGGGCGGTCAGGCCGAGAAGCAATTGCGCCGGACCGAAGGCATTATCAATTCCATGACAGCGGCCGAACGCAGCAAGCCCGAGTTGCTTAAAGCGTCGCGTAAACGGCGCATTGCGGCTGGCGCCGGCGTTCCGGTGCAGGAAGTAAACCGTATGCTGGCACAGTTCGACCAGATGCAAGGCATGATGAAGCAAATGAAAAAGGGCGGCATGGCTAAAATGATGCGTGCCATGGGCGGCCTTAAAGGCATGGGCAAGGGCGGTTTTGGCGGGTTGCGATAGGCTCTGGTAACCAGGCTGGCTTTGCTTGCCGTACAAAGGTGCTGTCCGTGCTTCGCCTTCGCATTCACGCGTGATTCGGAAATGGAATAAAAAAACCCCTGCAAAGCTGTTTTCAGCCGTGCAGGGGTTTTATTTTTTTGACGTTTACGCCAAAGGTGGAATTCTTAATACCTGGCCCGGATAAATTTTATCGGGGTGGCTAAGCATAGGCTTGTTGGCCTCGAAAATGGTTGGGTATTTTGCCCCCTGACCTTTGCCGTAGTTTTCTTCGGCAATTTTCCAAAGTGTGTCGCCCTTCTTGACGGTATACATTTTTGCTTCAGGGGCGGGCTGTGCTACCGAAAGCTGGTTATCAACAGTAGAAACGCCTACTGTGTTGCCCAGAGCCAGTGTGATTTTTTCTGATTCTTCGGTGGATTTTGCTTGCCCGGTAACGGTGATTTTGTCCCCGTCTACCGAAATGTTTAGCCCGTCCGCCGACAAGTTATGCTTATCGAGTTCCTTTTTTAGTTCGCCTGCAGTGGCAGCCTTGGCTTCGCTGGCACCGAAGATTTTTTCGCCGACTTCTTTTAGAAAGCTGAACATACCCATTATTGTGGTCTCCCAAGAGTTAGTGTTAGGCCTGACTGACTATGACCAAACGTCACAGCCGAGTCAAGTAGGCCTGTCGTCATTATGGGAACGAATTGTTACAGCCAAGTGGCGCAATCGGGTCTATTCGTTTAGCCGCCACCCACCGCGACGACGATTTCTATTTGGTCGTTTTCGCTTAGGGCTGCGTCGGCATGCTGGCTTTTGGGCACGATTTCGCCGTTGCGTTCGACAGCGATGCGTTTGCCCTGGTAGCCTAAAACCGCAATCAGGTCGGCGACCGTGGAAATATCCTTGAAGTGTTTGGAATTGCCATTTAACGTGATGTTCATATCGGGTACCAAAAAAATGAATAGCAAGGCAGGGCCTTTCGGGCCAGCCGTCTGTAAGTGAATCGAGCCGGATTTTTTGTGTTATTCCATTTTTATATTAAACATGCACTTTGTCGACGCAGCAGCTGCATAAAAACAATGTCTGCGTTTCGCCTTCATGCTTGATCCGGAAACGGAGTTAGCGCCTATTGGGCGAATTGATCGGTGGCCGCAATAAGCCGGGTCAAAATACCGGGTTCGTCGAAAGCATGTCCTGCATCATCAATAATGTGGAATTCGGCCTGGGGCCATGCTTTATGCAGGTCCCAGGCCGTCTTGGCCGGTGTGCATACGTCGTAGCGGCCTTGTACGATGACGCCGGGGATATTGCTTAGCTTATGGGCATCGCGCAGCAATTGCCCTTCGTCCATAAACCCATTATGGACGAAATAATGGTTTTCGATGCGCGCAAAGGCCAGGGCCGTTGCGTCGTCGCAGTGGGATTGCCGGTGCAACGCGTTAGGCCGCAGGCTAATTGTGTTGTCCTCCCATTGGCTCCAGGCGTGGGCTGCTTCCATCTGGGTTTGATAATCCGTCGAGATAAGCCGCTTGCGGTATGCCGCCATCATGTCATGGCGCTCGTCAGAGGGAATCGGCGCGAGGTAGTCTTCCCATAAGTCTGGAAACAGCCACGAGGCGCCTTCCTGATAAAACCATTGCAGCTCGGTTTTTCGCAGCGTGAAAATACCGCGTACGATCAGTTCACTGACCCGCTCGGGGTGGGTTTGAGCATAAGCTAGCGCCAGTGTCGACCCCCACGAGCCACCGAAAATTAATGACTTATCGGTTTTCAGAACCTCTTTGCGCAGGCGCTCGATGTCGGCGACCAGATGCCAGGTCGTGTTGTTTTTGATGCTGGCATGAGGCACAGAGCGGCCGCAGCCACGCTGGTCAAAAAGCAGAATATTGTAGTGTTCGGGGTTGAAAAGACGTCGATGCGCCGCCGAACAACCGCTGCCAGGACCGCCATGCAGGAAAATGGCCGGCTTGCCTGCAGGGTTGCCGCAAAGTTCCCAATATATCTGGTGGCCTTCGCCGGTGTTTAGAAAACCGTGACGGTAAGGTTCTATTTCAGGGTACACAGGGTCTTTCCTTACAAATAAAATCAAGGCCCGCCAGCCAGAGCAGGGCGCTTTGGATCGTTGCTATTTTCGTTTGAAAATCAAATCCCAAACGCCATGACCCAGCCTTAGCCCACGCGTTTCGAATTTGGTTTGGGGGCGAAAGTCCGGCCTCGGTGCGTAACCTTCGGCGGTATTGGCAAGCTGCGGCTCGGCGCCAAGCACTGCCAGCATTTGCTGGGCATAGTTTTCCCAGTCGGTTGCACAGTGGATATAGCCGCCAGGGGCAATACGGCTGGCCAATAGCTTGATGAACGCCGGCTGGATCAAGCGGCGCTTGTGATGGCGAGTTTTGGGCCACGGGTCGGGAAAGTAAATATGCACGCCAGCCAGCGAGTCAGGCAGAATCATGTCGCGCGCAACTTCCACCGCATCATGCTGGATGATGCGAATGTTCTGCAAGCCCGAGGCGTCGATGCGCTTGAGCATGGCGCCGACCCCTGCATTAAAGACTTCTACCCCCAGAAAGTTATCGCCAGGCCGGGACGTTGCGATTTTTTCAGTCGTTTCGCCCATGCCAAAGCCAATTTCCAGAATCGTCGGGGCCACCCGCCCGAAGGCGCGCTCAAAGTCTAGCGGCGCAGGACGATAGGGAACAGACCATTTGGGCATAAGCTGATCCAGCGCTTCCTGTTGGCCCAGAGTAATGTGGCTGCGGCGATGCACGAAGCTGCGGATATGGCCAAAGTCTGGACGCTCGGCGGCGGCTTTAGCGGTTTCGGCCGTAAAGTCGGTGTTTGGGGTGGGTGTAGTCGATGTCATAAACTGAATTGTAGCGATTGCGCCGGGTTCTTTGTTGGCCTCGCTTAAAGGATATAAAGAGTTCGCTTGCAGAGACACCCCCTACAAGCGCTATAATGCGTGCGCTGCAGCTTTGGCATTGCCCATAAATTGCACGCTTCAACATCTTTGCGGGTGTAGTTCAATGGTAGAACGGCAGCTTCCCAAGCTGCATACGAGGGTTCGATTCCCTTCACCCGCTCCACGTCAACTTTCCAGGGTGTTCCATCAACGGCTCTCAAGTTCTATAAGTCGTTGATTGTTAGGAAGTTCTTTCGCATTGGATGTTCCACTGACATCCAGGGAAAGCTCCCTAAAGCGCCTCTGAATGGGTACATTATTGGGTACATCTATACGGATGTACCCGGTGCCGGATTGTTGATGGGCGCAAACATCAGGTGAGATCAGCATAAGTCCAACTTCCCCGCTTCAGGAGTTGGCACCATGGCTCTGTCCGATCTGGCCGTTCGTCAAGCTAAGGCGACGGGTAAAGACCGCAGTCTCGCGGATTTCGATGGTCTGTATCTCTTTGTTCCCGTTCAGGGGCGAAAAGCGTGGCACTTTCGTTACTACTATGTCGGCAAGCGTGAACGTTTTTCCCTGGGGACCTACCCCGAGGTGTCGCTGCGCGAGGCCAGAGACCTGCGCGACGAGGCCAGGGCCTTGTTGGCCAAGGGCATTAATCCGCGCAACGAGCGTAAAAGAAAGCGCCAAGCGATCGTTTTGGCCGGCGCAGATACGTTTATGGCGGTCTATAAGAAGTGGCTCGCTCATCGTCAGCTCTCGCTCGATGAGTGCCGCCAGGGCAGCTATGATCAGATTCAACGGGTATTCAAGGCCAACGTTTTCCCTGTGCTGGACAATCTGACCGTTCATGAGATCACACAGGCTCACCTGTTGGATATCATCGGCAAGGTCGAGGCGCGCGGTTCGCTGTCGGTGGCAGAGAAATTGCGCACGTGGTTGAATCAACTTTTTTCCTATATCAAGGTGGTCGTTACGGGGATAAAGGAGAATCCGGCCGCTGATCTGGATGTGGTGGCATTACCGTTGCCTCCGGTCGACCATAATCCCTTCCTGCGCATGGGGGAGCTGCCAGCCATGCTGCAAACCCTGCGCAAGTACCGGGGTCGACTCAAGACGCAGTTGGGTGTGCGTTTGCTGATGTTGACGGGGGTTCGCACTGGAGAATTGCGCCATGCCACATCCGATCAGTTCGATCTGGATCGAGGCCTTTGGATCATCCCTGTGGTGCGTCTGAAGCAGCGCAAGATGCTCACGAAAAAGAAACGCAAACGGATGTCCGACATTCCGCCTTATATCGTTCCGTTGTCCGTACAGGCCCAGGAAATTGTTCGTTACCTGCTGGCTCAGTTCAAACCCGCTCAAAAGTACCTGCTGCCAGGAGAGAAATCCTTGCTGAAGCCACTGAGCGAAAACACGATGAACCACGCCCTCAAGCGCATGGGTTATGAGGGTCGGCTGACTGGGCATGGCATTCGCGCAACGATCTCGACGGCGCTCAACGAGCTGGGCTACCTCAAGAAATGGGTCGATGCTCAGCTCTCGCATGCCGATCCCGATAAGATCAGTGCCACGTATAACCACGCGGAGTATGTAGAACAGCGGCGTGTCATGATGCAGGACTGGGCCGATCGACT
>DATCVA010000106.1:0-3723 GCA_036567205.1 Eoetvoesiella sp. | reverse complement strand
CAGCTCGTCCAGCATTTGCTGGGCGCTGGCGGGCAGCTTGCCCTTAGGAATACCGACCGGCTCTTTCTTCTGTTCTCGTGCCATGGTTCATCTCCTTGAAGATAATCATAGGCCCGAACACAAAATTCCGGACACTCTCGTTCCGTGAGCCCGGAACGCCTGAACCACCCCCCGCCCCGACGTGTTAAAAAACCAGCGCCGGATCACAAAATCCACCTCCACCTCTACAGCGCTTCGCTTGCATAGTCAGCCAGCCGCGAGCGTTCGCCCCGTTGCAGGGTAATGTGTCCCGCATGCGGCCAGCCCTTGAAGCGATCGACTACATAAGTCAGGCCCGAGCTTCCCTCGGTCAGGTAGGGAGTATCGATTTGCGCAATATTACCCAAACATACAATTTTCGTTCCCGGACCCGCCCGTGTCACCAGCGTTTTCATTTGCTTTGGCGTTAGATTCTGGGCCTCGTCAATAATCAGGAACTTATTCAGGAAGGTGCGGCCCCGCATGAAATTAAGTGATTTCACTTTAATACGTGAGCGGATGAGTTCCATGGTCGAGTTCTTGCTCCAATCCTGCCCGCCGGTACCAGGCGTGATTTCGTTGTTGCCGGCACCCAGATGCAATACCTCGAGGTTATCTTCGAGCGCTCCCATCCACGGCAGCATTTTCTCCTCTTCAGTGCCGGGAAGGAATCCGATGTCGTCGCCGACAGGAACAGTGGCGCGGGTAATAATAATTTCGTTATACCGTTTTGTTTCCAGTGTCTGGGTTAACGCTGCAGCCAGCGCCAGCAGCGTTTTTCCGGTACCAGCCTGACCCAATAGCGATACAAAATCGCAATCCGGGTTCATTAGCAGGTTAAGAGCGAAATTTTGTTCACGATTGCGGGCGGTAATACCCCACACATTGTTTTTGCCATGGCTGTAATCGCGTAGCGTAGCAAGTACAGCGCTTTTTCCGCTGACCTCTTTAACCTGAGCATACAGAGGCAGCTCGCCTTCGAAGTAAACGAACTCATTAACAATGAATTCAGTGCATAACGGGCCTTTAATGCGATAAAAAGTTGTTCCGCTTTGTTGCCAGGATTCGACATCCTTGCCATGCTTGGCCCAGAAGTTTTCGGGCAAAGGCAAAACGCCGTCGTAAAGAAGATCGGAATCGTCCAGAACGTGGTCGTTGAAATAGTCTTCGGCATGAAGGCCAAGCGCCCGTGCTTTAAGGCGAATATTAATATCTTTGGAAACCAGAATGACCTGGCGCTTGGGCTGCTGCAATTGAAGCGCGTGCACTACATTTAGAATAACGTTATCGGCTTTACCCAGGGGCAGCTCAATAGGCAGTTCCGCATGCAGCGCCGCAGTCTGGAAATGAAGGCTTCCCAACGCTTCCACGTTGCCCAGAGTGTCAAGCGGCAGGCCTTTTTGCAGCTCGTTGGAGTTGCCTACCAGGCCGTCCATTGAACGACTGACCTGACGCGCGTTACGTGAGACTTCTGACATTCCCTTTTTTTGATGGTCAAGTTCTTCGAGAACGATCATGGGCAAGAAAATATCGTGCTCTTCGAACTTGAACAGCGAGTTCGAGTCGTGCAGCAAGACGTTGGTGTCCAGCACAAAGAGCTTGCGCTTGGCGACGGGAAGCCGGGCTTTCTTCTGATTTCGGGTTGCTACCATCTTGATGGCCGGCTTTTCAGCGGGCTTGGGTACCGTTGCCACAGGGGCGGCTGCCTGTTTTGCAACAGGAGTGCGGGCCGGAGTTGGAGCCGGGGCGGAGACGGGGATCTTTTCTTCGATTTCCGTCTCGAAATCAGCAGTGGTTGCGGTGACGACTGCTCCAAGGCGGGTAGGCAACTTGGGTAACGGCATAGACTGTTTGCTCCTGAGCGTTTGAAATAAAGGTAATGTGATGAACGCTAGTCTTTAGGTACTAAACGATGTCGCGTACCGCTTGCAAAACTTCATTGACGTGGCCCGCTACCCTGAGCCCGCGCCATTCGCGAATTAAAACACCGTTCGAATCAATGAGAAATGTACTGCGTTCGATTCCCCGTACCTGTTTACCGTACATGTTTTTCATTTTGATGACATTAAATAAAGTGCATAACGCTTCGTTATCGTCGCTGATCAGGGCAAAGGGCAGCTTTTGTTTATCGATGAAGCTGGCGTGCGATTTAAGCGAGTCGCGCGATATGCCTATAACCGCGCAATTGGCCGCCTGGAACTCGTTGTAATTGTCGCGGAAATCTTGCGCTTCGGTGGTGCAGCCAGGCGTGTTGTCTTTCGGGTAAAAGTACAGGACAGCATTGCGGCCTTTCAGCGTTGCAGGGCTGATTTCGCCTTGCGTACTTGTAGCGGTAAATTCGGGCAGGGTTTGTCCGAGGGAAGGCTGAGTCATTGTTTACGGCTCCAGAGGCAGAAGAGCGGCTATTACACGACGCCCTTCGGCCATTAAAATATTGTATGTACGAGCTGCGGCCTGGGTGCTCATGGTTTCAATACCTATTCCCATTTTTAGCAGACTTTGCGTAACTTCAGGGGGTAGGAACTGTTGCTTCAGGCCGGTGCCAACCAGAATAACCTCGGGTGCGTCGGCCGGTTTTTGCGCCGCAGCGTCGCCTTCTAAAAATGCCATGGGATCGGCGACCATGTCGCGCAGGCCGGCTGCTTCGCGCAGCAATGCTACCGTGATGTCGGCAACCGTTTTAACCGGCCATGGTTTGATTTCGCCTTCCGGCCCAAAGTACACGGCGTGTTCGTACGATACCGAGTTGATTTCTATGTAGTCCTGTCCGTAAGCCGTGACGGTGTTAAGCGCAGGGTTGGATTCGGATTGCAATTGCACAAAAAACTCCCAAAGTCATAGGGGATCATAGCGCAATCCTATCCTTAAAATCTTGCTTTAATGGTTTTTCTGGATGGATTAAACTATTGGGTTATTTGCGGCTCAGGCCTGTATACGCTAGATTACGGTATTTGCTGCAGCGCAACTACCCAATCGGGGCTTTCCCCACTTTCCGATCCCAAGGATTTACCATGACGAACTTTCCGCGCATAGAGCGTTTACCGCCCTACGTTTTTAACATTACTGGCGAGTTAAAGATGGCGGCGCGACGACGCGGCGAGGATATCATCGATATGTCCATGGGTAATCCCGATGGTGCAACACCGAAACATATCGTTGATAAACTGGTGGAAGTGGCCAGTCGCCCCGATACTCACGGCTATTCGGTATCTAAAGGCATACCGCGTTTGCGCAGGGCGATTACCGGGTGGTATGAGCGTCGCTACGGAGTGCATCTTGACCCCGACTCCGAGGCTATCGTCACTATTGGCTCCAAGGAAGGGCTGGCTCACCTGATGCTGGCAACACTTGATCGCGGCGATACGGTGCTGGTGCCCAATCCCAGCTATCCGATTCACATTTATGGGGCCGTCATTGCGGGCGCCAATATCCGTTCGGTGCCCATGATTCCCGGTCTGGATTTCTTCGAGGAAATCGAGCGTGCCGTACGCGAAAGCATTCCCAAACCTAAAATGATGATCCTGGGTTTCCCCAGTAATCCCACCGCTCAGTGTGTGGACTTGTCGTTTTTCGAGCGGGTTGTTGCCCTGGCCAAGGAGCACGGTATTTTGGTCGTGCACGACCTGGCATATGCCGACATCACTTTCGATGGTTATGTGGCGCCTTCTATTATGCAGATCGAGGGTGCGCGCGATGTGGCGGTTG
>DATCVA010000105.1:0-18192 GCA_036567205.1 Eoetvoesiella sp. | reverse complement strand
ACGCTGGTCACGACGGCCGGAACCCGTGACCATGAGTCCGGAATGGCTGGTCACGATGCCGGAATCAAAGAAAATCACCCTCCCGGCACTGAGTGGCCACGATCACCGGAATCGGTGGCCACGATGACCGGAATACGCAGGATGCCCTGTACAGCGCTTTATTCCATACTATTTCAGCCTTTAACAATGCCGGAATATCGTTATATGAAAACAGCCTGACCCGTTACGTCGAAGATCCCGTCACCATTCTTACAATAACGATTCTTGTTATTTTGGGCGGTATAGGCTTCACGGTTTTAACCGATGTAGGCGCAACCCGAAGCTGGGCCAAGCTGCGGCCCTATACCAAAATCATTCTGCTCGGTACGCTTGCCTTGAACTTGCTTGGATTTTTCTTCATCTGGGCACTGGAGTTCAATAACCCCGACACCCTGGCCCCGCTATCGATAAAAGGCCAGGCGCTGGCTGCCTGGCTGCAAAGCATCGCCACACGCACGGCGGGTTTCTCAAGTGTCGATATTAGTCAACTATCGGACTCCACCACGCTTATTATGATTTTGTTCATGTTTATCGGCGGAGGCTCCCTTAGCACCGCCAGCGGTATCAAGCTGGGAACATTTATCGTATTGCTGGCTGCTGCTTATTCGTATATTGCCCAACGCAACGAAGTTATGCTGCTTAAACGTTCTATTTCGCAAGAAACCATACAAAAATCACTGGCCTTACTGCTGGTAACGATGGGGCTGGGTTTCATTGCTACGGTGGTTATTTCAATTTTCGACAAAGTTCCGCTTATTAATATTATGTTTGAAGTTGTTGCGGCGCTAAGCACAACCGGTCTGGGGCGCAATCTCACCCCCAATTTATCCACTACCAGCCAAACCATATTGCTGGTGCTTATGTTTGTCGGGCGAATCGGCCCCCTAACTCTCGTCTACAGCATAGCAACCCAAGGCCGCAGCCGGATTCGCTATCCTGAAACCGAAATACAAGTGGGCTAAAGTGAAGCATGAACTGTGCCGGATTCGCTTGCCGTGCGAAGATGCTGCCTGCGCTTTGCCGCCATGCTCATATTTTAAAAATGGAACTAGTTGCTGTCTTGTTTTTCTTTTCCAAGACCGCAACTAATTCCAAATCAAAGCCCAAGCATTGACGCCAAAAATATCAAAGCAGTTCTTTGCGCAACTGTGCAGCGCTTTTAGGCGACAGCAAACCAGGCGGAATATCGAATACAGTTTTTGCGCCGACATCCCCTTTTTGGTTCAAACTGAACACTGCCCGGGCGTATGCCACCAGGACGCTGGAAGTGAATTCAGGATTACTTTCAAGCTTTAACGAATACTCTACAACCTGAGTACTGCCTGTCCCCGTTTTTCCACTTCGAATAACAAACCCACCATGAGGCATCGCTGCGTGATCGCGCCACAATTCTTCTTCAGTAATGAAGGTGACTGTCGTGTCGTAATCGCTGAAGTAATCAGGCATTGTCACAATCGCACGCCTGACCTCATCAGCGTCAGCGCCCTCTTGCAATACGACATAACAGTCGCGGGTATGCTTTTGGCGCGTTGAAAGCGTTGGCAACGAACCGCTGCGCACCTGGTCGACGGCAGCTTGTACAGGAACGGTATATTGCACAGCGCCTTTCACACCGTCAACCCTTCGAACCGCGTCTGAATGCCCCTGGCTAAGTCCCTTTCCCCAGAATGTGTACGTCGCCCCCTGGGGCAATACCGCTTCGCCAAATAATCGGTTAATTGAAAACAGTCCCGGATCCCAGCCTACCGCAATCAGCGCGGTATGACCGCTTTTGCTGGCCGTTTTATCCACCGCGGCAAAATAGTCGGGAATTTTAGGGTGGGTATCGAAACTGTCTACAGTATTAAACAACGATGCCAGTGCAGGACCCTGTTCGGGTAAATCGTTTTTAGAACCACCACATAAAATAAGGACATCGATAGAGTCTTGAAACTGAGCAATTGCATCGACACTATGCACACCAACAGCCGCATTGAGCAACTTAACGCTCTGTGGGTCGCGGCGAGTAAATACCCCGACAAGCTCCATGTCGCTGTTTTGAGCAATAGCCGATTCGACGCCCCGCCCCAAGTTTCCATAGCCCGCAATACCGACCCTGATCTTCGTACTCATATACCATTCCTTAAATAGTGTTTCACCGGCATCACCACACTTTACTCGCCCCGAAACCGGAGGATGCCCCATGGCCGCCTTGTCCTATTCATTTGCTCGGCGTACCCGTCAGTATCTTTTGCCGCCTGCTTATATCGCCGGGCGCTTTCATCGAATGCAAACCAGGTGACGGAATCGACGCCATTAGTTCCGAAGGTGATTTAGGCAAACAAAGCCTAATAGCCTGACTGGCTACGGTTTTGCGAAAGCCTGCAATTTTATCATTAGCGGCGCAACCGCGACGGCCAGTGCAAGGCGAAAAAGTCCCACAAGTTTCGAATGGAACAAGCAGGGCTTACCGCTAAAGACCTAGAGCCAAGGATAGGGCCAGCGCAACCGTCACGGCCCCCAGTGGATCAGTTCAGTTTGTTACGAATCAGTATGAATTCAGGCCTTCTTAGATAGAAAGGTGCCAGGACTCAAATTACCCAATAAAAACAAAGGGCTAGTACCGTTAAGTACTAGCCCTTCAAGGGTATTTTTGGTCGGGACGGCGGGATTCGAACTCGCGACCCCTTGCACCCCATGCAAGTGCGCTACCAGGCTGCGCTACGCCCCGAATCTAAGAGGTTTGTGACCCTTAGCTTGCTGATATGAAGAACTAACCCCAACTCAGCGAAGAACGTGATTCTAGCATAGATTTAAGTTACTGTTTCCCACTACAGGCGAGACGAATTTTATTCGTCTGTTTGACCTGGCAGCCGGCAAGGAGATAACAAATGAATCATAAAAGCCCTCCGCTAAACGGCCCATACTTTCGTTCTGGCAAGCTGCCTAAGATAAATAGTACATAAGCTATTTATTTATACGACAAACCACCACCCGCCACCGAAGACGAATAGCACTACCCGGAGAACGAAATGCCGTTACCGATGAAATGTTTAAGCGTACTTGTATTTCTCGTGTTGCTGGCACCGTCGTATTCCGACGCCTTATCGACCCGGCCGCAGGCGGCCAGCGTCGTATCAAGTCCCCAAGAAATCAATAACATGCAAAACCCGCCCAAGCTAATGGCGTCGGCAATCGACTCACGTCAACAGCACCATACGGCGCTATGGCAAAAACGAATCAATAATATGCCGCGGGGCTCTTACGTCGCTCGATAAACAGACTGTTCCCCATTGTTTTTTTAGCTTGCGTTTTCGCTTCGGATGCAGCCAATGCAATTTGGTGATGCGAGTCATACTGCATGGGGTCTACTTTTACAACTCCCAGCGATAGGCTTGGTAACGGATAAAACTGTCGATCACCTTTGCGATTTTCAGCGAAATACCCTTTGCTATTTGCTGTTTCATCGTCCAGGCAGCCTGCAACCCCTTCGCCGAAAGCATCCAGAATGCCCTGGCAGCGCGCCTCCCAGTCGGCGCTCTGAAATAACACCAGAAAATCGTCTCCGCCAATATGGCCAACAAAATCGCGTTCGGCATCACTGTGTCCAGCCAAAATTTGACCGGTTAACTGAATAATATCGTCGCCTTTGCGATATCCAAAAACATCGTTGAAAGGCTTGAAATTGTCCAGATCCGCGTAGCAGGCGCAAAATGCCGCGCTATTTTGCAGCAGGTGATCGATATGCTGATTAATCGGCACGCTCCCCGGTAAAAGCGTTAGCGGGTTGGCATATTTGGCGGCGCTGATTTGCAACTCGGTTAATTCGCGCAATAAATCATGGCTAGTTCCAATGCCCAGATACTGTCCGCGATCAGTAATAATAAAGTCGCTGATCAAGCGATACTGATCTGCCTCGACCAGGATATGGCTAAGCTTTTGCAGGCTGGTATCTTTATCTGCGATCAGCGGATTTGCGTCCATAAATATGGTGCATGGTTTTTTACCGTACAACTCACGCTGATAAGGCCTGGCAAAACGGTCAATCAGCGAAGCACGCGTAATAATGCCCAGCGGGGTGCCGTTATCGACTACAGGAATGGTCTGAAGGTCGGGCAACTTGGAAAAAATATCGTAAACCTGGCTATTGTTCATCTGAGGAGTGGCCACCGAAACCGTCCGCAGCAAACTATGCGCCGTAACAATATTCTGAATCAGTACATTTTTTTTAGGCTGTATGCTGGGCCCGGTATAGGTCAGCGCGCTATTGACGTTGTCAGATGGAACTTTTAGCGGGTGTGCATGAGGACGGGCAATAAAGTAGCCTTGGCCGCAGGCAATCCCCAAGTCGCGGATGCACTGCAATTCAGCCAGCGTTTCTATACCTTCAGCAATAATGGTTGCCCTGGCTTTTTGCGCAATTTCCTGAATGGATTTAACAAACTGCTGTTTCACCGCGTCTTTCTGCAGACCCTGTATGAAATGCATGTCGATTTTGACGTACTCGGGTTGAAGCTCCGACCACCGTCGCAAGCTTGAATAACCCTGGCCCAGGTCATCCAGGGCAATCTGAAACCCCATTTCCCGGTAACGCATCACCGTATCGCGCAGAACATCATTATCGGTAATAGGACACGGGCCTTCGGTCAGCTCGAAGACTATGCGGTCCGCACCGAGGCCGATGTCATCCAGATAGGCAAGAATGGATTCCTGCTGCGACTGAAGCAGAACAAAGCATTCCGGGCCAATATTCAAAAATAACTTTCCAGGCAGCTTGAGTTCAGAAAAGCGCTCTAAAATGACGCGGCAACACAAATTCTCTACTTCCAGCGTCAAATCGTTTGTTCCGGCAACCCGGAACAAATTAACCGGCGTATGCAGCGGCCCATCGGCAGGACCGCGAATCAACCCCTCGTATCCGATGACAGTGCGGCTCTGCACATGGAGAATAGGCTGAAATACCGCACTAAGCAGACGATTTTGAAGAATTTCCTTCAAGCATGTCAGCCAAACCACATTGATACTTTCGTCCAGCATTGGGCGCTCGATGGCAGCGACCGATAAATCCGCAAGTGAAGACAACTAAAAACTCCTGTTTTATCCTTAAGTAACTAAATACATCGAGTTCTAACAGAATGCCGGAAAAAAATGACCTCGTGATGACACGCAGTTATTAAATACGTATGGCGCCAACATTGCCGTACAGAAGTATACCTACAGCAAGCCCATTTCCAAACGGGCATGTTCGCTAATCATTTCCCGGCTCCAGGGCGGATCCCACACCAGCTCAACCACCACATCGTCAACACCATGGATAGACAATAATTTACTGCGCGCTTCATCGGCGATCAGGGTGCCCATGCCGCAGCCGGGCGCGGTCAATGTCATTTGTACATCGATTCGAAAATGGCCGTCGCTGACCGGCGAAACACGGCAGTTGTATACCAGCCCTAAATTAACGATATCAACAGGAATTTCCGGGTCGTAGCAAGTAGCTAAAAGACTCCAGGCGGCGGCTTCGACAGACTCTTCTGTTGCGGGTCCTTCCGGTACAGGCGTATCAGTGGCCTCGGTCGGTTCAAAACCAAGAGCGTCGCCGTCCGCCCCCTCGACTCGATATAAATTTCCGTCCACGTAAACCGTATAGCTGCCGCCAAGCTTTTGGGTAATTTGTGCAACACAACCCTTTTCAATTGTGACCAGCGCCCCATAAGGTACCGTCACCGCCGGACAATCGCGGCTAACCGTTACTTCGTGCCGTCCGTAAGTCATGGCTGCCTCCTTTATTCGGTACGAGCGGTATCGCCCGCACCGACCAAAGCATTGTGCAAGGTATGCCAGGCAAGCGTCGCACACTTCACTCTGGCTGGAAATTCACGCACTCCCGACAAGACTTCAAGTTTGCCAAAGTCGCGGCCTTCAGGTTGCGCATCAGTCAGCATGGCGTGAAAGTCCCTGAACAGAGCCTCGACCTCGGAAACCGCCCTGCCTTTTACAGCTTCGGTCATCAGCGAGGCCGAGGCCGTTGAAATTGCACAGCCCTGGCCGACGAAACTGATGTCCTCGACCATCCCGTCTTTAACCTGCAAATATACGGTTAGCTGATCGCCGCATAAAGGGTTGTAGCCGTCGGCGGCATGGCTCGGTTCAGGCATTGCATGGAAATTGCGCGGATGCCGATTGTGATCGAAGATGACCTCTTGATACAGCTCGCGCAAATCAGGTTGTAAGCTACTCATGTTTAACGCCCCACTCCGAACATTTTCTGTGCTTTGCGGATTGCTGAGACCAACGCCGTAATGTCCGCGTCATCGTTATACATTGCCAGCGAAGCCCGGGCCGTACCCGGAATGCCAAAACGCGTCATGACGGGCATTGCACAATGGTGGCCTGCCCTGATGGCAACGCCTTCGGTATCGAGTATCGTGCCCAAATCATGCGGATGTATGCCATCCACAATAAACGACAAAATTCCGGCCTTACTAGCCGCCGTTCCAACCAGCCGAACTCCAGGCACCCGGGTAATTTCGTGGGTGGCATAAGCCAGCAATGCCTGCTCGTGCGCGGCAATCTGTGCCAGGCCGACTTCCCGGACATACTCAATTGCGGCTGCCAAGCCGATGACTCCTGCAATATTGGGTGTTCCCGCCTCGAAGCGCTGCGGCACATCGGCGTATGTGGTGCGCTCAAAGCTAACCGTCTTTATCATGTCGCCGCCGCCTTGCCACGGCGGCATCCCTTCAAGCAGATCGTAACGCGCATACAAAACGCCGATACCGGTAGGGCCATATAGCTTATGACCGGAGAAAGCGTAAAAATCGCAACCCAGCGCACGGACATCCACCGGCTGGTGTGCCACTGCCTGTGCACCATCAACCAGAACAAGCGCGCCGGCCGCATGCGCAAGCCGGACAATGGCGCTAATGGGATTGACGGAACCCAGTGCATTGGAGATATGCGTTACCGCAACCAATCGGGTTTTAGGCCCTAGCAGCGCCTGGTAGTCATCCAGGCAGAGCTCGCCGTCGTCGGTAATCGGCACAACACGCAGCACCGCGCCCGTCTGTTCACACACCAATTGCCACGGGACAATATTAGAGTGATGCTCCATTCCGGTGACGATAACTTCATCACCAGGTTTTAACTGCGAGCGCGCCCAGCTTTGAGCCACCAGATTAATAGACTCGGTCGTGCCGCGGGTGAACACGATTTCTTCCGGCCGGGCCGCATTGAGCAGACTACGCACGCGCTCACGCCCCAATTCGTACAAGTCGGTTGCATGTTGCGACAGCCAGTGCACTCCTCGATGAATATTGGCGTTGGACCTTTGATAAAACTGACGTTCCGCCTCAATTACCGACTCGGGCTTTTGCGTAGTCGCCCCATTATCCAGATACACCAGGCGCTTGCCGCGAATCGGGCAGGCCAAAATGGGAAAATCATCCGCAAGATCAAGCTTCAGGGATGTTGTGGCTGAAAAAACCGCTGCATTCATACAAAGTCTCCAAGGGCCTCGCCGCCGGGCAGCAAAGTGCGAATCGCCCTGCCTACGCGTTGACGCAAAGGCGCCAATGCAATGCGTTCCAGAGCTTGCGCTGCAAAAGCGTACGTCACCAAATTACGCGCATGCGCTTCATCCAAACCACGTGACCTCAGATAAAACAAACTTTCCTCGTCAATCTGACCTACCGTGGCGCCATGGGCGCATTTGACGTCGTCAGCGTATATTTCAAGTTCCGGCCGGGCATCCGTCCTGGCCAGCCGCGACAACAATAAACTGTCAGAGCGCTGGACCGCATCAGTGCCATCGGCCCCGGGAGAAACCAATATACGTCCTGAGAACACCCCGTGAGCCGTATCGGCCAAAATACCCCGGTAGAATTCGCGGCTTATTCCATGAGGCTGGGCGTGTTCAATACGGGTGTGGTGATCAACATGACGGCGGCCATCTACGTAATACAAGCCATTAAGCAAAGTGTTGCAATGCTCGCCCTTAAAACACGTAACGATGTCATGCCTTGCCAGGCGGGCGCCAAACGACATGGAGTGCGAGTTATAGACTGAACTGCGTTCTTGCTCGACCGTGGCGGCCCCCAAATGAAAAGCCTCGTCGCCCTCTTGCTGCAGCTTCATATGGGTAAGGTTGGCGTCGGCGCCCACCAGCACCCTGGTCACAGTGTTCGTCAATGTCGCACTGTTGCCATGCCCCACATAATGCTCAACCAGAGTGGCCTGCGCAGCATCCTCAATAACGACCAGGTTGCGCGAAAAACTGGCGTTTTGCGCTGTAGCGGCAATAAAAACCAGATGAACCGGATCATCCAGGCTTACGCCTCGCCCGATGCGAAGAAACCCGCCGTCGGCAGCCCACGCCAGATTCAATGCCGCCGTGCTGGCCCCTTGGCCTTCATCGCCGAAATAAGGCTCGACACTATAGGGATCGCTGGACAGCAACTCCGATAAGGGGGCAAGTTTCACACCAGCCGGCAATGCACCCACCTCGGACAGGTCAGGAACAAACCGCCCGTCGACAAACACCAGCCAATGCCCCGACTCACCTTGCCGCAATTTCTTCACGAACCCCGCCTGTGACGCAGATGCGTCAGGCGCGGCCGCGTTGCTGGCAAACTCTTGCTGTGCCAGAAACGTCAGTGGCGTGTGGTGCCAATCTTCCTGCCTGGTCGTGGGCCAGCCCTCGTCGGCAAAACGGTCCATGGCCCGTTGGCGTCGCGCCGCAAGCCATGGCAAACCAGCCCCTGGCAACTGGCTGGCCTGCTGCTTGAAGCCGGCCGCCCAAGATACGGGAGCAATCATGCCGACACTCCCTTCTGAGCGGCCTGTTCGTTGGCCAGCCACCCGTAACCACGTTCTTCGAGTTCAAGTGCCAACTCGCGCCCGCCCGATCGAACGATACGGCCACCGGACAACACATGCACATAATCAGGCACGATGTAATCAAGCAACCGTTGGTAATGTGTAATAACAATCAGGGCGCGGTCGGGCGACCTTAAGCGATTGACCCCATCGGCGACTACCTTAAGGGCGTCGATATCGAGACCGGAATCAGTTTCATCAAGAATGGCCAACCGGGGCTCAAGCAGCGACATTTGCAGTACTTCGTTGCGTTTTTTTTCACCGCCCGAAAAGCCTTCGTTGACTGACCGGTATAGAAACTCTTCTTTCATGCCTACCGTTTTCATTTCGGCCTTAACGCGCTTAAGGAAATCCATCGCATCCAATTCAGGCAAACCCTGATGGCGGCGCACCGCGTTCACGGCGGCCTTCAGGAAATAAGCATTGGAAACGCCCGGAATCTCAATAGGATACTGAAAAGCCAGAAACAGCCCGGATCGGGCACGCTCTTCAATAGGCATCGCAAGAAGATCCTGACTTTGCCAGGTAACTGACCCACTTTCCACATGGAAACTTTCCCGCCCGGCAAGGACCTGCGCAAGAGTACTTTTACCGGACCCATTGGGTCCCATAATGGCATGCACTTCACCCGCATTTACCGACAGGCTAAGGCCTTGCAAAATCGATTTTCCGTCAATTGAAGCGTGTAAATCATGAATTTCAAGCATAACTATTCCTTGTTAACCGACGCTGCCTTCCAGGCTTACACCCAGCAACTTTTGTGCTTCAACCGCAAACTCCATGGGCAATTCCTTGAATACCTCTTTGCAGAATCCGTTGACGATCATTGAAACGGCATCCTCGGCCGACAGGCCGCGCTGCATGGCGTAAAACAATTGGTCTTCACCGATGCGCGAGGTAGTAGCCTCGTGCCCCACCCGCGCAGTCGGGTTCTGGACCTCGATAGTGGGAAAGGTATGGGCGGCACAGCGCTTGCCAATTAGCAGCGAATCGCACTGCGTGAAATTGCGCGCACCGTCTGCTTTAGGAGTAATGCGCACCAGGCCGCGGAAAGTATTGCTGCCACGCCCCGCCGAAATCCCTTTCGAGATAATCGTGCTGCTGGTATTACGCCCCATATGGATCATCTTGGATCCGGTATCGGCCTGCTGGCGATGGTTGGTCAGTGCGACCGAATAAAACTCGCCCACGGAATCATCGCCGCGCAGAACCACACTGGGATACTTCCAGGTAATGGCTGAACCGGTCTCGACCTGAGTCCACGAAATACGCGATCGGGCGCCCCGGCAGTCGCCACGCTTGGTAACGAAATTATAAATTCCGCCTTTGCCGTCCTTATCGCCGGGGTACCAGTTCTGGACGGTGGAATACTTGATACGCGCGTCATCCAGCGCCACAAGTTCGACTACAGCCGCATGCAGTTGATTCTCGTCCCGCATGGGCGCCGTACAGCCCTCTAGATAGCTGACACTTGCACCTTCCTCGGCAATAATCAGCGTGCGCTCGAACTGGCCAGTGTCTTGCGCATTAATGCGAAAGTATGTGGACAGTTCCATCGGGCAGCGAACCCCTTTGGGTATATATACAAACGAGCCGTCCGAGAACACCGCTGAATTAAGCGCAGCATAAAAATTGTCTCCCGGCGGAACGACTGAGCCCAGATATTTACGCACCAGATCGGGATGCTGTTTGACAGCCTCCGAGAACGAACAAAAGATAACGCCAACCTCGGCCAGTTGCTTACGAAACGTCGTGGCGACCGACACAGAGTCAAATACGGCATCTACGGCTACCCCCGCCAAGCGAGCGCGCTCGTGCAACGGCACGCCCAGCTTTTCGTAGGTGCGCAGCAACTCCGGGTCCACCTCGTCCAGGCTTTTTGGCCCGTCTTTCTTTCGCCGGGGAGCCGAGTAATAGCTAATGTCCTGAAAATCGATAGCGGGAAAACTGACCTGAGCCCACTCGGGCAATTCCATCGTCAGCCAATGCCTGTATGCCGACAGGCGCCATTCCAGCAGAAACTCGGGCTCACCCTTTTTTTCCGATAGTAAACGTATCGTATCCTCGGACAAACCTTTTGCGATAGTGTCGGATTCGACATCGGTCACAAAACCAGCCGCATACTCGCGATCAAGAAATGAATCGATTTTTTCGGTGACTGTATTCATTTACGATAACTCCATGTCAAAGAACCACCGTTTTGGCTCTTGATGCAGATTTGGATATGGGTTGTACGTGCGAGACAAGCACCACAGGCGCGGGAAGCACCATATCGGCCACGCTGACGTCTTCGAGCGTGCGCCGGACAACGGCATTGATTCGCTGCCAATTCACACGTATCTGGCAAGCCGACTCAAAACCGCACACGCCAGGTGTGGAGGTGCACTCGGTCAGGCCGAAAGGCTGCTCTTCAAGTGCATCTATAATTTGCGCGACGCTGATCTGGTCGGCGGGCCGGCTTAAAGCGTAACCCCCTTGCGCACCCCGTGTGCTTTGCACAAGATTATGGCGCCCCAGGGCTTTAAGAACCTTGCTTACGGTGGGCCGTCCCAACCCTAACGACGCGGCCAGATCGGTCGCGCTAAACACCCTGTCCGGGTATCCGGCCATATGAGTCAGCACCAACGTGCCGTAATCGACAATTTTGCTGATGCGCAGCATATCGGATCCTCAAGACAATCAAATCAATGATTAAACAGTACTGCTTTAGTACTATATATGTCAAGATGGACGCCGTGCTTTACTTAAATGATTTACGCTGACGCCATTCCCACGGAGCAAACCGGATCGGTTTCAAGCCAGAGGCCCGCCGCTCGAATCGAACGCGCCGTATTACTCGACATCTTGTCCCGCTTGCTGCAGCATCCACATTTGAGAATAACGCCCGCCCTGCAGTAACAAATCGCGATGAGAACCTTGCTCTATGACACGCCCGTGATCCAAAACGATAATCTCGTCGGCGTCGACAATCGTAGATAATCGATGCGCAATAATCAGCGTGGTTCGATCTTTTGCGATCTGGTTCAACTCTTCCTGAATCGCCCTCTCGGTGCGAGTATCAAGCGCGCTGGTAGCCTCGTCCAAAATTAGTATGGGCGGATTCTTAAGCAACGTCCGGGCAATTGCCACGCGTTGTTTTTCGCCGCCCGACAACTTCAGTCCGCGCTCGCCTACCTGCGTTTCGTAGCCGTCGGGTAAGCTAGTGATGAAATCGTGAATACTGGCCGCTTTGGCCGCCTGAACGATATCCTCGTGGCTCGCTGCCGTATTGCCATAAGCAATGTTGTACAAAATCGTGTCGTTGAAAAGCACCGTGTCTTGCGGCACGATTCCAATGTGCTGGCGCAAACTGGACTGAGTCAAATTGCGCGTATCGATGCCATTAATCTTGATCGCTCCTGAGTTCACGTCGTAAAAACGAAATAACAATCGAGACAACGTCGACTTGCCAGCCCCCGACGAACCCACCACGGCCAATGTCCTCCCTGCGGGAATGGTGAAACTGACGTCGAACAAAATCTGACGATTGGCTTCATAACCAAAGTCGACATGATCAAACACAATAGTTGCCTGGTTTGTGGCCAACGTTTGGGCGTCAACCGTATCGGCAACCTCCTGATGCTGCGCCAGCAAGCCAAACATGCGTTCCATATCGGCCAACGCATGCTTGATTTCACGGTACACAAAACCCAGGAAATTAAGCGGCGCATACAGTTGCGTTAAATACGCCGAGACCAGCACGACGTCGCCCACGCTCATAGTCTGATCGACGACACCTTGCGCCGACAACCACAACAACAAGGTAATTCCTATCGTGATGATTACGCCCTGCCCCATATTCAGGAAATTCAGGGAAACCTGGTTCTTCACCGCCGAATCGACCCACTTGCCTAAATTGCGATCGTATCGATCCAGCTCATAGCCTTCATTACCAAAGTACTTGACCGTTTCATAGTTAATAAGGGCATCGATCGCTTTGCTATTGGCCTTACTGTCCAGGTCATTCATGCTGCGCCGATACACCATGCGCTTTTCGGTGACGACCAGCGTAAACAGCACATAAGAGACTATTGTCCCCAACGTAACCAGCGCAAACAGCAAGTCGTAACGCCACAACAATATGGCCGCAACCATGCTGATTTCCAACAAGGTCGGCAACACATTGAACACGGTGAAATTCAACAAGAACCCTATGCCTTTGGTACCGCGCTCTATATCGCGGCTTAGCCCACCGGTTTGCCGTTGCATGTGAAACCGCAGCGATAATGCAAACAAATGATCAAACAACCGAGTTGCGATACGCCGGATCGATCCCTGCGTAACACGTGCAAACAGGGCATCGCGCAGTTCCCCAAAAACACTGCTGGCCAACCGCGCAAAGCCATAACCCAGCAACGCCGCGATCGGCAGCGCCATTAGTGTGCCGGGCAAACTTAATTTATCGACTATATCCTTAAGAAAAAGCGGCAAAACCACACTGGCCACTTTGGCGGCTACCAGACAAGCCATGGCCAGAATCACGCGATACTTAAATTGCCAGACATAGGGCAAAAGTGATTTGATTGTTTGAATGTCGTTGCGATTCTTTGGTGCGGGACCCGTATGGGAGATTCTCATGCTGCTTATAAATAAATGGATAAAAGTTTAATGGCTATGACAATGCGCACCGAAATGGGTTTTCGGTGCGCATCGCAATCTATTGTTACTCGAGAAGCTCCGTTTTGGACTTTGACTTGGGTAAACACCTTATACAATAACCGTTCCCGCTTGGGAAAATCCGGAGACCGTATGGCTGTTCACCCCTTCAATTATGAAGCCGCCCTTACCGCCTGTGCAACAGGCAACGAAGAAACGTTTCAAGAGCTTTATCGACACGAAGCGCCGCGCATGCTGGCGTTATGCACCAGAATGCTTGGAAACCCGGGCGATGCACAAGAAATCGTGCGTGATGCCTTCGTGCTGATCTGGAAAAATGCCGACAGCTTTGATCCTGAAGTGGGCAGTGCGCGTGCCTGGATGTACAGCATTATGCGCTATCGAATTTTGAATCGCCTGCGCCAATCAGGACGGCCGAGCCACGCCAATACGGAATGGGCCGAGTCAATACCTAAACCGCTTTTATCCAGAGGCATACCTGCGCCTTTGGTGCAGCGGCTCGCCCAACTTGACGACGCACAACGCCGCCCTATTCTGATGGCGTTTTATAACGGCCTGACTTATGAGCAAATTGCCGCGCATCTGGCAACACCTATATCTGAACTCAGACGGCAGGTTCGGGCTGGCTTGCGCGCCATTCAGGAATTAGAAGCATGAATAGCCCTCAGCAAGGCATCAATAACGATTTACTGATTGCCGAATACACCCTGGGACTACTCGATTTAAAAGATACGGCGCAAGCTCATGCCTTGCTTGGCCGCGATCCCGAAGCTGTCGTCCAGGCCCTGAAGTGGGAAAATGATTTTCTTGCCTTGGTGGATCAGTTGGTGCCTGTACAGCCGCCGCCCATCCTGCTACAAAAAATTCAAGCCGCCCTGGGCCAGGAAATTTCCCTGCTCAAGCGTCCCAGCGCTGCATCGGCAACCGTAGCGGCAGCTACTCCTTCCCCTGCTGCGACAGATGCCAGCAAAACCCCCGGCAACCGCAACCGCTCCGCCCCAGGACCGGGCGTCGCTAAAACCCTTATTGCTCCCATTTGGAACGGCATCTGGTTCTGGCGTACCCTTTGCGTAATTCTCGCGCTTATCATGTTGGTCCTGACCTTGCGCATTAATAAGTTTGGCAACTCGCCCGTCGCGGCAGCTGATGTAGATGCCCCGGCAGCCACTGCCCCTCAGTTGATACAGGTAGCCATTTTGCAGGCGCCGGGCCAAACCTCGACACCCGGCTGGACTGTAGCGCTGGATGCCCAGAAAAACCTGGTTTTGAATCCTTTAGTGCACAGCGAAGTACCTGCCGATGCGTCAGTTCAGCTATGGACAAGCAATCAAGTAGAAACCCAGCCACGATCGCTGGGGCTTATCGACCCCAATCAGCCGGTCATGGTGCCCGCGGCAAGCATCGGCACCATCCAACCGGGCCAGCTTTTCGAAATGACTGTCGAAGCGCAGGGCGGCTCGCCCACCGGCAGCCCGAACGGCGCGATTTTATTTCTTGGACGGATGGTGACGCTGCAGTAATTTCAACTGCTCCCCGAAGTGACCTTCGGAGGCGCCTTGATTTGATCAGATCAATAAGCCGATCAACGTCAGAGGGCATGACCGTATCAGTCGATTGGCCGATACCTATCTTGAAAAGATCGAATGCCGAAAGCGTCATTTTGCAGCGCCTTTAGTGCCGGATCTTGACCGCGCAATCTGTGGGCATAATTATAGAGGCGGCAGCTTACAGCACTTAGCCCAGCGCCTCGGTCAACATGTCGCGTACCGCCACAAGATCTGCCCGCAAGGCTTGAAATTCTTGCCCGCTGAGACGAATTGCAGCATCCTGATCGTGTGGAACTTCGCGCGTATCGCCAAGCCGATTACGCGCGCCACTGATTGTAAAGCCCTGCTCATACAGCAAATCGCGTATGCGCCGGATCAGCAATACTTCATGATGTTGATAATAGCGGCGATTACCCCGGCGTTTAACCGGTTTAAGCTGCGTGAACTCTTGCTCCCAGTAGCGTAATACATGAGGTTTTACGCCACACAGATCGCTAACTTCACCGATGGTGAAATAACGCTTGGCCGGGATCGGAGGCAAGATAACGGGAGATTCGATTGAGCTCATGAGCGGATTGTATGCCGAGTAGTTAACAACATAAAAATCGAATTGGGATTCGCCCTAAACAGACTGGCGAACGTGCCGCAACACAACTTATTCTGTGGCCGAAGGGGCGGTAATGCGCCCGGCCTGTTCTACCACGCTTTTCAGTTTCTGGCTTGCATGGAACGTAACAACGCGACGCGCGGCAATAGGGATAACCTCTCCGGTTTTAGGGTTGCGTCCCGGGCGCGGCGGTTTGTCGCGCACCTGGAAATTCCCGAACCCCGACAGCTTAACCTCGACACCCCGGGCCAGCGAGTCGCGAATTTCCTCGAAGAACGTGTCAACGATATCTTTGGCTTCCCGTTTATTCAAACCAACCCGGTCGAAAAGCAACTCTGCCAGTTCGGCTTTGGTCAAGGTACGCGGATCTGAGTTCATGTCTAGCTTCCTTAGGGCTTTAGGCGCGCAGGCGCGCCCCATGAGCGCTAACCAGCGCTGCCAGTAATTGGTTAATGCATTGCTCTACCCTGGCATCGTCGAGTGTAACCTCGGGATCCTGCAGCCAAAAGTGTAGAGCCATACTTTTTTCCGGAGTGTCGGTTTGGGCGGACTTGTCGCGCCAAACATCGAATAACTTGATCTCTTTCACTATGCTTAGAGTAACATCTGCCGCAATAGTTTGAGTAAGCGTATCCAACAAATCTTGATAGACCACTTCAGTACGCACCCAGACAGCCAGATCGCGCACAACCACAGGCTGTCGTGACAACTCCACCGGCGCCGGCAAACTTGCCGTCGAGATAGCGTTGACGTCAATCTCAAATACCACCGGAGCATGATTAAGGTCGGCTTGCTGAACCCAGCGGGGATGAAGCTCTCCGATCCAGCCAATGTCGTCGCCCTTTAAAACCAGGCGCGCAGAACGCCCGGGATGCAGGGCGGGATGAACCGCCGGAATGCACGTCAAATGTTCAGACTGGGCCCCAAGCAAGTTTTCCACATCCATTTTAACGTCGTAGAAATCCACCTGACGGGTTGGTACCGCCCACTGTTCATGCACAGCCGGCCCCCATGCGGCACCGGCCAAACGCTGCGGCTGGCGGACCCCGGCAACAGTCAGGGCGCCGTCAATAACTTGCGCATCACGAGCGAACACACGGCCCAGCTCGAATACTCGCACACGGCTCTGCTTGCGGTTGGCATTGTGGGTAATATTAGCCACCAGACCGCCGATCAGGCTTGAACGCATTACCGCCAATTGGCTGGCAATCGGATTCAATAGCTTGATAGGATCGGCATTCCCGGCGTAATCGCGCTCCCAGGCCTCTTCGACAAACGAAAAATTAATGACTTCCTGATAATCGAGGTCGGCCATGCTTTGACGCAAAGCATGCGGCCCGCGCAAGACTTCCGGCTCGGTGCGTATTTCGGCCCGGGCCTTGGGCGGCAGATCGGGAATACGTTCAAAACCGTATACCCGCGCAACCTCTTCGATTAAATCTTCTTCAATGAACAGGTCGAAACGATAAGAAGGCGGGGTAACAATAAAGGCGTTATCCTGAACTTGGAACGATAGTCCAAGGTTCGTAAAAATTTGTTCGATCTCTGCCTGGGTCACCGGTATGCCCAGCACGCGGTGACACCGATCAATACGCATCTTGACCGGCTCGCGGGCCGGCAAATTGATAATCTGATCATCGATCGGCCCAACCTCACCGCCGCAAATATCGATCAGCAAGCGAGTCATGAGTTCCAGGTGTTCAACCACAGACTCGAAATCGACGCCGCGTTCAAAACGATGACTGGCTTCCGAGCTGAATTTAAAGCGTCGGGCGCGGCCCATAATAGCCTCGGGCCACCAAAAAGCGGCCTCGAGATAGATATCGGTGGTATCCAGAGTCACCGCAGTGGCCGCTCCTCCCATAATACCTGCCAGGCTTTCAACGGCATCACCCGCAGCGATCACTCCAACGTCGGTATCCAGCGTAACGGCTTGACCGTTCAACAACTCGAGCGCTTCGCCCGATTTTGCCCAGCGTACAGTTAAACCTCCCTGAATGCGCTGCAAGTCAAAAACGTGAGTCGGACGCCCCAGCTCAAGCATGATGTAATTCGAAATATCGACCAGTGCCGAAATCGGACGCTGGCCGGCACGTTCAAGGCGAGACTTCATCCAGGAAGGAGTCTGTGCATGCGCATTGACGCCACGAATGACTCGACCGGCAAAACGGCCGCACAGATCCGGAGCCTGTACCGATACCGGCAAACGATCCGTTAACGTAACCGGAACGGACTCGGTATGCGGCAGCGTCAATGGCGCCCCCGTCAGCGCCGCCACTTCGCGCCCAACGCCCAGGATCGACAAACAATCAGCGCGATTAGGCGTCAGCTTCAATGTAAACAGCGTGTCGTCCAGATCGAGCGTTTCGCGCAATGATTGGCCTATGACTGCATCGGCGTCTAGCTGGAGCAAGCCGCCATGGTCTTCAGACAAGCCAAGTTCGCGTGCTGAACACAACATTCCCGACGACTCGACTCCGCGCATCTTGG